>NZ_CP017042.1:347500-680000 GCF_001717585.1 Selenomonas sp. oral taxon 920
GTGAGAATGCCGGTATGAGTAGCGAAACGACAGGTGAGAATCCTGTCCACCGAAAGCCTAAGGGATCCTGGGCAACGCTCGTCGCCCCAGGGTAAGTCGGGACCTAAGCCGAGGCGAAAAGCATAGGCGATGGACAACTGGCGAAAATTCCAGTACCGGGCGTCTTCGTTTGAGGATGGAGTGACGCAGGAAGGAAGCTGAGCGTGCGATTGGAAGAGCACGTCGAAGGCGGTAGGCTTGTATGGAGGCAAATCCCCATACTATAAGGCCGAGAACCGATAGATAGGAAAGACTACGGTCAATCTGAATTCAGCTGCACTACACTGCCAAGAAAAGCTTCTAACGAGAAGACGTCTGCCCGTACCAAAACCGACACAGGTAGGCGGGGAGAGAATCCTAAGGTGCGCGGGAAAACCCTCGTTAAGGAACTCGGCAAAATGCATCCGTAACTTCGGGAAAAGGATGGCCGTTGATGGTGAAGGTGTTTACCACCGGAGCTGTTGGCGGCGGCAGAAAAGAGGCCCAAGCGACTGTTTACCACAAACACAGGTGCCTGCGAAAGCGCAAGCTGAAGTATAGGTGCTGACGCCTGCCCGGTGCAGGAAGGTTAAGGAGAGTTGTTAGTCCTAGAGATGAAGCAGCGAACTGAAGCCCCTGTAAACGGCGGCCGTAACTATAACGGTCCTAAGGTAGCGAAATTCCTTGTCGGGTAAGTTCCGACCCGCACGAAAGGCGTAACGATTTGGGCACTGTCTCAACGAGGGACCCGGTGAAATTGAAATACCTGTGAAGATGCAGGTTACCCGCGACTGGACAGAAAGACCCCATGGAGCTTTACTGCAGCTTGGCATTGGTCTTTGGCATATGACGTACAGGATAGCCGGGAGACTGGGAGACCTACTCGCTAGAGTAGGAGGAGTCACCGTTGGGATACCGGCCTTCATATGCTAAGGATCTAACCGGAACATTAACAGTGTTCGGGACAGTACCAGGCGGGCAGTTTGACTGGGGCGGTCGCCTCCGAAAGAGCAACGGAGGCGTCCAAAGGTTCCCTCAGCGCGGACAGAAATCGCGCGAAGAGCATAAAGGCAGAAGGGAGCTTGACTGCGAGACTGACGGGTCGAGCAGGTACGAAAGTAGGGCTTAGTGATCCGGTGGAAAGAGAGTGGAATTGCCATCGCTCAACGGATAAAAGCTACCCTGGGGATAACAGGCTAATCTCTCCCAAGAGTCCATATCGACGGGGAGGTTTGGCACCTCGATGTCGGCTCATCACATCCTGGGGCTGAAGCAGGTCCCAAGGGTTGGGCTGTTCGCCCATTAAAGTGGTACGTGAGCTGGGTTCAGAACGTCGTGAGACAGTTCGGTCCATATCCATCGCGGGCGTAAGATACATGAGGGAGGCTGCTCCTAGTACGAGAGGACCGGAGTGGACGGACCAACGGTGTACCGGTTGTCCTGCCAAGGGCACGGCCGGGTAGCTGCGTCCGGAAGGGATAAACGCTGAAAGCATCTAAGCGTGAAGCCCGTCCCGAGATGAAGTATCTCATTCCTATGAGGAAGTAAGACCCCTTGAAGAAGACAAGGTAGATAGGCTGGATGTGGAAGCACAGCAATGTGTGCAGCTGACCAGCACTAATCGGTCGAGGGCTTGACTTACTGACCTGTCCGAGAAGCGAATCCGTAGGATGAAGCTGAACGGGAAACAGGTCGTATGCGAAAACGTCCCAAGAACACGAGCGACAGCGAAGTGTGATTGGATGACGTTGACCGCTAAGTAGCGAACCAAAACTGCGTGAGCGAAAGCGAACGAGCAGTTTTGTGTGAGTCACTTAGTCGACGTTGACGCAGTCAATGTCGACAGTAACTCAAAGGTACAAGCCTACAAATACAATTTGCTTGAAGTTTCTTCTGTGAAGTTTTGAGTGAACGACAGTTTACTCTATAGAGCGCAGGTAGTGTCAGCCAATCGTCTGTGTCCTTATGGACTTGACTCTTGGGACACTTATGCGTACGACTTGTTGAGCCAATCGCATACGCCCTGATGGGCTTTGCTCTTGGAACAAGTCAGTAATGCGGTGATGATGCCTGAACGGTTCCACCTGTTCCCATTCCGAACACAGTAGTTAAGCGTTCAAAGGCCGAGGGTACTTCGTTGGAGACGACGTGGGAGAGTAGGTAGTTGCCGCACAATCAAAGACTCGTGAGCTTTCACGGGTCTTTTTTCTTTCGATTGCTTCAAACATGTGACGTATCTTCTTGCATTTTCATTATAGTTTGACTATAATAGGGAATGTTTCGTTCTTTCTCTGATGAGGCGGCGGTACACATGGAAAGCACTGATAAATTCATTTTATCAGCGATTTCTTGACGGCACGCCATGAAGGAGGCTGTTTCATGATTTTGGATCGGTTGGAGAATCTGCCGCTTGGCAGATTCCAGTACAAGCTGCTTGCTGTGACGGGCCTTGGCTGGCTGTTTGATGCAATGGATACGGGACTGATTGCGTTTGTCCTGCCGGTGCTTGCACGGGAGTGGAGTCTCACGCCGGCGCAGGCGGGATGGATCGGGTCGATCGGTCTCATCGGCATGGCACTCGGTGCGGTGCTTGCGGGAACGATTGCAGACCGCATTGGGCGCAAGCAGGTGTTCACGATCACGGTTTTGCTCTATAGTATCTCGACAGGATTGTGTGCTGTGGCGTGGAGCTATGAGTCGCTGCTTGTGTTCCGCTTCCTTGTGGGCTTTGGTTTGGGCGGAGAGCTGCCTGTTGCGGCGACACTGATGAGCGAGTATGCACCTGCAAAGCTGCGCGGCCGCTTCATTGTTCTCCTTGAGAGCTTCTGGGGACTAGGCTGGCTCGCGGCGGCGTGCATCGCCTATCTCCTGATTCCCGTCTTTGGGTGGCAGGCTGCCTTCCTCATTGGTGCGCTTCCTGCACTCTATGTGTTCCTCCTGCGTCTGCATATGCCGGAGTCGATTCGCTATCTGCTCTCAAAGGGGCGTGTGGATGAGGCAAAAGCGATTATCCGTGACATCGAACACCAGCTGAAGATGCCGGAGCGTCCGTTCCTCGATCAGCTTGCACCGGGCAGAGTACAGGCGGAGCGTGTGGAGACACCGGGCTTTATGACCCTTTGGGCAAAGGGAATGCGACGCCGTACAACGATGCTCTGGCTTGCGTGGTTCGGCATTGTGTTCAGCTACTACGGGATCTTTATGTGGCTGCCGTCAATTGTGTATGCACAGGGATTCGAGATTGTAAAGACGTTCGAGTATGTGCTCATCATGACGCTCGCACAGCTGCCGGGCTACTATGCGGCGGCGTACTTGGTGGATGTGATCGGGCGGCGTTATACGCTTGGGCTGTTTCTGCTTCTGAGCGGTGTGTGCAGCTATTTCTTCGGCAATGCGGGCGATGTCACGGCACTCCTTGTCTGGGGTGCGGCGATGAGCTTCTTCAACCTCGGAGCATGGGGCGTGATCTACACCTATACGCCGGAGCAGTATCCGACGTCGATGCGTGCGCTCGGCAGCGGCTGGGCGGCGGGCTTCGGGCGCATCGGCGGCATGATTGCGCCGATGCTTGTAGGCGTGATGCTCGCGCATGCATTCCCGATGAGCGGCATCTTTATGATGTTCGCGGCGGTCTTCGCACTGATCTCGGGGGCGGTTATTCTTCTCGGGCGTGAGAGCAAACAGCAGACGCTCGAGGAATTGGAGCATTCACTCGGCTGACGGAAAAAACTAGCGAAAATTTCTTGACTGTGCTACAATGGAGCGGATAAACTCTATTGTAGCACATTTTTTTGAGGTGACATTTTGCGATATTGTTTGAAACGTCTTGCAGCGGCGTCTCTTTTTGCGTTGGCAATAAATTTTCATACGCCGGAGATTCATGCGATGCCGCCGATCCTTCCGTACAGCGAGGTGATAGCGGGCATGCAGGGAACGGCATATACGGTGCTTGATACCTCGGGAGAGATTCGCACATTTCCCGTTGAAATCCTCGGCGCGATGGAGGGCGGCAAGGGCTCACAGCGCATGATCATGGCACGGACGAGCGGCGATCTCATCGAACAGGTCGGCGGTGTGCTTCAGGGGATGAGCGGCAGCCCGATCTATGTGGATGGTCGTCTTGTTGGTGCGCTTGCTGCAGGTCTGAAGGATCTCAGCCCCTATACGTTCTTCATCACGCCGATCGAGGACATGACGCCAATCTGGTCGATGCCGGACACGAAGAATCAGACGAATATTGATACGGTCGATATTGTAAAGGAGCTTGAGGAGCGCAAGAAGGCGGAGGAGAAACGCCGTCTGCGCGAGCGTGAGAAGGAATTCGCGAAGATGTCGCGCGCCGAGCGCGAAGCGGAGTGGCGCGATATGATCGCGGTACTGAAGGGGGAGAAGACGGAGGACACGGAGGACACTGCGACGAACTCCGACACGTCTGCGGCAGCGGAGGCGTCTTCTGCTGCCGCACATACGGACAGCGCCTCCGAGGATACGGAAGCCAAGTCTGGAAATGCGGCGGAGGAGAAGGCATATTTCTTTACGCAGGGCTTTAACGCTGCGGGGCTGCGCTATTTGCAGAACAACCTTCCAATGAATGGAGCCTCCTTCCTGCCGCTCGGCGGTTTTGGCGCAAGTTCCAAGCTGCACACACGCTATGATGCGACGCTCACGGGCGGTCAGCCCGTCGGTGTGGCGCTCGTCTACGGGGATTTCAGCATCGGTGCGACAGGCACGGTGACGGCAGTGGATGGCAAAAAGGTCGTCGCGTTTGGTCATTCGTTCATGCACAAGGGAAATGTCAACTATTTCATGACGGATGCTGATGTCATCGGGACGATTGCGGGGCAGAGCAACGGCGTGAAGATCGCGAACATTGGCAGTGTGATCGGGCGTGTCAATCAGGATCGTGAGACGGGGGTCGCGGGGGTACTCGGAACGTTCCCGACGGCGGTGCCGGTGCAGATCCATATCAAGGACAATGCACTCGGCAAAGATGAGACGTTTGGTGCGCAGATTGCGTACGATGAGGACTTCCTGCCGATTCTCTCGGGCAGTGTCGCCTATGCGGCGATGAGCCGTGTCGCGGATTCGCTCGGGAGCAGCACGGCACGCATCCGCTTTGCCATTCGGACGAATGCCTATGAGGGCGGTATTTTCGAGCGCCGCAATATGTATTACAGTGCGGCGGATGTCGGTCAGGTCGCCGTGGCAGAACTCCTGCAGGCGGTGAATCTGATCGTGACGAACTCAGAGAAGGAGTCCGATGTCATTGATGTCAATGTGGATGTGGAGCTGGACGGCGAGCGGAAGACGGCACTCCTCGTCTCGGCAACGCCGGACAAGATGACGGTGAAACCCGGTGAGACGGTGACGTTCAAGACAACGATCCGTCCCTATCGGAAGGCGGAGGAGACGCTCTCCATTCCTTACAAGGTACCAAAGGCGCAGCCGGCGGGGACGCTGAACCTCGATATCCGTGGAGGCGGCTTTGTGCCTGTGAATCCGCTGATGCTTCTTGCACAGGCAGGCCTTGAGGTGCCCGACGATGAGGAGAAGTTCAAGTCGACGAGCGACCGTCTGCGTGAGCTCGCGGAACAGGGACAGAACAACGAGATCATCATTGCTCCGGGCGCCGCTCCTGCACCGACCTCCGAGAAGGAGATGAAAAAGCGCATGAAGGCGGCGGCAAAGGCATCGGCGCACGCGGCACAGAATGAGCCGGAGAAGCGCGTGACCCTTCTCGCCGATCCGAAGAAGAAGGAAGAGAAAGAGAAGTTCTTCGCACCATATGTGATTGAGAATGTGATACACGCAACGCTAAAGGTAGAGGAATAGGGGAACGACGAATGGAACAACTGGTGATTCACGGGGGCAATCCACTGCGCGGCCGCGTGAAAATCGGTGGAGCGAAAAACGCAGTGCTGCCGATCATCGCGGCGGCACTTCTCGGCAGTCGGGGGGTGAGTGTGCTCGACGATGTACCGGCACTCGAGGATGTCTATACAATCTCCTCGGTACTGCGCTCGCTCGGGGTGAAGGCGGACTACTCTGCTGCAGAGCATCGGCTGACGATCGACGCGTCGAAGATCGAGACACTTGCAGCGCCCTATGAGCTGGTACGCAAGATGCGCGCCTCGTTTCTCATCATGGGCCCCCTGCTTGCGCGAGAGGGGCGCGCAGAGATCTCTCTGCCGGGCGGCTGCGCGATCGGGACGCGTCCTATTGACCTGCATTTGAAGGGGTTTGAGGCACTGGGCGCAAACATTGAGATCACACAAGGCGCGATTCACGCCTCTGCGCCGAACGGGCTGAAGGGCGCGCGAATCTATTTCGACTTCCCGAGCGTGGGAGCGACGGAGAACGTGATGATGGCGGCATCCTGTGCTGAGGGGCAGACGATCCTCGAGAATCCCGCGCTCGAGCCGGAGATCGTCGATCTCGCAAACTATCTGAACGTTATGGGGGCGCACATCCGCGGCGCGGGAACGAATCAGATCAAGATTGACGGTGTGCCGCAGCTTTCGGCGGCGGACTATACAATCATCCCTGACCGCATCGAGGCGGGGACATACATGGTTGCCGCGGCGATGACAGGCGGAGATGTCTTTATCGAAAATGCGATCAGCGAGCACCTGAAGCCTGTTGTGGCAAAGCTCACAGAGGCGGGGGCACAGATCGAGGAGGACATCGCAGGCATCCGCGTGCGTGCGGATGGGAAGATGAAGGCAATCGACCTAAAAACAATGCCGTATCCCGGCTTTCCAACGGATATGCAGGCGCAGTTCATGGCACTGCTTACCCTTGCGGAGGGAACGAGTGTTGTGACGGAGACGGTGTTCGAGAACCGCTTTATGCACGTTGAGGAGCTCGTGCGCATGGGGGCGCAGATCCGTGTAGACGGGCGGACGGCGACGGTCGAGGGCGGACAGCGCCTGACGGGTGCTGCCGTGCGTGCGACGGATCTGCGTGCGGGTGCCGCGATGGTGCTTGCAGGTCTCGTGGCAGACGGCGAGACGCGCGTCGGCTACATCCATCACATTGACCGCGGATACGATGATCTCGTGGCAAAGCTCGTTGCACTCGGTGCGGACATCAGCCGCGTTGAGGCGGAATGGAACGAGGATGAAAAATCACTTGCATAAATAGGATTTATGCGATAGAATTGAAAGACAAGACCGATTGAGGAGGAATGAGTCATGAAGCATATCAAGACGGTCAATAAGCCGACGATGCAGTCCACGCTCTACACGGGCGGCTGCGGTGAATGTCAGGCGTCCTGCCAGTCTGCCTGCAAGACTTCCTGCACGGTGGGCAACCAGCCCTGCGCGAAGTAAGACGGGGGAATCGGCGCAGCCCTTCTCGCTTGCGAGAGGGGCTTTTTCTGTGTATTTTGTCATGCATACACTACGCAGACGCTTAGCTGCGTTTTCCTGCTTGTTCCACTAGGGCTTGCTTAGGCGTACTGCATTTCCAAGAGTGTTTACGAAGGAGAAGAAATGAAAGTCCGAACGCATAAGTTCAAACAGAACGGTATGCATATCCTTGTTGATGTGAACAGCGGTGCTGTCCATGTAATTGACGAGATGATTTATGATATGATGGATGACTTCGACGGGACAAACGACGAGGCGGTGGTCGCGCACCTTGCGGGACGCTATTCTGAGGCAGATCTGCGTGAGGCGTGCGGCGAGCTCCATGAGCTGATGGCGGCGGGCGCACTCTTTGCTCCCGATATAGATGTGCCGCCGACGTTCAAGTCGCGCGGTCTTGTCAAGTCCCTCTGTCTGATGGTGGCGCAGGACTGCAATCTGCGCTGCAAGTACTGCTTCGGCGACGGCGGCAGCTACGGCGGACACCGCGCCGTCATGAGCCCCGAGGTCGGACGTGCGGCGGTGGACTTCATCATCAATGGCTGCGGCCCGCGGAAGCACTGCGAGATCGACTTTTTCGGCGGTGAGCCGCTCATGAATCTCGGCACAGTGAAGGAGGTCACGGCGTACGTCCGCAGGCGTGAGCAGGAGACGGGAAAGGAGTTCAAGCTGACGCTCACGACAAACGGCATGCTCCTCTCAGATAAGAATATCGCGTGGCTGAACGACAACAACATCTCGGTTGTACTTTCCTCGGATGGGCGGCGCGAGGTGCACGATGCCATGCGTCCCGATGTGCGCGGCAACGGCTCATATGATGTCGTGATGAGAAACTTCAAGAAGCTCGTCGATGCGCGCCATGGGAACGACTACTACCTGCGTGGCACATATACACGTGAGAATCTGGACTTTACGAAGGACGTGCTCGCGATGAACGAGGCGGGCTTTGACATCCTCTCGATGGAGCCGGTCGTGCTCAAGGACAGTCCGCTCGGCTTTACGGAGGAAGATCTGCCGCGTATCTTCGCCGAGTACGATCATCTGACCGAAACGTATCTCAGCCGCGTGCGCGCGGGCAAGGGGTTCTTTTTCTTCCACTTCAATATGGATCTGAATCACGGCCCGTGCGTTGCAAAGCGGCTTGCGGGCTGCGGCGCGGGGCATGAGTACTATGCTGTCGCGGAGAACGGCGACCTCTATCCGTGCCATCAGTTCGTCGGACGTGAGGGCTACCGGCTTGGCTCGGTCTTTACGGGTGTGGAGAGCATGGAGCTTCCGACGTATTTCCGCAACTCGCATGTGCTGAATAAACCTCTCTGCCGTGACTGCTGGGCGCGGTTTTACTGCAGCGGCGGCTGTCATGCGAACGCGGATCTCTTTCACGGGGATATCCGGCATCCGTACGAGCTGGGCTGTGAGATTCAGAAGAAGCGCCTTGAGTGCGCCATCCTCGTACAGGCGGTGCTTGCGCTCGAACAGGAGGCGGAGGAGGAGACACAGGAGGAAATGCGCAAGCGGGCGTGATTTATTTGTGAACGTTAAAAATTTCCTTGACAAGGCGGGGCATATCCGCTATAATTGCCCATGTTGCTGAGAGCGACACAGGGGTATCGCCAAGTTGGTAAGGCACGGGATTCTGAATCCCGCATGCGTTGGTTCGAGTCCAGCTACCCCTGCCATTCGTAAATTCGGAGCCGCAATTATTTGCGGCTCCTTTTGTATTTGTTGAAAAAATCATTGAAAACTATTCTTAATTTTGCTACGATATGGAGACGATTAATCTCATCGAAGGAGTTGTTACCATGAACGAAAAGAAACGCAGATGCGGCATCACGGACGTACTGCTGCTCGTGCTGAATCTTATCTTCTTTGTCGGCATACAGACAGTATTTGCGCCCTGTGAGGCGCGCCCCGACGGCTCGTGGATGACATGTCACTGGGCGGGGCAGGCACTCATTGGGATTGCGGCGGCACTGCTCGCGATTGCAGTCATGCACCTTGTCATTCCGCGCACACAGGTCAAGATTGGACTCTCACTTGCCGTGATTCCGGTCTCTGTATTGGCATTCGCTGTGCCGGATCATCTCATCGATCTCTGCATGATGGAGACGATGCACTGCCATACGGTGATGGAGCCGGCGGTGACGGTACTCTCGCTGCTGAACGTGCTGCTTGCTGCTGCTGATATTTATGTCTATCAAAAAGGGGAGAACGGATGAACTTCGCATATCTGCTTGCTATGCGCACCTTCCGCAGGAATACGACGCGCTTCGCCGCACTTGCAGTGCTGGTATCAATTCTCGCACTCGTGATCTTCGGCGGCTCCGAGGTGCTGCTCGGACTTCAAGGGGGGCTCATGCGTTTTCAGCAGCGGCTTGGGGCAGATGTTGTGGTACTGCCGAAGGAGGCAGGAGAGGCACAGGCGCTCGAGGGCGTGCTTGTACAGGGCGTGCCTGCACATTTCTATATGGAGGCGCGTTATCTGGATGAACTGCGCGGAATGGCGGGAGTCGCCCAGGCAACACCACAGTTTTTTCTCGCCTCGGCGCATGCGGGGTGCTGCTCGGTGGCGGTGCAGCTGATCGGCTTTGACCCCGCGACCGATTTCACGATTCGCCCATGGATGCAGGAGAGCCGTGCTGCGGAGATGGGCTTCGGGGACATCCTCGTCGGCAGCGGGATATCGGTTCCCGCGGATGCGATGCTGACATTTTACAACACGCCATGCCGCGTGGTCGGGCGGCTGAGTCCGACAGGAACGGGGATGGATACGGCAGTCTATACGAATATGGAGACGATGCGTGCGATGATGGCTAATGCGGCATCGCTTGACTTCGATTATTTCCAAGGGATTCCCACGGGAAATGCCGTCTCTGCCGTGATGATTCGAACAGCGGAGGGGTTCACGCCCGATGGGCTCGCGGCTGCCATCAACCAGATGTATCCTGCGCTCTCAGCAAAGCCAGCGCATGGGATGGTGCATCATGTGGAGGCGGGGCTCGGCGGCATTCTCGAAACGGTCGGTGTCCTGATTGTATTTGTTTGGGTCATTGCCGTTGTCGTTCTCGGCATCGGATTCCATCTGTCGGCGCGGGAGCGGCGGCGTGAGTTCCTGATCCTGCGCATCGCGGGCGCAACACGCTCCTTCTTGCTGCGATTGATGCTGACGGAGGCGGTCATTACCTCGGCGGCAGGCGGAGCGGCAGGTATCGCCATCGGCGCGCTTGTCCTGCTGCCGTTTGCCGGACTCATGAAGGAGGGGTTGATGCGTCCCTATCTCCTGCCGGATGTCGGAACGATTGCAATGCTCGCCGTGAATACACTCGCTGTGGCGATCCTGTCGGGAACTCTCTCAGCAGCGTGGACGGTGGGGCGCGTGACGAATACGCAGATCAGTGAGATGCTGCGGGAGGATGGATGATGGAACTTCGTGCGGAGAAAATCAGTCAGGACTTTTTGCGCTATAGTGCAAAGGATGGCTATTTCATAGCGGTGCAGGAGACGGATTTCCGCCTTTCAGCGGGGGCTCTCACAGTGGTGACGGGACGCTCGGGCAGCGGCAAGAGTACGCTGCTCCATATCCTTGGGGGACTGATGAAGCCCGTGACGGGGCGCGTGCTCGTGGATGATGTGGATCTCTATACGATGGGGGAGGACGCACGTACCCGTCTGCGCAGCCGCTGCATCGGCATCGTTCCGCAGCGTCTGATGTCGCTCGCCGCGCTCTCGGTGCGCGAGAATATCCTGCTGCCCGCACTGCTTGCGGGCGAGGCAGAAAAATTTGCTCTGCGTGCGGATGAACTGATGGAACGTCTCGGGATCCGTAAGCTCGCATCGGTCACTCCGTCGGAACTCTCGGGCGGGGAACTCAGGCGCGTGACGATTGCACGGGCGCTCGTGATGCAGCCCGGAATTCTGCTCACGGACGAGCCGACGGGCGATCTCGATGAGGAGAATACGCAGAGCGTCCTCCGTCTCCTGCGTGAGACGGCAGATGCGGGCACTGCCGTCCTTCTCGTCACGCACGAGAGTGAAGCGCGAAACTACGCCGATACCTGCTATACAATGACGGCGGGGAAGTTGGAAAAAATCGCATAAGAAATCCCGAACGGTGACGAATCACTGTTCGGGATTTTTGCACTTTAGTCCCTCAGAAGCATAAGCTCCTCGACGGGGAAGTTGAAATACAATATATCGCCGATGCCGCCTTCGTGCGCGTGCCACGTTGCTTTGTCGATTTCCCAGCGGATGGGCATCGCTCCATCTGCAAAGCGCAGCATGACGATGTAGGTAAAGGTGCTCTCGATGACCTCGGCGATGTGTGCAGGGAGCGCATCCACATCGTTCTCTGACGCAAGCACAAGATAGTGCGCGCGGACGGCGATGTGGCGCACGTCCGTCGCCGCATTTGCGACGCGGAGCGTGATGCCCCAGTCGATCGCCTCGACGTGGTGCTCGTCTACACGGTGAGCGGCAGAGATGTTCTTGCAGCCCGTGAGTGTGGTCGCGGCACGCGTGCCGGGATTTCGAAAGAGTTCGTGCTTATCCGTCGGCGGCGTGAGCTGCCCACGATCGACGGTCGCGATCTCCTGTGCGATACGGAATGCCTCGTCGCGGTCATGTGTGACGAGGATCGCCGAGATGTCCTGCATGGCGAGGATTTCGCGCAGTGCAAGCTCGATCTGCCACTTGAGGTGAGTGTCGAGCGCGGAGAGCGGCTCGTCGAGGAGCAGCACATCCGCGCCGCGTGCGAGGATACGTGCGAAGGCGACGCGCTGCTGCTGTCCGCCCGAGAGCCCCGCAGGATAGGCGTTTTCCAGCCCTTCCAGCGAGAACCGTGCGACGTTCTCTTTGAAGATACGCTCCTTTTCCTCACGCGTGCCGTCCAGCGCAAAGATGATGTTCTCGCGTACGGTCATGTTCGGAAAGAGGGCGTAGTTCTGAAAGAGGTAGCCGACGTTCCGCGCCTGCGGCGGGAGGTTGATGCCCTTTTCACTGTCAAAGAGGATGCGCTCGTTCAGGACAATCTGTCCGCAGTCGGGACGCTCGAGCCCCGCGATGCACTTGAGCGTCATGCTCTTGCCGCTGCCCGATGCGCCGAGGAGGGCGAGGGTCGTGTCCGTGAGCGTAAAGTTTGCCGCAAGAGTGAAGTCACGCAGGCGTTTTTTGATGTTGACGACGAGCTTCATTCACGCACCTCCCGTTTGAGGTACAGGTTCATCGCTCCGATAAAGAAGAGTGAGAACAGGGAGATGATGATCGCCCAGCGAAAGGCGAGGTTGTAGTCGTTCGCCTGTACCGCCGCATAGATGGCAGTGGACATGGTCTGCGTACGTCCCGGAATATTGCCCGCGAACATGATGGTTGCGCCGAACTCACCGAGTGCGCGGGCAAACGAGAGGACGAGCCCCGCGAGGATGCCGTGCCGTGCATTCGGCAGAATGATACGCCAGAAGATGCGCCAGTTGTTGACGCTGAGTGTCTGCGCCGCGTGGATCATGCTCTGGTCAATCGCCTCGAATGCACCGCGTGCCGTGCGGTACATGAGCGGGAGGCTCACGATGACCGCCGCGATGACCGCCGCGCGCCAAGTAAAGACGAGCGGCAGGTCGATTGACAGGAGGAAACTTCCAATCGTACTGCGCTTTCCGAAGAAGAGCAGGAGGAAGAATCCGACGACGGTCGGCGGCAGAACGAGCGGCAGGGTAATCACGGCGTCGGCGATCGTGCCCGCGAGGCGGCTGCGGATCTGCAGGACACCGTAGGCTAGAGCAATGCCGACGAAGAAGGTGATGACCGTCGCAAGACCCGCGACCTCAAGCGAGATGATGAGCGGGGATAGCGTTTCGTCCGTCATTATTTCACTTTGAAGCCGTATTTCTCAAAGACTTTCTTCGCAGCGTCCGTCTGGAGGAACGCGAGGAAATCCTTTGCTTCGTTCATGTTCTTCGCATCCTTGAGGACGGCGGCGGGGTAGACGATAGGTTTATGTGTATCGGCAGGAGCAACGGCGGCGACCTTTACCTTATCCGAGATGGCGGCATCGGTTGCGTAGACAACGCCGCAGTCCGCATCGCCCGTCTCGACCCACGCGAGCACTTGACGGACATCCGAGCCGTAGACGGCGCGCGCTTTGACATCATCGAGGATGCCGAGCTTTGTAAAGACTTCCTCACTGTACTGTCCGACGGGTACGCCCTTCGGTTCACCGAGCGCGATGTGTGCGACCTGCGGGTCAAGCACTGCCTTGAAGTCGGGGAGGTTCAGCTTGCTGTCCTTCGCCGTAATCAGCACCACGTCGTTGATGAGCAGATCGACGCGCGTGCCGTCCGCTAGGAGTTTCTTCTCGTCGAGTGCATTCATCTGTTTCTGTGCAGCGGAGACAAAGACATCGGCGGCGCCGCCGTTCTCGATCGCCTGCTGGAGTGCACCGCTGCTGCCGAAGTTGAAGACGAGCTTCGTATTTCCGTGCTCCTTCTCGTACATTCCGCCAAGTTCCTTCATCGCGTCTGTGAGGCTCGCCGCCGCCGAGACCTGCAGCTCGATGGGACCCTCCTTCGGCGTGTCCATCTTGTTTGCACTGTCGCCGCCGCCCACGCAGCCAGCGGTGAAGAGTGCCATGGCGGTGAGACCTGCCGTAAGTAAGTTCCTAAGTTTCATGGTAGTATTCTCCTTTACAAAATAGAGTAGGCACGACCGTTTCCAAGTCGTACCCCGTGACGGAATCCGTCAGGCAAGGCGTCGTAGCAAATTTGCCTTAGATAATCCTTGCTCGGAGTGTGTGTTGGAAAAGCTGACCTTTCCCCGAATCAGCGGACAAATGTGCCGCTCTTGCCGCCGGACTTGCGCTCGAGATGAATGTCTCCGATCTCCATGCGCTTGTCAATTGCCTTGCACATATCGTAGATTGTGAGGAGTGCAACGCTCACAGCGTGCAGTGCCTCCATCTCGACCCCCGTCTCGCCTGTGACCTTTACAGTCGCAGTCGCACGTACGGCGCGGCGCGGAATCTCCTCAAGCGCGAAGTCGAGCGTGCATTTGGCGAGCGGCAGCGGGTGGCAGAGCGGGATGGTGTCCGATGTGCGCTTTGCCGCCATGATCCCTGCGATGCGTGCAACGCCGAGTACATCGCCCTTCGCCGCAGTGCCTCCCTCGATGGCGGCATAGACCGCATCGCTCACATAGATGCGTCCGCTTGCAATCGCCTCGCGGTGCGTCTTCTCCTTGCCGCTGACATCTACCATGATCGCGGCGCCGCCCTCATCGAAGTGCGTCAGTCCTGCGTTCGGCATGTGTATTCCTCCTTTCTGACCGAATGTTTTAATCATAGCGTACCTTGCATTGAAAATCAATCGTTTGCGCGCAATCTTCTGTTACAGAAAAGAGGGACAAAGGGCGCAAAAAACCTTTCTCATTTACGAAAAATCATAGAGAAAATTTATTTTATGTGGTATAATCAATAAGAAGAATGTATAAATGAGAATGGTTTTTAGAGAAAGATTAATTCGTCGCAAAACTATTCTTGTTTGATCGCGAATGTGTATTATATACTATGTATTTTCAAAAATACATATCGATGGAACGGGAGGGACTATGCGGGAGGTTCGCGTTCAGGACGCAGTAGGGATGATGCTCTGCCACGACATTAC
Organism: Selenomonas sp. oral taxon 920; assembly: GCF_001717585.1. Taxonomy (NCBI): domain Bacteria; kingdom Bacillati; phylum Bacillota; class Negativicutes; order Selenomonadales; family Selenomonadaceae; genus Selenomonas; species Selenomonas sp. oral taxon 920. Next base: position 362,535 of record NZ_CP017042.1, read on the forward strand.
GGAGATCGTGCGGGGGGAGCGCAAGGGAGCGCGATTCCGCAAGGGCGATGTGATCCGCGCGGAGGATGTCGAGGTGCTGCTGCGCATTGGCAAGGAGCATATCTACGTCTGGGAGGACGACGAGAATATGCTGCACGAGAACGATGCGGCAGTGATTCTGCGTGACCTCTGCCGGAGCGACTACATGACGGCGAGCGAGCCGAAGGAAGGCAAGATCGAGCTGACATCGACAGTGGACGGCGTGTTCGAGGTGCGCGAGGATGCACTCAATGCGGTGAACGATATCACGGATGTGATGATCGCGACGATCGCGCAGCACTATCCCGTAAAGGCGGGGACGAAGCTCGCAGGGATGCGCGTGATTCCGCTCGTCATTGATAAGAGCACTATGGAAAAGGTGCGTGAGACGGCAGGTTCCGAGCCGCTGCTGCGCATTCTTCCCTATCGAAAGATGAAGGTCGGCGTTGTGACGACGGGCTCGGAGGTCTTTCACGGACGCATCAAGGACACCTTTACGCCCGTCATTGACAGCAAACTGCGCGCGTTCGGACTACAGGTAGACGAGCATCGTCTCTCAGATGACGGGACGGAGCATACGCGTGCGGCGATTGAGGAACTGCTTGCCCTTGGCATGGACATGGTACTCTGTACAGGCGGCATGAGTGTCGATCCCGACGACCGCACGCCCGCCGCGATTCGTGCGACGGGGGCACGCGTGGTGACGTACGGCGCACCCGTGCTGCCGGGTGCGATGTTCCTGCTCGCCTACTACGAGAAGGACGGGCGCAGCGTACCGATCATGGGGCTGCCGGGCTGCGTCATGTACTCGCCCGCGACGATCTTTGATATCATCATGCCGCGCGTGATTGCGGGCAGTGAGTGGACGAGGCGCGAAATCACGCGCCTCGGCATCGGCGGACTCTGCATGGAGTGCAAGGTGTGCCACTATCCCGTGTGTCCGTTCGGAAAGTGAGATGTGATATTCCGCACAGACATAGAGACGAATATTTTGTATAAAGATACGTGTATGAACATCAGGGAGGGGGCGGCTACGATGCAGGACATCGAACTCGAACAGGCAGTAGAGGTGCTGCTTGCACATACAACACCGGTTGCGGAAACGGAGCGCGTTCCCCTGCTGGATGCTGTGGGACGTGTCGCGGCGGAGGACGTGCGTGCGGGGTTTGACAACCCGCCGTTCGACCGTTCGCCGCTCGACGGCTATACGTTCGCTGCGGCAAGTACGCGTGGCGCCTCGGCGGAGAATCCCGTTACGCTGCGCGTCGTCGGCGAGGAGTGCGCTGGTGATTTCTTCGATGGGGTTGTCGGTGCGGGCGAATGCGTCCGCATCATGACGGGCGGCGCGATTCCAAAGGGCTGCGACTGTGTGGTGCGGCAGGAGGATGTACGCGAGGACGGGGAGCAAATTCACGTTCCGTTCACGTCTGAGCCGTACGAGAACTACTGTTATGCGGGCGAGGACATCAAGAAGGGAACTGTCCTCATTCGGCAGGGGCAGTGCATCCGCGCGGCGCATCTGGCGGTGCTCGCAAGTGAGGGCTATGGCGACGTTCTTGTCCGTCGGCGCGTGCGCGTCGCTGTCGCCAGTACGGGCGATGAACTGCTCCAACCGGGCGAGTCTCTTCGTCCCGGCAAGATCTACAACAGCAACCTTTACCTGCTCGCAGGGCGCCTGAAGGAGCTCGGTGCAGAGGTGACGGTTGTCGGCTCTGTGCCGGATGATGTGGAGCGGGCAGCATCGGTGATTGCCTCCTACGCGGACAAGGTGGATCTCTTTCTGACCTCGGGCGGCGTGTCCGTCGGCAAGAAGGACATCATGCATGGTGTTGTGCCTGCGCTCGGTGCGGAGCGCCTCTTCTGGCGCGTCTGCATGAAGCCGGGTGCGCCCGCGATTGCCTATACGCGCGGGAAGATGCTCGGCATTGCGCTCTCGGGCAATCCGTTCGCTGCATACGCGACGTTCGAGCTGATGGCGCGTGCGGCACTGGCGCATCTTGCGGGTGAGACGGAGGTCACGCGCCCCCGTCGGCGTGCGGTGCTCGCCGACGCATTTCCAAAGGCGTGCCTCGGTCGGCGGTTCCTGCGTGCACGGATCGAGGCGGACGGGCGCATCTCGCTGCCTGATCAGCACGAGTCCGGCTCGCTCTTTTCGGCGGCGGGCTGTGATGCGTTCGTGGACGTGCCGGCGGGGACAAAGCCGCTTGCGGCAGGTGCAGAGGTAGAGGTTGTAATCCTTTAGTTTTAGATAGAAGGCTATTATGCAGGATCAGTTTCAGAGGAAAATTGAATATCTGCGCATTTCGGTGACGGACTGCTGCAATCTCCGCTGTCGCTACTGCATGCCTGCACACGGCGTGAAGAAGATGGCGCACGCGGATGTGCTCACCTATGAGGAGATCCTGCGGAACGTGCGTGCACTTGCGGGGGTGGGGATTCGCAAGGTGCGTCTGACGGGCGGCGAGCCGCTTGTGCGCCGCGACATTGTACATCTCGTGCGCGGGCTGAAGGAGACACCGGGCATTGAGACGGTTGCGATCACGACGAACGGTGTCCTGCTCGGTGCGATGATGGACGAGCTCTTGGACGCGGGACTGGATGCGGTAAACCTCAGCCTCGATACGCTCGACGGGGGCAAGTTCTTCTCCATTACGCGGCGCCCAATGTTCGGTGCGGTCATGGAGACTCTGGAACGCCTGACGCGCGAGACGCAGCTCGATATCAAGATGAACTGTGTGCCGATTGCGGGCGTGAACGACGATGAGATCACGGCACTCGCATCACTTGCACGTGATCATGCGATTAAGATGCGTTTTATCGAGCTCATGCCGATCGGTTGTGCCCGCACGGAGGGATATCGCGGCGTACCGATGGATGAGGTGCGTGCACGGCTCAAAGCGGCGTTTGGTGCACTCCTGCCCGTCGGTGAGGCGACGCACGGACGCGCTGTTCCGAAGGGGCCCGCCACGTACGTACAGCCCGCCGGATTCCGTGGGGCGCTCGGTTTTATCGACGCAATGGAGCATAAATTTTGTGATACGTGCAACCGCGTGCGTCTGACGGCAGAGGGGTTCTTGAAGCTCTGCCTTTACAGCAATGCGGGTCTCGATACACGCTCGCTGCTGCGCGGCGGAGCGACGGATGCACAGCTGGCGGATGCAATCGCGCACGCCGTCTGGAAGAAGCCAGAGGAACATTATTTCGAGATGGACACGGAGACGCGTGATCGTCGCGCCATGTATCAGGTAGGGGGTTAATATGGGAGAGATTCGGGCGCTCTGCATCAGTGAGAAGCGCGGGACGCAGAAGCATGCGATGGATCGCGTCTTCTTTATGACGGAGTTCGGCATCGACGGCGATGCTCATGCGGGCGACTGGCATCGTCAGGTGAGCCTTCTCGGACTTGGCGAGATCGACGACTTCCGCGCGCGCGGCGCGGATGTGGATTTCGGGGCGTTTGGTGAGAATGTCGTTGCGGACGGCTTTCATTTTAAGGAGCTTCCTATCGGCACGCGGCTGCGCGTCGGGGATGTTTTTCTCGAGATCACGCAGATCGGCAAGGAGTGTCACAGCCACTGTCAAATCTACCATCAGGTCGGCGACTGCATCATGCCGCGCGAGGGGGTATTTGCACGCGTTCTGCATGGCGGCTGGGTGACGGTCGGGGACAAAATGGAGATCACGACGGAGAAGATTCCGCTCGATGCCGCTGTGATTACAGCAAGCGATAAGGGCTCGCGTGGTGAACGCGAGGATAAGAGCGGTGCGGCGATTCGAGAGATGCTGACCGAGGCGGGGTACCATGTCGCGGGCTTCAACATCGTCCCCGATGAGAAGGAGCAGCTTGTGCGCGAGATGGAGCTCTGGGCGGAGCGCGGCGTGGGCCTGATCCTCACGACGGGCGGCACGGGCTTCTCTGTGCGCGACGTGACCCCCGAGGCAACGCGTGAGGTCATCGAACGTGAGACCCCGGGTATCCCTGAGGCGATGCGTGCGTTCTCCATGCAGGTGACGCCGCGTGCCATGCTCACGCGTGCGGCGGCAGGCATTCGGAAACGCTCGCTCATCGTCAATCTGCCGGGCAGCGAGAAAGCGGTGCGCGAGTGTCTCTCGTTCATCCTGCCGCAGCTGCAGCACGGCGTGGAGATTCTGCGGGGCGATACGGGCGAGTGCGCACGATGAATCTCTCCGATCTGACACTCATCGTGGCGGCGGGTGGCAAGAGTACACGCATGGGGCAGGACAAGCGCTTTCTGCCGCTGGACGGTGAGTCCCTGCTTGCGCGCACGCTCCGCAAGGGACGTGCGGCGGGCTTTCGCAGCATTGTCCTCGCGGCAGAGGGGGCGCAGGAAGAGCTCACGACGCTTGCCGCCGAGTTCGGAGCGATTCTCGTCACGGATGAAATCCCTGCACAGGGACCTGCAGCGGCGATTGCAGCAGGTCTGTCGGCAGCGGAGACGGAGTGGTCACTCGTTCTCTCGGCAGATATGCCCTTTTACGATTTCGAGCTGGTACGGGCACTCCTGCCGCACGCAGAGGGCGATACGCAGGCAGTACTGCCGACCCTCAGCGATTACTGGCAGCCGCTTGCGGCACTCTACCGACGGGATGCGGGCGCGGTATTTGCGGCAGCGATTGCACGCGGTGACCGCAAGCTCGGCATCATCCTCAGGGAGCTCGCCGTGCGTGAAGTTCCGTTTACGGTGGATGCGGGGCTGCTGTTCAACGTGAACACGCCCGCCGCCTATCGGCTTGCGCAGGGGCGGCTCGCGAACGAGCAGCGGACAAAGCCCGTCCTCTCAGTTGCCGCACCTGCCTCAGGCACGGGCAAGACGACATTTATTGAAAAGCTCATTCCACTCCTCGCACAGCGCGGCGTACGTACGGCGGTCATCAAGAGTGACAGCCACGGATTTGACCTCGACACGGAGGGAAAGGATACGGCACGTTTTACGGCGGCGGGTGCAGAGGCGGTTGCAGTCAGCTCGCCCACAGGATATTTTATCCAACAAAAAACAAAGATACGGAAGGATTTTCAGAATCTTATCGCGAAAATAGATACCCATAGTGTAGAACTATATATCTTAGAGAGCCGCGCGCATGGTGTTCTGCCGACATTCATGCTGGACCGCGGGATGGGGATACCGGAGCTGGATGAGCGCGTGGTCGCATACGTTACAAAAGGACGTACCGCAGAAACAGATATTTTGACCTTTGGTCTCGACGATATGGATACCGCCGTGCGCCTTGCGCTCTTTCTGATGGGACGGCCACTCTACGGCGCAGACGGTACAATGTTTTTGACAATGTAATGATTGGAATGGAAAGACTGGGAAATGGAAATTCAGCGCAGTGACTTTATCGATGTACCCGTAACCCGCTATGTATCGGAGAAGAATACGTTCGTCCCCGATCATAAATATACTTCCGAGGAGGTCTACTTCGACATTGACCTCAACGGGGAGAACTTCACCACGGCGTTCTGCTCGCCCGTTGACTTCGAGGATCTTGTCATCGGGATGCTCGCCCAGATGGGGCGCATCCGCACGTATGACGACATCACGGAGCTGACTGTGGATGCAGAGCACCTCAGCGCTTCGGTCAAAACAACGGAGGACGCGCAGCGTTGGGCAGAAGAAGCCGTCAAGAATCCCCGTTACTTCTCAGCACGCAAAATTTTGAAACTGCGCCCCGAGGAGATATTCGAGCGTCCACGTGACGTACGTTTTCATGCGTCGGATATTCTTGCGACGGCGGATGAGCTGCTCGCACACCTTTCCAAGACGCATGACACGACGAACGGCGTACACAGCGGGGTCATTTACGATCAGGAGAACAAGAAAATCCTCGTCTTCCGTGAGGATGTCGGCCGTCACAACGTCTTTGACAAACTCTATGGCTGGGCACTCAAAAATCACGTGGAGATTACCGATAAAATCATCGTCTTCAGCGGACGCTGCTCCTCGGAGATGATGCTGAAGCTTGGGCGCATGGGCATCGGGGCGGTTGCGGCGAAGTCCGTACCGACCACCCTCTCGCTCGATGTCGCACGCAAACTCGGCATTACGCTGTGTGCGCGTATGGCGCCCGGTTCGTTCTGTGTATACGCGAACCCCGAGCGCATTGTACTTTAGGTGAAAACAGGGGATTTCCCCGTTTTTCATAGATATGTTAATTAAGGTTTAGGAGAGCCTGTCGGCGGATTTCCGCCGATATGAAAGGAGAATCACGATGAACCTTAGCAGACGTGACTTTTTGAAAGCCACCGGGCTAAGCGGCGTCGGGCTGGCACTCGCGAGTCTCGGTCTGGACGTCGGCAAAGTCGAGGCGGCGGCGAAAGAGTACAAGCTGACGGGCGGTCGCGAATTTACCTCCGTCTGCCACTTCTGCGCCTGCGGCTGCGGTACGCTCGGCTATGTCAAGGACGGCAAGCTGATCAACCTCGAAGGTGCGGCGGACCATCCTGTCAACCGCGGGGGCCTCTGCCCGAAGGGCGTTGGCTACGGTCACATCCCGAACTCGGCAGAGCGTCCGAAGTGTCCGATGTACCGTGCGCCCGGCAGTGACCACTGGGAGGAGATCAGCTGGGAAGAGGCGATTGATCGCGCAGCACGCGCCATCAAGAAGGCGCGCGATGAGAACTGGGTCGGTCAGGATGAGGCGAACGGCTACAAGTTCATGAGCAACCGTACGGATGCCATCGGACTGATTGGCGGTTCGCAGGTCAACAACGAGGAGTGCTACCAGCTGATTAAGATGGTGCGCGGTCTCGGCGTTGTCAAACTCGACAACCAGACGCGTGTCTGCCATGCCACCACCCCGCCGGCACTCAGTGCGGCGTTCGGGCGCGGTGCGATGAACGGCTCGTGGTACAACATCAAGCATGCGAAGATGGTTTGGATCGAAGGGTCGAACATGGCGGAGTGTCACCCGATGGGTATGAAGAACGTCATGGAGGCAAAGGACAACGGTGCCATCATCGTTCATGTCGATGTACGTTATACCCGTACCTCGCGCGTGGCAGATCATTTCTTCCAGCTTCGTCCCGGCACAGATATCGCCTTCCTCGGAGCCCTTATCAATTATATTATTCAGAACAAGAAATACGATATCGACTATCTGCGCCGCAACACGAACGCGTTCTGTGTCCTGCGTGATGACTTTGACTTCGATGCGGGCATCTTCTCCGGATACAACGAGAAGACGCGCACGTACAACAAGGAGTCGTGGGGCTACAAGCTCGACAGCAACGGCAAACCGATGAAGGCACTCACGCTTGCAACCCCCGGCACGGTCATGGATCACCTTGCACGTCATTTCTCGCGCTACACGTTCGAGAAGGCATCGGCGATCACAGGTATGCCCGTGGCGGATATCAAGAAGGCAGCGGAGCTCTTCTCGACGATCACGCCTACCGTCATGATGTACGCGCTCGGCATGTGCCAGCATACGATCGGCGTGGAGAATATCCGCTGCTTCACGATCATCCAGCTGCTCATGGGCAACATCGGTGTCTCGGGCGGCGGCATTGACGCAATGCGCGGACAGCCGAACGTGCAGTCCTCGACGGACTACGGCATTATGTTCCAGTACTATCCGGCATATCTGCCGTATCCGACGCACACGGACGATACGCTCGCGAAGTGGACACACCACAACGGCACGTTCAAGGCGAAATTCCTGAAGAACCTGCTCAAGGCATGGTTTGGTGATGCGGCAAATGCGTCGAATGACTATATGTTCAACGCCCTGCCGATCCGCAACGGCACGCACAACGACTCACTCTATGTCATGTTCGAAAAGGCGATCGAGGGTATTGTCAAGTGCATCTACGTCTGCGGACAGAATCCCCAGATGACGAATGCAAACCTTACGGTGGTCAACGAGGGGCTTAAAAACCTCGAAACACTCATCGTACAGGATGTCTTCATCAACGAGACAGCGGCGTTCTGGGAGCGCCCCGGCGATAATCCGGCGGACATCAAGACGGAGGTCATCTTTATGCCGGCTGCCTCCTACCTTGAGCGCAACGGTACGATGACGAACTCCATGCGCATGATTCAGTGGCGCATGAAGGGGCCGGATCCCGCCAATGACTCGCGTCCTGACTACTGGATCATTGACAAGCTCTGGAAGCGCATCGTGGAACTCTACAAGGACTCCACGGATCCAAAGGACAATACAGTCAAGCTTCTCACATGGAACTACGGCGATCCGGACGATGGACAGACCTATGTCGAGAACATCATGAAGGAGTGCAACGGCTACGATCTGAAGGATGGGCATCTCCTGCGCGGCATCCGCGAGATCCGCGACGACGGCACGACGATGGCTGGCATGTGGATCTTTACGGGCGTTTACGGCGACGGTGTGCACATGGCAAAGCGCCGCGGGCAGGAAGACCACGGCGACATGGGGATCTACCCGAACTTTGCATGGGTCTGGCCGGACAACATCCATATGCTTTACAACCGTGCCTCCTGCGACGAGAACGGCAAGCCGGTTCGTCCCGGTCAGGCACTCGTCTGGTGGGATGAAGCAAAGGGGATGTGGGACGGCTACGACGTTCCCGACGTTGCCGACCGCACACAGGGGCCGAATACGCCCGGCGGTCAGAAGCCATTCCGCATGAATGCCGAGGGCATTGCCCGTCTCTTTGCCGCCGAATACAGCGATGTGGAGAACGGAGAGACGCGCGATCACTCCTATGTTCCTGTAGACGGTCCCATGCCCGAGTTCTATGAGCCGGTCGAAAGCCCGACAAAGAACGTGATGAACGAGGGACAGAAGACCGAGTTTAACCCGTGTGTAATCTATCCGCGCGTACCGAAGTACCAGAAGATCGGCACGCCGGACGAGTATCCGTATGTCCTCTGCTCCTCGAGTCTCACGGAGCACTGGTGCTCGGGTACGATCACGCGCCACATCCCGTACCTCAACGAGCTGGTTAAGGAACCGTTCGTCGAGATGTCCGAGCAGCTTGCAGTGAAGCTTGGGATTCGTAAGGGAGACCTCGTCCGCGTCAGCACGGCACGCGGCAGCGTGGATGTCAAGGCGATGGTCACGAAGCGTGCACAGCCGCTCATGGTCAACGGCAAGCTCACGCACATGATCTGGATGCCCTACAACTGGGGATTCAAGGGGCTCTCGAAGGGTCCCTCGACAAACTACCTCACCATCGACGCGCTCGATCCGAACGTGCAGGAGCAGGAATTCAAGGCCTGCCTTGCCAACGTCGAACGGTTGTAACTCCCCCTGCGGCATGAACCGCATGGGACATGACCGCACAGAAAAACAATAGGAATAACGTCTGAAAAGACGGGGAGACCCCTTTTATGAAACCGAAAAAAACAGATCCGATGAAGCGCTTTCTCAAGAAGTACCCGTTTCTCGCGGAGGCAGAGCGCATTCACCGTCTCGTCGATGAGGCGGTCGGCAAGCCGGAGCCCATCCAGCTGCCGAAGCGCGCTGTCACGAAGACACTGGCAGAGAAGCTGCCCATCCTGCAGCAGGAGACCTATCGCCGCCGCATGGTGCGTGCGGTCTACCTTATGCAGGAGGCAGTGTTCGCCCGCATCGCGGAGGCGGATGTTCCGCCGCTCATGCAGGAATCGGCACGTGAGTATCTCGCCGTGCTGAAGAAACTGCGCAAGGCGGCAAAGGAAGAGTTCATCATCGCTGTACTCACGCAGGATAAGGAGGCATTTGCGGCATTGTGCGAACAGCACGTGCTCAACGAGGGCTTTCTGCGCAGTACGATCTGGCGTATGATTGCGGCACTTGTACCCGCAGAGCTGAAGGATCCGGACGGGTGGAATCCCGATCGGGACAAACCGCGTTTCCGTGAGAACTTCTGCCCCGTCTGTGGACGGCGGCCTGTGATCGCAGATCTTCGCAAGCACCGCCAAGGGCGCACGCGCGATCTCGTCTGCGGCGGCTGCGGCACGCGTTGGCTCTATGCCCGCATTGGCTGCGTCTACTGCGGCAATACGGATCTGGAGAAGATGCATATGCTCGAACCGACGGACAGCGATCTGATGCGTCTTGATATTTGTGACGAATGCAACAGCTATATCAAGACCTATCGCGGTCCCGTGGACGGCAGCGATGCCGACGCGATCTATCGTCAGGACTGGGCGAGCGTCCACCTTGATCTCCTCGCCGAGGAGAAGGGACTTCATAAAAAGGGCAACCCGATACTGGAATAAACAGGTACTAAGATAAGGAGAGGAGCGAACGTCATGACACAGGAAATTGCAATGCTGCATGATATGTCGCGCTGCACTGCGTGCCGCGGCTGCATGGTGGCATGCAAACAGTGGCACGACCTGCCGCCTGATATGGATACGCCGTTCGAGGGCGAATACCAGTCGCACAAGGATCTCAGCTCTCGTGTCTATACGCTCATCGAAATGAAAGAGCGTGTTGACGACAAGGGGAAGTTCCACTGGGACTTCTTCAAGAAGAACTGCTTCCACTGCGGCGATCCCGCCTGCGCGAAGGGCTGTCCCGAGAACGCCATCGACCGCAACGAGAACGGCACTGTCGTTATCAATGAGGAAAAATGTGTCGGCTGCCACTACTGCGAGCACAACTGCCCGTGGCACATTCCCAAGATTGACGAGATCCGTCATAAGTCTACGAAATGTGATCTCTGCTACGACCGCATCGCGCACGGCTATGAGACAACGGGGGAGATCCTGAAGCCCTCGTGCGCCAAGACCTGCACGGCACACGCGCTTGAGTTCGGCACGATCGAGGAGATGAAGCAGCTCGCGGCGGAGCGCCTCGCGATGATCCAACCGAACCATCCGAACGCGAACATCTACTGTCCCGAGGGGGTCGGCGGCACGCATATGATCTACGTCCTGCCCGACAAACCGGAGGTGTTCGGTCTGCCGGCAAATCCCGTTACGCCGCTCTCGATCGACCTCTGGAAGGCAGGCCGCACCTTTACGAAACTTGCCATCGGCGGCGCTGCTGCCGGTATCGTCGGCGCTATGGTGCTCAGCAAGATGGTTAAATCGAGCGCCAAGAGTGCGGCGAAGGAACAGGAGAAGGGGTGAGCACAATGCTGATCAACAAGAAATTTGTTCCGCGCCATCAGAAGACATTTGCGCTCTGTCACTGGCTGAACGCATTTGCGTTCTTCATGCTCTTCCTCACGGCGCTGCCGCTGTATGCGGACACCTTCCGCTTCATGTACGACATCTTTGGTGATAAGACGCTCATGTATGCACACCGCGTGTTCGGTGTCATCTTTATCGCAACTCCAATCATCGGCTTCTTCATCGCGCGTGAGGGCTATCTGACGATGATCAAGGAAGTCTTCCGCTTTGGGCAGAAGGATATGGAGTTCATGCAGAAGTTCCCGATCGAGCTGATGGGCAAGGATCCCCATATGCCGCCGCAGGGCTTCTACAACGGCGGTGAGAAGATGAACATCGCGCTTCAGCTTGCGCTCGCCCTCGTCATTGCCCTCTCGGGCGTGATTCTCTGGATGGGCGACAGCATCCTGCCCGCGACCATCACGGCACTTGCCATCCCCGTACACAGCATCGCGGCTGCGGTCTGCTTTGCTGCGGCACTCGGACACATCTATCTTGCGGCGGGGGTCAATCCGGACTCCCTGCACGGCATGAAGGACGGTACGATCAAGGCTTCCTACGCGGCGCATCACCATGGCGCGTGGGTGAACGAACTCATCGCACAGGGGGTTGTCACCCGCGAGGAGATCGAACAGGCAGAAAAAGAGGATCATCACTGATTCCGTTCCGTTGACGAAAGTCGCTGCGGCGCAGAGCGCTGCGGCGGCTTTTTTTTCATGTGGATTTATGGTATGATGACACGGGAACGATTTGACGGGGGGCGTGCAAAACAATGAAGAATCTTCGGGCAACGGTGCAGGGGCGCATTGCGCGCGTCGCCCTGCTCATGTTTGCCGCACTCGTCGTCCTGACGTTCCGCTATGCCTATCTGCAGGTGATTCAAGGTGATGCACTCGCACAGCGCATGCGCGACCAGAGCGGCTATGAGTTCCGCATCCAGTCCCTGCGCGGCGCGATCCTTGACCGCAACGGCAAGGAACTCGCCGTCAGCAGCATGACGAAATCCCTCTTTATCGACCCAAACCACGTCTACGAGTCGCACGATCCTGCGCAGATCGCTGCCGATATTGCTCCGCTCCTCGGGCTCACGGAGAGGGAGGTCCTCGATGATATCGCTGTCGGCGGCGGCTTCGTCTGGGTCAAACGGCGGCTCGAGCACAGTGAGTACGAGGCGGTGCGCGCAGTGATCCGCGAAAAGGGGTACAGCGACTGTCTTGGCTTTCAGAACGAGGCGAAGCGCTATTACCCGAACGACGCCCTCGCAGCGAATGTGCTCGGCTTTGTCGGTACGGAGGACAAAGGACTGGACGGTGTGGAGCAGGCACTTGATCCGCTGCTCAAAGGAGAGGTGCGTGAGGAGCGCCTGACGGTCGACGGACAGCGGCGGCCGATCCTCGACTCCATCTTAGTCGGGCGGCGCACCTATCGCGGCGACTACTGCAAGACGGCCGTTCTTACGATTGACAGTACGATTCAGTTTATGGTGGAGCAGGAGCTTGACCGCGCGATGGCGGAAAATAGCCCTTCGTCCATTACAGCGATCGTCATGGATCCGAAGACGGGCGAGATCCTTGCGATGGCGTCGCGTCCCTCGTACAATCCAAACCGCTTCTGGGAATACCCGCAGGAGAATTGGAAGAATCGTGCCGTCTCCTTTATCTACGAACCGGGGTCGACGTTCAAGGCGATCGTTGCGGGCGCGGCGCTGCAGGAGGGCATTGTCACACCGAATCAGGTCTTTTTTGATCCAGGCTACGTCATGGTCTCGGGGCGGCGCATCCAGAACTGGAGCAATGAGAGCTACGGGGCTGTCACGTTTACTGACATCGTGAAGAACTCGCTCAACACAGGCTTTGCACAGGTCGGACTGTCACTTGGCGCGGAGAAGCTGATGCACTATACGCGGGTCTTCGGCTTTGGCGAGCAGACGGGCATTGATCTGCCCGGTGAGGAGGAGGGAATCCTTTTCAAAGCCGAAGATATGCGTGACTCGGATATTGCGACCACTGCGATCGGACAGAGTATCGCAGTGACGCCGCTGCAGCTTGTGACGGCGATGTCTGCAATCGCGAACGGCGGGATGCTGATGCGCCCACATATCGTGCGCGAGATCAAGAATCCGGACGGCTCCATCTATGAGGAGCGCAAGCCTCAGGAGATCCGCGAGACTCTGCAGAAGACGGTGAACCGTACGCTGATCGGACTCCTCGAGCAGGTTGTTGCGACGGGCGGCGGCTCGAAGGCAGGCGTGCGCGGCTACCGCATTGCCGGCAAGACCGGCACAGCACAGAAGATCCGCCTCGATACCTCGGGCTATATGGAGGGGCGCTACATTGCCTCGTTCTGCGGCTTTGCACCTGTCGAGGATCCGATCTTCACCGTGCTCGTCATGATCGACGACCCGCGCGGCGGCAATTTCTACGGCGGTCAGATTGCCGCGCCCGTTGCCTCGCGCATCTTCGCACAGCTGCTGCGCTATGCACACGTTGAGCCGTCCAGCAATCCGTTTACCCCCATTGAAGAGCCGGAGGCGCCGGTACGCAACGCCGCTGAGGAGAAGCGTATGGAGGCGGCCGCCGTGCCGCCCGAGGGCAAGGCAATCGTACCGGACTTCACGGGGCTCTCCATGCGTGAGGCAGCACGTCTGGCGGAGCTGCGCGGTCTCTTCTTCGAGAGTGAAGGCACAGGCGCAGCCGTCGGTCAGAGCCTGAGCGTGAACGATATCGTTGAGCAGGGCACGCATGTGAAGGTCTATTTTGAGCCGACATAAATCTTGCATATGGAATTGCAGCATGAATCTTGTTCGTGCTGCAGTTTTTTTCTTGCCGCTATTGACATATCCTCTAAAAACGAGTAATATGTAAACATACTTTTTCGGTATGTTTACTTTTTGCAATTGGAATTGTTAAAGGAGAATGGATTATGGGAAACGTTTATCAGTCGGTGACGGAGCTCATCGGTCATACGCCGCTGCTCACAGCAAAAAACTTTGCAAAGTCGTATGATGTTCCGGCGAATCTGCTGGTGAAGCTCGAGTATTTCAACCCTGCGGGGTCGGTGAAGGACCGCATTGCGGCTGCGATGATTGAGCAGGCGGAGAAGGACGGCAAGATTGCTCCGGGGGCAACGTTGATCGAGCCGACGAGCGGCAATACGGGCATCGGCATCGCCGCTGTTGCGGCAGCGCGCGGCTATCATGCGATCCTCACGATGCCGGAGACGATGAGCGTCGAGCGCCGCAATCTTCTCAAGGCATATGGTGCTGAGATTGTGCTGACGGAGGGCTCGCAGGGAATGAAGGGCGCGATTGCACGCGCTGAGCAGCTGCAGAAGGAGATTCCGAACTCATTCATTCCGTCGCAGTTCGAAAACCCCGCAAACCCTGCGGTGCACGAGCGTACGACGGGACCTGAGATCTGGGCAGACGCGGATGGAAATGTAGACGCGTTTGTCGCGGGTGTCGGTACGGGCGGAACGGTTTCGGGAGTCGGCCGCTACCTGAAGAGCCAGAACCCCTCCATCCATGTCGTTGCTGTGGAGCCGGCAGACTCACCCGTGCTCTCGGGCGGCAAGCCGGGACCGCACAAGATTCAGGGCATCGGCGCAGGCTTTATCCCCACGACCCTTGATACGAAGGCGTACGATGAGGTCATTCAGGTGAAGAACGAGGATGCCTTTGCCTACGGCAGGGAGTTCGCACGCCGCGAGGGCGCACTGATCGGAATTTCCTCAGGTGCTGCGCTTGCAGCAGCAGTGCAGCTGGCACGCCGCCCTGAGTTTGCCGGTAAGAATATCGTTGTTCTGCTTCCCGACGGCGGCGATCGCTACCTCTCGACGGATCTGTTCCAGGATAAGTAAATATTGATTGCAGATAATCCACAGGACCTCCTCTTAATGAGGAGGTCTATATTTTTGTGGTACAACAAAAAAAAGAGGAATGACGGCGAAAATGCGGTCGTTCCTCGTTTTTATATGTCATTCAGCCAAATGCCTTGGCGAGATTCTGAAGTCCCGTTTCGAGTGTCGCCCACGGGCAGGCGATGTTGATGCGCTGAAAGCCGCTGCCGCCCGCACCGAAGATGGGGCCATCGTCGAGCCAGAGACGCGCCTCGCGGATGATCTTCTCGTTGAGCGCCTCATCCGAGAGTCCGTAGGCACGGAAATCGAGCCAGAGTAGATAGGTTCCCTCGGGTTCGATGATCTGTACCTTCGGCAGATGTGCCGCGAGGAAGCTCTTGGTACGTGCATAATTCTCCTCAATGTAGGCGAGCAGCTGCGTGAGCCACTCCGCGCCGTGCTCGTATGCTGCCTTTGCACCTATAAGCCCAAGTGTGTTCGGCTCGTCGTAGCCCGTGCGGCTCAGTTCCTCCTTGAAGCGGCGGCGCAGCTGCGCATTTCGGATGAAGATGTTGGAGATCTGCAGCCCCGCAAGGTTAAAGGTCTTGCTCGGTGAGGTGCAGGTGACGGTGATCGCCGCTGCCTCCTCTGAGAGCGAGGCGAACGGGATGTGACGGAAGCCTGGGCGGATGAACTCCTCGTGAATCTCGTCCGCGACGACGATGACGTTGTGGCGGAGGCAGACGGCGGCGATCTGTTCGTGTTCCGCACGTGTCCAGACGCGTCCGACGGGATTGTGCGGACTGCACAGGATGAAGAGTTTTACACGATGCTCGATGATCTTCTGCTCGAAGTCCGCGAAGTCGATTTCATAGCGTCCCTCGATCAGACGCAGGGGATTGTCGACGATCACGCGCTCATTCTGTCGAATCATATTTGCAAAGGGGTAGTAGACGGGCTGCTGAATAAGTACGGCATCGCCTTTTTTCGTAAAGGCGCGGATGGCGGTCGCGATCGCAAAGACAACGCCGGGCGTGAGGATGAGGTCGCGCCGCTCAACCGTCCAGTCATGGCGCGTGCGGAACCAGTTCTGAAGGACGGCGAAATAGTCGTTCTTCACCTGTGTATAGCCGAAGATGCCGTGCTCCGCGCGTGCTCTGAGCGCGTCAATGACGGGGGCAGGGGCGCGGAAGTCCATGTCCGCGACCCAGAACGGCAGAATGTCTGCGGGGTAGCCGCGCTCGACGGCAAAGTCGTGTTTTAGACAGGAGGTGTTCCTGCGGTCGATGATTTCGTCAAAGTTGATGGGCATATTTATTATCCTTCCTGAGCAGCCTTCTTGAGTGCCTGTTCCAGATCCTCCTTCAGATCCTCCTCGTCCTCAAGCCCCACGGAGAGGCGCAGGAGACGGTCGTCCAGTCCCGTGCGCTCAATGAGATCCTTCGGCATCTCCGCGTGCGTCTGTACGATGGGATAGGTGAGGAGACTTTCGACGCCGCCGAGACTTTCGGCAAACGCGATGAGCCTCAGATGCGCGAGAACATTTTGTGCGATGGCGGGCGTTTTCACTTTGAATGAGATCATGCCGCCGCAGCCCGTGCTCTGGGACTGATGGAGCGCGTACTGCGGGTGATCGGGGAGACCCACATAGTAGACCTCCGTGACTATGGGCAGTGTGCGCAGCCACTGGGCAATGGTGAGCGCACTCTCCGCTTGACGCTCGACGCGCACGCCAAGCGTCTTCAGGCTGCGCAGCATGAGCCACGAGTCCATCGGAGAGAGGTTTGGTCCCTCGGATTTGACGAGCAGCTCGATCTCCTTCGCGAGGTCGGAGTCCGCATCCCGCACTGTGAGCGTGCCGCAGATCACGTCATTGTGACCGCAGAGATACTTTGTGCCGCTCTCTAGGACAATGTCCGCACCAAGTTCGAGCGGCTTTTGGAAATGTGGTGAGAGGAAGGTATTATCTACAACAAGGAGGGCATCATGCGCGTGTGCGGTCTCTGCGAGCGCACGGATGTCGGTGACGAACATCATGGGGTTCGAGGGAGTTTCAATGAAGACAAGCTTCGTCTCTTTCCGCATCCTTTCCCGAACGAGCGCTGTGTCACGCATGTCGATATACTCAAAGTCGATGCCGTAACGGCTGTAGATGTCGTTGGCAAGGCGTACGGTGCCGCCGTAGAGATCCTCGGGCAGAAGCACGTGATCGCCCGCCCTGCAGAGCGCAAAGACGAGGTTGACCGCCGCCATGCCGGAGGAGAGTGCCCATGCACGCCCGCCCCCTTCGAGAAGGGCGATCGCGCGCTCAAAATCGCAGCGCGTCGGGTTGGCGACACGCCCGTAGTCGTAGCCCGTGCTCTCACGGAATGCTGGATGGCGGAATGTTGCGGACAAATAGACGGGCGTGGTGAGTGCCCCTGTCGCATCATACGCGTGACAGCCATGTACCTCGGCAGAGAAATCCTTCATAAATATGTCCTCCATCAAATATATTCTTTATGTGATTTCCATTATACGCGCCCGTTCCATTCCATGTCAATAAGAAAATATATAAAACATACTTGACAAGAATGTTATTTCCATGTATGATGTGCACACAGTTGATTAAAACATATAAACAAACAATGTTTTGCAGAATGGAGTATCACATGGCAACAGGAAAAAAAGAACTGGTACTGAATGCGATGGATCGCAAAGCAGTGGAGCGCGTACCCGCAGGCTTCTGGTTTCACTTCCTCGACGATGAGATCCATGCGGACGCCTACACGCATCCGGAGCTGGAGCAGAAGGTACTGGACGGTGAGATTCGCTACATAGAGGAGGCACAGCCCGACTTCGTGAAGATCATGACGGACGGCTTCTTCTCCTATCCGAACCCCGTCGTACAGAAGGCACGTACGGTTGCGGAGCTTGCAAAGGTGCAGCCGCTTCCCGACGATCACCCCTTCTTTACGCGGCAGGTCGCGTATGCAAAGGAGATTACACGGCGTTACGGCAGCGACATCGCGACATTCTACAATCTCTTCTGCGCGGGTACGACGATCAAGTTTATGCAGCCGGGCACGCTTGCCGAGGATGAGGCATTCCTTGCGCAGCTTGTACGCGAGGACAAGGAGGCGGTAAAGCAGGCATTCGCCGTAATCTCCGCTGACCTCGCAAAACTCGCGCACCGCGTCATCACGGAGGCAGGCGTGACGGGCATCTACTTCAGCCTGCAGAACCTCGTCGGCGAGGGGGCTGACCGCGCCGTCTATGAGGAGGTGTTCGCGCCGGGCGAAAAGGGGATCCTGCGTGTCGCGAACGCGGCAAGCCCCTACAATATCCTCCACATCTGCGGCTACGCAGGGCACCGCAACGAGCTCGACTGGTACAGAGACTACGACGCCAAGACGATCAACTGGGCGGCGGTTGTCGAGGGGGTATCTCTTGCGGAGGGGCGCAGGATTTTCCCGCAGCACGCGCTGCTCGGAGGATTCGGCAATCTGCCCGAGGATGTGCTCTATCGCGGCACGCGTGCGGAGATCGAGGCGGAGACCGAGCGTATCCTCGCAGCGGCGGGACGTACGGGCGTCCTGCTCGGGGCAGACTGCACCGTTCCGCGCGACATTGATTGGAAGCATTTTGACTGGGTTCGCGGCGCGGCAGGCGCACGATAAAAGGAGCGAATAACATGAATTTCGAGAAAATCGGCAAGGCAGCACTCACGGGCCTTCTCGCGGCGGCGCTCGCAGCAGGGCTCGCTGGCTGCGGCAAGGACAGCGCGGACGGGGCGAAGTCCGCAGACGGCAAGAAGACCATCACGGTCGCGCACACGAACTACTATGTGCCGTATGACTACGTGAACGAGCAGGGCGAGTCGGATGGATTTGAGGTCGCCGTGATGAAGGAAGTTGCGAAGAAGCTGCCGCAGTATGAATTCAAGTTTGTACCGACCTCGGATGATGATCTCCTGATCGGTGTCGAGTCCGGCAAGTACAATGTGGGTACAAAGGGGATCTGGATTACGGACGCACGAAAGAAGAAGTATGTGTTTCCGAAGAACAACATCGGCGCGAGCGTGATCGGTCTTGCGATCCGCAAGGATACGGCGAATGAGATCAAGGATCTGCCGTCCTTTGCGAAGTTCAGCGGCAAGCTCGTCCCGATTGCGCCGCAGGATGCGCGCTACATGGTCATCGACACCTACAACAAGGAGAACCCCGGAAACGAGATTAAGCTGACCTCGTCCGAGGCTTTCCAGAATGCGGACGCATACAGCTGGGTCATGGAGGGGCGTTACGACGGCTATCTTGAGGTCGAGCTGAGCTACAAGAACAACATCGAGAAGGAGGATGCGCCCTATCATGCCTTCAGCGACAAGCTGACGTACATCCGCTACAAGGGGATTCCGACCTATCCGATCTTTAACAAGAAGGAACAGGCTTTTGCGGATGAATATGACAAGGCGATCGAGGAGCTGCGTGCCGAGGGCAAGATTGCGGAGCTTGAGCAGAAATATTTCGGGGAGAGCCTGTCGGCATATCTGAACTGATGAAAGGAGCCATACGGGATGGAAACACGGGCATTTGACATAGGAATGATCGCGCAGGTGCTGCCCGATCTTCTTGCGTATCTCGATGTGACCCTCCTCGTGGCTCTCGTCAGCATTGCACTCGGGTCTCTTCTTGGGGGACTTCTTGCGTGGGCAAATCTCGGCGGCAACGCGCTGCTTCGGTGGTCTGCTCTCTCGTATGTGTACGTCATGCGCTGCACACCGTCGATTGTTCTGCTGTTCATCGTATTCTACGGTTTGCCAAAGCTCATGGAGGCGGCATTTCGGTACGACATGAATGAGCTGCACCGTGCGGTCTTTGCCATCATCACATTTACGCTGCTCTTCAGTGCGTATATCTCGGAGGTATTCCGCGCGGCGTACACAGCCGTTCCGCGCGGGCAGTACGAGGCGGCGGTGAGTGCGGGGCTGACGCCGTTTCAGGCGTTTCGGCACGTGATCCTAGGACAGGCGGCACTCGTGGCACTGCCAAACTTCGGCAATGCGACGATCAATCTGCTGAAGGAGGGGTCTCTCGCCTATACAATCGGATTGATTGATATGATCGGCAAGGGCAATCTCATCATCGCGCAGAATTTCGGAGCATATGGGATTGAGGTCTACCTTGCCGCGCTGCTCATCTACTGGGTGCTCGTGCTCCTGCTGGAGCAGGTCTTTGCTCTGGTGGAAAAGCGCCTTGATGTCGGTACAAGTCTGCGCGCTGCGGATACGAAGGAAGCGACGGGGAGAGGAGGGGACACCGTTGGAACTGGATCTTGACTTTATGCAGGAAACCTTCCTGCTCGTGTGGCAGGGCGCGGGCGTGACGCTCTCTCTGACCGCCCTTTCCCTCATCCTCGCAGCACCCGCGGCGTTCTACTTTGCCGTCCTGCGCGTGCGCGGGCGGCGCGTCGGCGGGACGATCGCACGCTTTTATGTCTCCTTTGTACGCGGTACGCCGCTGATCCTGCAGATTCTCCTGCTCTACAGTCTCCTGCCGAGCCTTGTCAATGCTGCAGTGAAGGATTTGGGACTGGCGATCAACGTATTTGAGGCAGTCGATCCATTTTATTACGCGGTCTTTATCTTTACGTTGAATACGATTGCCCTCCTCACCGAGGCATTTCGTGCGGCGCTGCTTGGGATCCCGAAGGGACAGCTTGAAGCAGGGCTTGCGAGCGGGCTGAGTGCATTTCAGACCTATCTGCATGTCATCATTCCGCAGGCACTTGTCGTGGCACTGCCAAGCATCTGCAACATCACGGTCAATCTCATCAAGGGCACGTCGCTCGCGTTCCTCATGACGGTCAAGGACATCATGGCGGTCGGCAAGATCGCTGCGTCCTATGGCTACAACTACATCGAGGCGTATCTCGATGTGTTCATCGTCTATCTCGTGCTCTGCACCATCGTTCAGCTGCTCTTTGCTGCGGCAGAACGGCGTGTCGGGGCGTTCCGAAGTCTCTAGGAGGTGGAGTATGTTATTCGGAGTTCAGAATGTACGCAAAAATTTTGAGCAGACCGAGGTGCTGAAGGATGTCAGCCTGGCGGTGAACAAGGGGGATGTCGTCGTTATCCTGGGACCCAGCGGCTCGGGAAAGACCACCTTCCTGCGCTGCCTCAACTTCCTCGAACGCGCCGACGGCGGCACGATGGACTTTCATGGGACGCAGCTCTCCCTTGCGGAGGCGAGTGACCGTGAAATTGCAGACGTGCGGAAAAAGACCGCATTCGTCTTTCAGAACTACAACCTCTTTGCGAACAAGACCGCGCTCGAGAATGTGACGCTCGGGCTGACCGTCGGGCGCGGCATCGCAAAGGACGAGGCGCACGAGATCGCAATGGAGGCGCTGCGGCGCGTCGGTATGGAGGCGCGTGCAGACTACTATCCCGCGCAGCTCTCGGGCGGACAGCAGCAGCGTGTCGGGATTGCGCGCGCGATTGCGGCAAAACCCGATGTCATCCTTTTCGATGAGCCCACCTCGGCACTCGATCCCGAACTCGTGGGCGAGGTCCTGCAGGTTATGAAGACACTTGCCGAGGAGGGAACGACAATGATCGTCGTCACTCATGAGATGAAGTTCGCACAGGAGGTCGCGACCCACGTCGTCTTTATGTCGGACGGCGTCATCGTCGAGGAGGGCAGCGCGAAGGAGATCTTCACCGCACCGCGCGAGGAGCGCACGCGCCGCTTCCTTCGCCGTATCCTGCCCGAGGAGTATGAGCCGGCGGCACTGATCTGAACGATGCCATGATAAAACATAAAATAGCGGCAGTCCGTGAGGTTTTCCTCGCGGGCTGCCGCCGTTTGCGTGCAGTGCTTCTATGTATCGCTTGTACTCTTATTGGTCGGGATGACGATTGTGCTGCGGTCTGCGTGTTTTTTTGCAGCGGCAGTCTTTTGATACTCTCTGAGCGCGGCAAGTGCGGTCAGGTCATCCGGCTGCGCTGCCGCAAGTGCTGCGCGTTCCTTCTCCTGCGCCTTTGTGATCTCCGCATCGCGGTCGGCACGCTCCTGCAGTGCCTGACCGCGCAGCTTCATATTGTGGTGTTCTTTCGCCTTCATTTCGGATTCCAGACGACCGATCTGCGACTGATACAGATCGCGCTGTTTTTCGATTTCTTTGTCAGTGGCAAAACCATCCGTCACAAGCTTGTCGAGCTTCTCCACCTTTCCGTGCAGTTCACTCAGCTTGTCCTCGTCCGTCATGCCCGCACGCTTCAATTCGTCTGCACGCTTTTGGAGCTTTGCCTTGTCCTCGTCCGTGAGACCTTCATCCGTCTGAATGCGCTGCTCGATCTCCGCCGCCTGCGCTTTCTTTGCCTTTTTATCGGCGAGCTCCTTATCATTCGCCGCAAGTGCCAGCTCTGCGGGGGTCAGATCTTCCTCCATATCCGCGCTCTCGTTCAGGGATTTTCCCTTCGCACTGATATAGACCTCGACCGCGCGGCTCAGGATATCTGTCACCGTGCTTTTCTTCTGCTCCGATTTTCCTGCCGCTGCGTTCTCCGTCTGCAGGAACGGGAGCTTACCTGCATTCTCTCCAATACGCATGTTACCATCTCCAATCCGTGGGATACAATTCCTTCTAATAGCATTATCGGGGGGGGGAGTGTTCATCTTAAATAGAATTTGACAAAGTGAATCATGCGTAGTACATTGTAATCAAAACGGAGGGATGACAATGAGTTTTTCGATTCGACTGACAGACACAGAGAAGGCACTCGCGGAGAGTTATGCGAAGCTGCATGCGATCTCCCTCGGCGAGGCATTCAAGCGAGCACTCTTTGAAAAGATCGAGGATGAGTACGATATCGCGCTTGCGGAGGAGGCGTATGCGGAGTATCTAAAAGACGGCAAGCAGGCAAAGCCGATTGAGGAGTTGTGGAAGGAACTAGATCTTGAAGATGTACGAAGTACAGACAACTGCCTTGTTTGATCGGGATTTTAAGAAGCTGGATCGCTATACACAGCGTATCCTTCGTGGCTGGATTACGAAAAATCTTATCCACTGCGAGAATCCGCGTGCATTTGGCAAGGCACTCACGGCGAACCGAAAGGGGCAGTGGCGTTACCGCATCGGCGACTATCGCCTGATCTGTGCCATCGAGGACGATCGCCTTGTCATCCTTGCACTTCCCATCGGGCATCGGCGGGAAATATACTAACAGTATGTAGAGCGATGGTATGCGTTATACATTCGTACCGTCGCCCACTTCAGCTGAAATGATCGTCGTCATACCCCTCGTTCCAGTCATTCCAGTCGGCATAGAGATTCTCTGCGGGCGGCAGATCATCCTCATGCCCATAGATATCCTCATCCTCGTACTGATCTTCCACAGGATAGTCCCATGTATCATCGGGATATTCGTCTGTTGGGATGGGAGGCTTCTCTGTATGTCCATCCCCGTCCGTGTACGGAAATATACCTGCGGCACTGACATCGGGGACGATGAGCCCGAAAAACTTTGCCGCGATGTATGTGCCAAACACAGCGATCAGCAGCTTTTTCCACCATGCGAGCGGCTTTGGCGGAGGGGCTGTTTTTGTATTTTGACGGTGTGATTGTGCGGGCATTTTCCTTACCTCCACTTGTGCGTAGAATAAGAGAACAGGTTACCCCTCAATGGGGGAATAATCTGCCGGAACGGGCGCAAGGATGCCGACGAAGATAAAGTCCTCCGTGCCCGTGTTCTTCATGCCGTGACACATGCCCTTCGCCGAGACGATGACGTCGCCCTTTGTGATGGGGCGCTCCTCATTGGGCGTGGGATAGAATACGCCCTCACCCTGTATGCAGATCCAGATATCGTCGGCCTTGGCATGTCCGTGCGGCTTGATTTCCTGTCCCGGCTTTAGCACCCAGACCACGCCGCTCGTCGACTCTGTACTGTAGATCGGCGTGCGCGTGGCGACGTCGCCCGTCTTTGCCACGTCAGCGAGACGATAGCGGCGTGTCTCAAAGTCATTTGTAATCGCCGTGCTCATGATGGATTCTCCTACTATTTGTTCATTTGTAAAAATATTTACTGTTATTTATGATTCGCTATAAATTATAAATGTCCTGCATACTTCATAGGGGGCGAACTTTAGATCATCATGTTACGACTTTAGTCTACCAAAACACTTTGGGAGGGCCTATCACTTGTCAACCTTGGGCTTTTACGATACAATTCTTTATGAGTTTTGCGAGAGAAATAGTGGAGCAAAGATGGAGTGCACAGCATGTTGTTTATGGAAGAAGCATTTGTAGAATATTTGTGGAAGCAAGGCATATTCAAAGAGAAAGACATTATGGGAAAGAATTGTCTTGTTGTCGGCGGTTCATATATTGTAGGGGAGAATTATGCACCTACGTTAAGAAGCCACTTGCTTCGTATGGGGGCGTTACGATGTGATAATATCATGCTCTTTGACCCACACTTTCGGGAATCCTTTTGTGATCTCACAGATACGAAAGAGGCCATTGGTTCACTGTGCTATGACGTAATCATTGTCCTTAGTGGGATGGAGAAAACGCGAAATATACGTGAAGGAGTTTATCAGCTTCAGGAAGCCTGTCGTGTGGGCGGAAAAATTTTTGTGGTAGCAAGGACGCCAAAGGACATTTCTGCGCGACAGGAGATCAATGCCTATGAAGACCTCTGGCGCTATGATGTACAGGATCTTTCCAGTTTGTTTGGTGGGTGCTCTTTGGAGATGACAACAAGCTCCGATGACGGAGAGATTGTTGCTGCTGTTTTTACTCGTGGCGTGGGAGCTGCAGAATCACGGTGCAGAGCGCTTTTCTGCACAAGAACCCAAAAGAGAGCAGATATAGACGGAGAACTCCCGCGTGGATACTTTGACGAGGCATCAGATCTTGATGTGATCGGCATAAAACACCATACAGACAAATGCTCCATGATACATAATTATCTTGGAAAGTATGAATTCTTTTTACAGTGCTTTCGCAACCAGCCAATCCGTTTATTGGAACTTGGTATTTTTCAAGGGGCGAGCCTTCGGATGTGGCAGGAGTATTTCCCGCATGCAGAGATTTTTGGGGTAGATATTAGAGAAGGTTGCTCCCAATATGAGGATGAACGTATCCATGTTATCCAAACAGATCTTTCGAATGTGGATGCTGTGATACGGCTCAAAGACATTCGACCGCAAATCATCATTGACGATGCCTCACATATCGTAAGTCATCAATTGTTGGCATTGTTTACCCTGTTTGATGTTCTCCCCAGTGGTGGTGTCTATATCTTGGAGGATTTGGAGACTTCGCTGAATCCTGAGCAATTTGAGGATGCATACCGTGACTGTCCTCTTGATGCTTATGAAGTTTGCTCACGCATTGCGCGTATCACTGCGCGAAAAGTACCTGACGACAACAGTATTTATGCAGAGCATATCAATCGCATTGGTATGCAGGCAGAGCTGGTTTCCGTTATGAAGGGGAGCGTGGTCTTTATCAAGCGGTGAATACACATAGAAACGAGCGGGTCTGCTTGAAAGAGATATCCTTCAAACAGACCCGCTCGTTTGCTCGACTAACGTCAGCGGCCACATCCACAGCCGCCGCGTCTCTGATTTGCGCACGCACCGCGTGATGTCTGTGCGCAGTCGCCGTCGTAGCAGTAACCTGCATTACCGCCATAGCAGTACGCCGTGTTCTGACGCTGCGGCAGTTCGCATGCGCCGTCCTCGCAGCCATAGGCGATTGCCTGTGCACCTGTAGCGAGGATGAGCCCCGCAAAGAGTCCTGCAATCATCTTTTTCATAACCATTTCCTCCCAAAATATAATGGATTTTTATCTCTATTCTATCATACTTGTCAATCGCAAGGTAAATTGCAAGTTTAATTGTCGCAAGGCCTCGTTAAACTTTTAGCCAATTATACAATCGCAGCATGTATATCATTTGCGGTCTTATAGCCGAAGATTTTACGCAGATAGTTATTGACCCAATCCTCAATCCGCTGTAGTGCCTTCTGTTTCAATTTGCTGAAGTCCGTCCCCTTGGGAAGAAAATTGCACAGCATCCGATTCCCGTTTTCGTTGCTCCCACGCTCCCAGTTGCTGAAAGGATGTGCGTAGTATACCCGCTTATTTTACAACTTACATTTCCTATGAAAAGTCTAGGAAGAGATTGGAATTCTGGCGATATGGTGATAAAATGACAAGAGCACAACGAAAATATTATGAATGAGGGGTGTCAGATGGAAAAATACGAAAATCTTTTAGCGGAGGAGCTCTTCTTTGTAAAGTTACGTCTTTGCAACATACTGAAGCCGGAAGATATCGCGGGTAAAGAGTGCTTGGTCATCTGTGCAATGGGGGGAGTTGGCCTTTGGCGGAAGATTTATGGACAAGCATTGCAGGAACAACTCGTAGAGATGGGAGCTGCGACGGCTGACCAGATGCTGCTTTTTAACACGGATGTCTTGGATTCGTTTTATGATCTGACAGATGTGATGCGATTTGCTGGAACAGCTTCCTATGACTGCATTATCGTACTTGGCGGAATGGAGAAAACGCGAAATATACGTGAAGGAGTTCATCAGCTGCAGGAGATCTGCCGCCCTGGAGGGGAGATTTTTGTGGTAGCAAGGACGCCAAAGGACATTTCTGCGCGACAGGAGATCAATGCCTATGAAGACCTCTGGCGCTATGATGTACAGGATCTTTCCAGTTTGTTTGGTGGGTGCTCTTTGGAGATGACAACAAGCTCCGATGACGGAGAGATTGTTGCTGCTGTTTTTACTCGTGGCGTGGGAGCTGCAGAATCACGGTGCAGAGCGCTTTTCTGCACAAGAACCCAAAAGAGAGCAGATATAGACGGAGAACTCCCGCGTGGATACTTTGACGAGGCATCAGATCTTGATGTGATCGGCATAAAACACCATACAGACAAATGCTCCATGATACATAATTATCTTGGAAAGTATGAATTCTTTTTACAGTGCTTTCGCAACCAGCCAATCCGTTTATTGGAACTTGGTATTTTTCAAGGGGCGAGCCTTCGGATGTGGCAGGAGTATTTCCCGCATGCAGAGATTTTTGGGGTAGATATTAGAGAAGGTTGCTCCCAATATGAGGATGAACGTATCCATGTTATCCAAACAGATCTTTCGAATGTGGATGCTGTGATACGGCTCAAAGACATTCGACCGCAAATCATCATTGACGATGCCTCACATATCGTAAGTCATCAATTGTTGGCATTGTTTACCCTGTTTGATGTTCTCCCCAGTGGTGGTGTCTATATCTTGGAGGATTTGGAGACTTCGCTGAATCCTGAGCAATTTGAGGATGCATACCGTGACTGTCCTCTTGATGCTTATGAAGTTTGCTCACGCATTGCGCGTATCACTGCGCGAAAAGTACCTGACGACAACAGTATTTATGCAGAGCATATCAATCGCATTGGTATGCAGGCAGAGCTGGTTTCCGTTATGAAGGGGAGCGTGGTCTTTATCAAGCGGTGAATACACATAGAAACGAGCGGGTCTGCTTGAAAGAGATATCCTTCAAACAGACCCGCTCGTTTGCTCGACTAACGTCAGCGGCCACATCCACAGCCGCCGCGTCTCTGATTTGCGCACGCACCGCGTGATGTCTGTGCGCAGTCGCCGTCGTAGCAGTAACCTGCATTACCGCCATAGCAGTACGCCGTGTTCTGACGCTGCGGCAGTTCGCATGCGCCGTCCTCGCAGCCATAGGCGATTGCCTGTGCACCTGTAGCGAGGATGAGCCCCGCAAAGAGTCCTGCAATCATCTTTTTCATAACCATTTCCTCCCAAAATATAATGGATTTTTATCTCTATTCTATCATACTTGTCAATCGCAAGAAAAATATAATTGACATATGCTGAAAACTTTGCTAAGATTATAATTGTCATATGACAGAAATGGAGGAAGTATGTCGCGACCAAAGAGATGTCGACGCATCGGTGCTTATCCCGATTTTTGGAGTTTTGCGCCGGAGGATGCGGAAGAGGAGACGGAGGAGTCCGTTATCCTCCAGCTGGATGAGCTCGAGACGATCCGTCAGATCGACTATGGGCGGCAGACGCAGGAGGAATGTGCCGCCGCGATGGGCGTGTCCCGTGCGACGGTGACGAGCATCTATGAGGCGGCGCGCTACAAGCTCGCGGAGGCAATCATCTGCGGGAAGCGCATCCGCATTGCGGGCGGCGCATATCGGATCGAACATCCGATAGTCCTCGGGATTCAGGATAAAGGAGAGCATACAATGAGAATCGCAGTACCTTATGAAAATGAGAAGATTGAGCAGCATTTCGGCAGAGCAAAACAGTTCAAGTTCTATGATGTCGAGGACAGTACGGTGCAAGCCTCGGAAGTTGTGGACACGGTCGGTGAGGGGCATGGTGCACTTGCGAGCTTCCTCCACAACGCGAAAGCGGATGTTGTGATCTGTGGCGGCATCGGCGCGGGTGCACAGACGGCACTTGCAGAGGCAGGTATTACGCTCGTATCCGGCGTGAAGGGCAGCGCGGATGAGGTCGTGCAGCAGCATCTCGCGGGAACGCTTAAGCGAAGCGCGGATGAGGGCAAGTGCACGCACCGCCACCAGCATCAGCACGGCAAGGATCATG
Source organism: Selenomonas sp. oral taxon 920 (assembly GCF_001717585.1). Lineage (NCBI taxonomy): Bacteria > Bacillati > Bacillota > Negativicutes > Selenomonadales > Selenomonadaceae > Selenomonas > Selenomonas sp. oral taxon 920. The sequence goes on from NZ_CP017042.1 coordinate 391,139, forward strand.
CACATGGGCATGGCTGCGGTCATGAGGGGCATGAAGGTCACGGCTGTGGACACGGCACACATGAGGGGCACGAAGGTCATAAAGGGCATGGTCCTCACGGTGGTCATGGCTCTCATGGCGGACATGGTGGACACGGTCCTCATGGCGGACACGGCGCACACTGAGCTTACACAATGGAAAGCACCGCTTCGGCGGTGTTTTTTTGTTGGAATAAGCATAGTTAAAAATTATATATAAAATATAATCATGAATCATACTGTTATAAAATACAAAAATAAACCAGAATTGATTTCTGAAGAAAATATGAACAGAGATATTCTCAATAGCTTGATATAATTGAGAATATAGATGAGAACGAATATGTATACCTATAAGATTCCTATGGATGAATGAAAACGTGAATTTGATTCATAATTATTGTTTATGATTTTTGTAAAAACCTCTTGATTTTTTGAAAGGACTGTTATATTATATACATGAATCAAACAACAAAGATATTCACGTTGATATATAGGAGTGTATTCTTATGGGAAACGATATTGCAGTGATCTACTCCTCGCGTACGGGGAATACGAAAAAGGTCGCGGAGCGTCTGGCGGAGGCACTCGACGCATCCTGCCACAGTGTCAAGGATACGTCGGCAGTGCCCGAGGGTGCGACGCTCTGCATCGGCACATGGATTGACCGTGGGACGGCGGATGCTGCGGCGAAGAAGTACATTGAAAGTCTGCGCGGGCGGCGCGTCTTCATCTATGGCACGCTTGGCGCGGAGCCGGATTCGGAGCACTGCGCGAAGTGCATCGAAAATATCCGTGCACTCTTTGACCCGTCCAATGAGATTCTGGGCGCGATTCTCGTGCAGGGCGCGATTGACCCGATGCTTATCGAGATGTTCAAGAGTATGCCGAAGGACAACGTACACGCGTTCACGGAGGAGAATGCGGCGCGTTATGCGGCGGCGGCAAGTCACCCGGATGAAAACGATTTCGCACAGGTCATTGCAGCGGCAAAGGAGGTACTGGCATGAATACATTTGAGACGAAACTCGCGGCACTCTCAGAGGAGGCACGCGGCTGGCTGCTCGGTACGAAGTCAGAGAATCCACTCGGCTGTGCCTTTACGAAAAAGCGTGTCGTGCATCCCGGCGCGGGCGGCAAGCGCATGATCGGGGACAAGGCGGAGCAGGCGCAGATCTGGGCGGAGCTGATGGCGCAGACTCCCGACCCTGCCGATGAGCGTGCGGTCTACATTCACATCCCGTTCTGTGACAAGAAATGCAGCTACTGCGGCTTCTTCCAGAATTTCACGCGCGAGGAGGCGGTGCATCACTATGTCGACGTCCTCATCGACGAGATCGAGGCAGCGGCGGATACGCCGTATGTGACGGGCGCGCCGTTCCAAGCCATGTTCTTCGGCGGCGGTACACCGACGGCACTCAGTGATGCGGATCTCGCACGGCTTGTGCGTACGGTGCGCGAGCGTCTGCCGCTGACGAGCGACTGCGAGATTACGCTTGAGGGACGCATCCATGACCTCAGCGAGAGCAAGGTGGATGCTGCGATGCACGCGGGCATCAATCGTTTCTCGCTCGGCGTACAGTCCTTTGACACGCGCGTTCGTCAGTCAATCGGACGTATCGATGACCGCGAGACTGTGATTGAGACGCTGCGCCGCATGGTGGAAAAGCAGGGCGCGGTCGTCATCGCCGATCTCATCTACGGGCTGCCCTATCAGTCGATGGAGGTCTGGGAGAATGACGTGCGCACGCAGTTCGAGCTCGGTATTGCGGGCGGCGACCTCTACCAGCTCAACGTCTTCCCGGGCAGTGAGCTCGCACGCCGCATCGATACGGGTGATTTGCCGATGCTCCCAACCACGGAGGAACAGGCGGAGTATTTCAAGCGCGGACTTGAGATTGTCGCGGAGTATCCGATGGCACGACGCATCGACACGACGCATTGGACAACGGACCACCGCGAGCGCAGCATCTACAACACGCTCGCCAAGCGCGGCAACGACGTTCTCGCATTTGGCTCGGGAGCGGGCGGCTTCATCGGTCAGATGATGTGGCGTAACCACGGTGCGCTTGCACCGTATGAGAAGATGGTGGAGGAGGGGACGAAGCCGTTCCAGTTCATGGGCGAGCAGGCGGACGAGCACCGTATGCACAGCGAGATCGGCGATCAGATCGAGCATGGCTATCTCTATGCGCCGTTCTTTGAGAAGAAGTACGGTGTCGATCTCCTCACCGAACTCGAGCCGCTTCTCGCCGCATGGGCGGGGAATGGTCTCGTTGCGCGTACGGCGACGGGGTTCCGTTTGACCCTTGCAGGTGAGTTCTGGCATGACAACCTCATCCAGGGGTTCCTCGAGGCGTATGCCCTCACGCAGGAGGATGAGGTGAAGCTCCGCAAGGAGAACGTCGCCCTGCAGGACATGATTCCGAAGTCCGTGCGCTCCATGCTTGAAGCGATGTTCCCCGATGGGATGCCGGAGCAGATGGCGGCGGCACTCTCGGGTAAGCCGTCCCCCGAGCTCGAGAGCCATCCGCATATGCAAATGCTGCGGAATCTCATCGAAAAGGAACGGGAGAAGGAACGTGCTGCAGACCGTTCCACCCTCGATCTCAATACCGTCATGCGCACGCAGTCGCGTGAACTTGGAAAAGCTGTGTAATAAATATAGGATAGAATGACAGCCCGTCAGGATGCGTTGGCATCTTGGCAGGCTGTCTGTTATTGCGGCGTGAAGTACCCAAACGCAGCGGGGATGCTGTAGGTATCGGCGAGCTCCTCGCGGCGCACCCAGAGGAGTGCAGAAGGGGCTGCGTCATTCTCCTCTGCCGCCATGAGCGGCGGCTCGTTCATGTCGGCGACCGTGACCGCCCAGCCCGTCAGCTCCCACTCAATATGCGAGAAGATGTGACGTGCGGACGGGAGCGGTGCGATGTCACGCACATCGAAGCCCTCGGATTCGATGTGCGCGCGGACAGCGCGTTGCGACAGCTTTCCTTCGAGATTCGGATATTCCCAAAGACCTGCGAGGAGTCCCCGCGCAGGTCTTTTTCGTATGGCGATGCGGTCGCCGCAGGAGAGGAGGAGGACGGTGCGCCGTTCTTTGCGGCGCGCCTTGAGTGCTGTCTTGACGGGATAGTCCTGCTCTGTGCCGCGATCATGCGCGAGACAGAGCTGTGCAGCGGGGCATGCATGGCAGAGCGGTACTCCGTTCGGCAGACAGACGGTCGCACCGAGATCCATGAATGCCTCGTTGAGAAGCCCTGCGTCGCGTCCGCTCGGATAGGCGGGTGCAAGTGCCGCCTCAAGCGCACGCTTCGATGTGTCCTTGGCGATGTCGATGGGATTCGCCGTGACGCGTGCGGCGACGCGCAGGAAGTTGCCGTCTACGGCAGGGTGTGGCTGCCCGTAGGCAAACGATGCAATCGCGCTCGCCGTATAGCGTCCGATGCCGGGGAGGGCGAGCAGCGCGTCAAAGTCCTTTGGCAGCTGTCCTTCGTGCTTCTCAACGATTACCTCTGCCGCACGCTTGAGGTTACGGGCGCGGCTGTAGTAACCAAGCCCTTGCCAGAGCTTCATGAGAGCATCATCGTCCACCTCCGAGAGGGAGCGGACGCTCGGCAGCGCATCGAGAAAGCGCAGATAGTAGCCGCGCACGACGGCGGCGCGGGTCTGCTGCAGCATGATCTCCGAGATCCAGACGTGATAGGGCGTGGGCTCGTCGCGCCATGGCAGGTCGCGCATATCGGGCGCGGATTTGCGCCATGCGAGCAGAGTGGCGCAGAGGGCGGGGAAGACCGTGCTTCCCTCCCACGGTAAAATTTTCATGAAAGAGCTCTCCTTTTTACGAGATTTTACTAGCCTTACGTGAAACGCGGATGAAGAAGGTGGTCTTTTCTTTACAAAGTGCGCCCTTTGTACTATGATAGCAGATAACAAACTATATGATGGAGTGATTTCTGATGTTGGATATGAAATTTGTGCGCGAGAATCTGTCGGCGGTACAGGAGATGCTGAAAAACCGCTGCAACGCGCTCGATCTCTCGCCGTTTGCGGCACTGGATGAGCGTCGGCGTGCGATCTTGCAGGACGTGGAGGAGAAGAAGGCGCGCCGCAACGCTGTATCGAAGGAGATCGGCGTACGCAAGAAGGCGGGCGAGAGTGCAGATGATGTAGTTGCGGAGATGCGTGCGCTCGGCGATGAGATCGCGGCGCTCGATGAGGATCTGCGCGATGTAGAGCTGAAGCTGCGTGAGCTGCTGCTCCAGATCCCGAACATGCCGAAGGCAGACGTGCCCATTGGCAAGGACGATACGGAGAATCCAGAGGTGCGCCGTTGGGGCGCGCCTCGTACATTTGATTTCGAACCGCAGGCACATTGGGACATCGGGGAGAAACTCGGCGTGCTTGATGCGGAGCGTGCGGCGAAGGTCACGGGGGCACGCTTTACGTTCTACAAGGGGCTCGGCGCACGGCTTGAACGCGCGTGCATCAACTTCATGATGGATCTCCATGCGGAGAAGCACGGCTACACGGAGATGCTCGCGCCCTACATCGTGAACGAGGCAAGCATGGTCGGGACGGGACAGCTGCCGAAGTTCGCGGAGGATATGTTCAAGCTCGACGGGCTCGACTACTACCTCGTGCCGACGGCAGAGGTGCCGACGACGAACTACCACCGCGATGAGATTCTGGACGCGGAGCGGCTTCCGGAGTACTATACCTCCTATACGGCGTGCTTCCGTGCGGAGGCGGGCAGCGCGGGACGCGACACGCGCGGGCTGATCCGTCAGCACCAGTTCAACAAGGTAGAGCTGATTAAGTTTGTTGCACCCGAGACGAGCTGGGACGAGCTTGAGACGATGGTGGAGGCGGCGGAGGATGTGCTGAAGACGCTTGAACTGCCGTACCGCGTCGTGCAGCTCTGCACGGGCGACATGAGCTTTACCTCGGCGAAGACCTACGATATCGAGGTCTGGATGCCCGCGCAGGACAAATACCGCGAGATATCGTCCTGCTCGAACTGCACGGACTATCAGGCACGCCGTGCAAATATCAAGTATCGTCCGGAGCGTGGGGCAAAGCCCGCATTCCTCCATACGCTGAATGGCTCGGGTGTTGCGGTCGGCCGCACGGTTGCGGCGATCCTCGAGAACTATCAGCAGGCGGACGGTTCTGTCGTTGTGCCGAAGGCACTTGTGCCGTATATGGGCGGCGTTACGGTCATTCGATGAAAAAGATTATTGTCGGCATCACGGGGGCAAGCGGCAGTGTATACGCCGTTCGCTTGATTGATGTCCTGCGGGAGCAGGGCATCGAGGTGCACGCCGTCATCACGGACAGCGGACAGCGCGTGCTGGACTACGAGTGCGGCGTAACGATGGAGGAACTTGCGCGGCGCGTTGATGTTCTCTACCCGAATACGGACGTGGGCGCGGCAATCGCAAGCGGCTCGTTCCGTATGGATGCGATGGTCGTCCTGCCCTCCTCGATGAAGACGGCGGGTGCAATCGCCCACGGCATGACGGACGATCTTCTCACGCGTGCGGCGGATGTGACGCTCAAGGAGGGGCGGCGGCTGCTTCTCGTGCCGCGCGAGACACCCATGCACGAGATTCATCTCGAGAACCTGCTGCGGCTCGCACGTGCAGGGGCGGTCATCATGCCCGCTGCGCCCGGATTTTATCATCGACCGGAGACACTGGATGATCTGGTGAATATGATGGTAGGCAAGATCCTCGACCGTCTCGACATCGAGGCGGAGCTCTTTACACGTTGGAGGTGACGGATATGACTTTTTTCAAAGCGAAAATGACGGCACTTGCGGCTGTGCTCGCGCTGAGCGCGGCGGGGACGGCAGCGGCTGCACCTGCAGAGGCGGACGGACATACGATGCAGATGCACATGGGAGATTCCTCGGTGCAGGACAAGAAAGCCGAGATCCAGATGGACTATCTGGAACATCGCGGACAGCGGCGTTACATTGACCTTTACAATCTGCACGTTTTTCGCCAGTACAAGGAGATGCACGGGATGTCGCTCCACTGGGGGCTGACCGTTTCGCGTGCCGTCGGCTCGTGGGCGGAAAAGGACACGCCCGACGTGCGCCTCGACTCGTCCGCCGTCGGTGCAGGTCCCGCGTATATGGTGCGTTGGACGAAGCCGCTCGGCAGTAAATGGGAGGCATCGTTTGACGCGACAGGCGCGGTCCTCGTATACAACGACGTGCATCCTGCGCACACGCGCAACTACGGCTTTATGTGGCGCATCGGGCCGCGTATGACGTATAAGTTCAACGAGCGCAGCGCACTCAGCGTTGCCTATCTCGGGCATCATGTATCGAACGGACAGCGGACGAAGAACCCCGGCTACAACGGCATTGGTTTTTCGATCGGCTATCGGTATTCATACTAAAGGACGTACTGTGGCAAAGAAATTTTACGCCGTGAAGCGTGGGCGCAAAACGGGCATCTTCACCGTATGGGCAGAGTGTTCCGCGCAGGTGCAGGGCTTTCAGGGCGCAGTGTATAAGGGCTTTATGACCGAAGCAGAAGCGCGTGACTGGCTGGATGGTGCGTCGGATTCGTCTGCGCCGCGTGCTGCAAAGAGCGGCGCAGCCGCGAAAAAAACATCCGCGCCGACCGTCGAAGAACCCGTTGACGCGGACTATATCATCCACACGGATGGCTCGTGTCTCCGCAATCCCGGCGGCGCGGGCGGCTGGGCTGCCGTCATTGAGACGCTCGCAACAGGCGAGGTCAGAGAGTGCAGCGGCGGCGACCCCGAGACGACGAACAACCGCATGGAACTGACGGCGGCACTTGAGGCAATGAACGCCGTGCCGGAGGGCGCGAGTGTCGCACTCTATACAGACAGTCAGTATCTCAAGAATGCATTCACGAAGTTCTGGCTGCCCGCGTGGAAGAAGCGCGGATGGAAGAAGGCGGACGGCGAACCCGTGCTCAATCAGGATCTCTGGATGCGGCTCGATGCTGCGTTTGCCGCACGGCGTGTACAATTCCATTGGGTCAAGGGACATGCGGGCAACCCACGCAACGAACGCTGTGACGAGCTTGCGCGGAGCGAGGCGGAGAGATTTTCTCGTTGAGTTATAGATCGTATGTGGAGTTGTCGCGATGCAGTGCTCCAAAGCAAACCCTAGTGGAACAAGCGGAGCAAAGGGCACGTTCTGCCCCCTACGGATTTCTTTCGTTCAAGCGAAGCGCGTTTAAGAAGTCCGCAGGTATTTAGGCAGATAAGTGCCCGACCGCTTGTGTAACGAGGCGTTTGCGTGGAGCACGCAGGTGACACCTTATATTTTTATCACGAAAGGAGGGAATCCATGCAGCGCATCTTCGAGGCGGTGGGACGCTTTGTCCTCACACATCTTGCGAACATAGGGCGCATCACCCTCCTCTACGCTGAGACGGCGCGGCAGGTCACACAGCGTCTTCGCGTTAAGAGCATCGTCTACCAGATGGCGCACCTCGGTGTGGATTCTCTCCTCATCGTCGGGCTTACACTTCTCTTCACAGGCATTGTGCTGACCCTCCAAATCGCGCACGAGTTCATCCGCTACGGAGCGCAGAGCACCATCGGCGCGGTCATCGCTATCGGTATCGGGCGCGAGCTCGGCCCTGTCCTCGTCGGCGTCGTCTGCGCCGGGCGTGTGGGCGCAGCGATTACGGCGGAGGTCTCCACGATGAAGGTCACGGAGCAGATCGACGCGCTGCGCGTCATGGCGGTCAGTCCAGTGAACTACCTCATTGTGCCGCGTATGCTCGCGTGCATGATCGTCGTTCCTGTCCTCACCGTATTCGGTGATGTGATCGGTGTTCTCGGAGGCTACCTTACAGCGGTGCACTACTCGGGCATATCGCCCTACACCTTCACACACTCCGTCACACAGTTTGCAGAGATCTACGATATGACGGGAGGACTTATCAAGGCGATCTTCTTCGGCAATGTCATCGCCGTTCTCGGCTGCCATTACGGGCTGAACGCGCCAAGCGGCGCGGAGGGAGTCGGCAGGGCGACCATGCAGACCGTTGTCACCTCCATCATTGTCATTTTTATTCTGAACGCCGTCTTGACGTTCTTCTTGTTCTGAGGACACGCGATGATACGACTGAACAACGTCAAAAAGTGTTTCGGGGACAAAGAAGCACTCAAGGGGATCAGCCTCACCATCGAAAAAGGGGAGACTATCGCCATTATCGGCGGCTCCGGCTCGGGCAAGTCCACCCTCCTGCGCCTGATGATCGGACTGGATCGTCCCACCTCGGGCGAGATCTACCTCGGCGGTGACAATATCGCTGTGATGAGTGAGGACGCACTTGACCGCGTGCGTCTGCGCATGGGCATGGTATTCCAGTACTCCGCACTCTTTGACTCCATGAGCGTAGGGGAGAATGTCGCGTTCGGACTGCGGGAACATACGACAAAGAGCGAGGATGAGATTCAGCGCATTGTGGCGGAAAAACTTGCGCTTGTTGGACTGCCCGACGCGGCGGCGATGATGCCGCAGGAGCTTTCGGGCGGCATGAAAAAACGCGTGGGGCTTGCGCGTGCGATTGCGACCGATCCCGAGATCATCTTCTACGATGAGCCGAGCTCGGGACTGGATCCCATCATGACGGCAAAGATTGACGAGCTGATTATTGATATGCAGCGAAAACTCGACGTGACCTCGATTGTCGTTACACACGATATGGCGAGTGCGAGCCGCATTGCCGACCGCATCGCCATGATTTACGAGGGGCAGCTCATCGCCGTCGATACGGCGGAGCGATTTCAGGATATCAAGGATGAGCGTGTGCAGGCGTTTTTCCGTACGCTGCATCATCGCAGGGAGGTTGGAGCATGAGTGCAGAGGCAAAGGTCGGAGTGTTTACACTTGGGGGGGCGGCACTCCTCATCGCTGTCGTCATGTTCTTTGGCGGCCTGCGTCTTGGCGGCAGTCAGGATTATATGCTCTATGCGGGGTTTGGCCGTGCAGTCGGACTGAATCCCGAGGCGCAGGTGCTTCTCTCGGGTGTTCCCGTTGGACAGGTCGAGGAGATCGTGAGCGATGGGCTGGGGGTTACTGTCTCCATGCGAATTCGAGACGGTGTAAAGATCCCACGCGGCTCTTCCGTCACCATTGGTCAGCCGGGCATCATGGGGGATAAATTCGTCATCATCACACCCTCGTCCAATGTCGATTTTTATGCGAATGGAGACTATCTCTACGGCGAGAACGAGATGGGCATGGACACGATGTTCACCGAGCTGAACAAGATGATTATTCAAGTCGAGGCAATGCTCACCTCCATCAACAACATCGTCGGCGCACCAGGCTTCCAGAGCTCGATGGTGCAGCTCGTTGTCAACATGGAGCAGATGACGGCACACCTCGATGGACTGACCGCGACACTCGAACAGATGGCGAACGAGAATCGCGGCAACCTGCACGCCATGCTCGCAAACATGAACACGATGTCGGCGAATCTCGCGCAGACCACCGCGAGCGTCGAGCGCATCATGGCGAATCTTGAGACCGTCGGCGCGGACCCGCAGACAGCGGAAAATCTCAGAAAGACGCTTGAAAACATCACCGCCTCCTCTGAGCGCATCCTGCACATCGCCGAGGGCATCGAGGCGGTCGCAGGTGACAAGCAGACACAGGAGGACGCGCGTGCCCTCATTCACAATGCACGCACTATGACAGACAAGGCAGGCGGGCTCATGGGGCGGCTGCAGAACGTCAAGGTTACGCCGAAAGTAGACGCGATGTACAGCGGCAAGGCGGATGACTGGCGTACGAATTTCAACCTCGACGTCGGTGAGAAACAGGGAATGTACGCGACGTTCGGCGTGGACGACATCGGCGGAGGTGACAAGTTCAATGCGCAGGTCGGCAAGCGCGGCACATCTTTCGGTGCACGCGCGGGGGTCGTTGCGGGTGCGGCGGGCATCGGTGTGGATGCGTACGCAGGGGAGAAATTCAAGTTCTCCGCCGATGCCTACAACCCGAACGACTTTACCCTTCGGCTTCGTGCCCAGTATCAGCTGCGTGACAGCACTTACCTCTTCGGCGAGTGGAACGATGTGAACGACAGCAAGCGCCGTGCGTTCTATACGGGTGTACGGCAGGAGTTTTGATTTTAGCAGCACAAAACGCCGTCTGTCTCAGAAGGACAGACGGCGTTTTGTGCTGGGGGGTTACACGCCAATGCCGCACTCCCTGCGAATCGCATTTTGCATCAACTGTGAAAAATTGTGCCCCTTCCACCGCTTGTGCGGGCCCCCTTCTCCGTTATGCTGGGGGAGCGGTCAATCTCTTCCAATCACACTTCGCCTTTCGGCTTGTGTTCTTGGGAGGTTTTCCCATATGACCTGTTACCCGCTCAGCTGCACCCTTTGGGCTTGCTTCTCGGACAGGTCAGTAAGTGACGCTCATACAACAGCTCGATTTCAATGTTCGTCTTGATTAAACACAGGCTTCCGTCCCTCAAGAAACGCGGTCACTGCCTCGCGGTGATCGGCAGACGCGCCCGCCCGCGCGAGGTTCTCCGCCTCGAGGCGGCTGTACGCCATGTAGTCGCGGTAGAACACCTCATAGCAGAGCTGCTTTTGCATCGCGAGTGCGCCGAGTGGGCGGCGCAGCAGCTTCGCGGCAAAGGCATGCGTCTCCTCTGCGAGCTTCCCATCGGGAGCGAGCCGCGTCGCAAGCCCCAGACGCAGTGCCTCCTCACCGTAGACGGGAGCACTCAGCGCCATGAGTTCAATCGTCCGCGCAAGCCCGACGATCTGTTTCAAATGATAGATACAGCCCGTATCACCGGGGAGTGCGACGTTCGAGAACGCCGTGAGCAGATAACTCTCCTCCGTCATGATGCGGAAGTCCGCACCGAGCGCAATCCCGCAGCCCGCACCTGCGGCAGCGCCGTTCACCATTGCAATCACGGGCTTCGAGCAGCGACGCAGGGAAAGTGATGCCTGTCCCGTCAGGAGCGAGAGTTCATAGCTGATGAAGTCGAACGATGCCATCTCCTTGATGTCTCCGCCGGCGGAGAAATTCTTGCCTGCGCCCGTGACGATGAGAACCTTCACGTCATCATCCGCACCGCAGTGCTCCACTGCAGAGATCAGATCGCGGAACATCTGCGCATTCAGCGCATTGTTCGAGGCAGGACGGTCAATCGTGATTGTTGCAATTCCATCCTGAACGGATAACTTGATATGATCGTACATGGAAACCTCCTCACAATAAACGATGTCCTCCTAAAATCGGACAAAGAAGTTTTCGAAAAATTATGTCTCTCCTTATGGTACCGCATTTTTTCCTGCAGTACAAGCGGAAATTATCGTGCGGCAACAACTTTGTCATTGTCGACGATGAACGCGAGGAGGAGCTGTTGTGTTCGCTGCGTGAGTGCTGTTCCAGTCAGCTAACAATAAATTTATTTGAAAAAAAATAGGGGAACTGATACAATGAAAGAACCTGTCAATACAATTTCATTGTATTGACGACGTTTGGAACAGCCCGCCGTTTGGGTGCATCCTGGTAACGGCTGAGGAGGAAATGGTTTTGAAGAACAGGGAACGTTTTGTCGGGCACCTTGTACGGGCGCTGGCTTTGACTGCCGCAGTCGGGCTTTTTACGGGGACCGTTTCGGCAGAGACGATGCATGTGGATCTCAGGCGCTCGGTGCAGATGGCGCTCGAGAACAACCGCACGATCAAACAGGCGCTGACGGATGTGGATGCAGCGCACGCCTCGCTCGCGCAGGCGAACCGCTCGATGGGGCCGACGCTGACGTGGCAGACGTCGGCGAACCGCGTTGGCGGTGAGGCATATGAGGGGACGGGCGTTAAATACAACTACGGAAATACGGGCACGATCGCGCTGCCGGTCTACAATGCGGCGCTGAATGCGCAGCGCAGAGCGGCGCGTTACGGGCTGAATGCAGCAGATTTTGCACTCGAGCAGACGAAGCAGTCAATCCGTCTGACGGCCACGATGGATTATTTCAACATTCTTCAGGCGCGCAATTTGGTGAAGGTGCGCGAGGAGACGGTGGCGACGCTGACGACGCATCTCGCGGACGTGAATGCGCAGTTCCGCGTGGGTACGGTGGCGCGTGCGGATGTCCTTGCCTCGGAGGTGGAGCTGGCGAACGCGCAGCAGAACCTGACGACAGCGAAGAATACCTATGAGGTTGCCGTTGCGACGCTAAACAACGTGATTGGCGTGCCGACGGATACGATGCTTACGATCAACGATGAGCTGCGCTATACGGGGTACGACCTTTCGCTGGATGACTGCACGGACTATGGACTCATCTACCGTGCGGATGGTGCTGCTGCCGTCTATGCGGTAAAGCAGGCGCAGGCGGGCGTGCGCACGGCACAGGCGGGGTATCATCCGACGGTGAACGCGGCGGCGACTCGTTCGATTGCGGGTGAGCGTCCGTTCAAGGATGATCACAAGAGCAGCAATACATGGGCGGTTGGAGTCAGCGCTTCGTGGAATATCTTCGACAGCGGTGTGACGGCGGCGCAGGTTACGGCGGCAAAGGCAAAGCTGCGCAAGGCGGAGGAGTCGCTTGCGGAGACGGATGAAAAGATCCGTCTCGATGTGCGCACGGCGTATCTGAACCTGCGTGCGGCAGAGCAGAACATCAAGACCACGGAGAAGGCAGTCAAGCAGGCGGAAGAGGACTACAATATCGCGCGTGTCCGCTACAATGCAGGCGTGGGGACGAATCTTGAGGTCATGCGTGCCTCGGACAATCTGACGACGGCGCGCATGAACTACTCGACGGCGCTCTACAGCTACAATACGGGCAAGGCGAGCCTCGACAATGCGATGGGCGTGCCCGTCGATCTCGATGCCGTACGCTATCGTACAGCAGAGGAGGATGGTGCGCGTGCAGCAGAGGCACGTGCGGAGGCACAGCTGCATGAGGGAGCGCTCTTTGAGACACCGAAGGATGCGGCAGTGCGGCCTGTTCCTGCGCGTGCGCCGATGGACGCCGCAGCGGCTGCTGCGGCGCGTGTGAAGGCGGCGAATGCTGCCTATGAGGCGGAGATGAGCAAATAAGAGGGCGCTCCGAGCGGTGTGCTGATTCCACTGCGGTGATAGGGGATCTTTAAAGAGAACAATAGAGGAGTTCTATGAGACGGAAGGCGTGTGTCGGAATTGCAGCGATCGCGGCAATTCTCATCTGCGCAGCAGTCCTCATTCATATTATACGCGCCCAGGCCTTCATGGCGGAGGCCGGTCGGATGGCAGAGAGTCTCGTGGCGCAGAAGCTTGGGACAGCTGTGCACATTGGTGCGGTAGAGATCCGTTCTCTGCATGAACTGAAAATGGACGATGTCATTATCTATGATAAGCAGGCGGAGCCTGTCCTCCGTGCCGACGAGGCGCGGGTGACTCTTCGTCTGCTTTCGTTGCTTTTATCGCCTGAAACCTCGCTGGATGAGATCGTTCTCGTGGGGGCGCACGCCGCCGTCGTACAGCGTGCCGACGGCTCGTGGAACTACGGCGACATTGGTGCAGACGACACAGAGCCGAGTACGTTCGAGGGGCGTATTCGCACAGAACGTGCGACGGCAACGGTTGTGACGGATGGGCGCACGTACGAATTGGATAACATTACGGGGATGGCTGAGATTGACCGAGGTGATATCTCCTACGATCTCACAGGCGCGCTCGCTGGGATTCCCCTGCATGCGCGCGGCGCCTACGTCGGCGGCACGCAGGAACTGTATCTTTCCGCAGACGATGCGGAGCTCCTGCCGCTCCTTGACTATCTCCCCGATGGTGCGTTGTCGGAGGATGTACAGATCAATGCACTGCACGCTGATCACGTGTGGCTGAACCTCCGCCGTGTGGATGGTGTGCTGACACTCGACGGGCATGTTGACGGTGCGCGTGGAATGGCGGATATCTATGGAACGGAGATGCAACTAAAGAGTTCTGCCCTCAAATTCGACGAGCATGCGCTGTTTCTCGCAGCGACGGCAGAGGCAGAGGGGCAGACGGCGCGCGCCGATGGGACAATTCGGTTCGATACGGAGGCGCCCTATCTCGACCTCATGCTGCATGCGCAGGATTTTGCCGTGGATCGGCTTCTCCGTGACAGCCCCTATGCGGGGGCTGTGTCGGGGGAGATCCACGTAACGGGGACGCTCGGTGCACTCTCTGCTGCGGGACAGCTTACTGCGGAGGAGGGCACTGTGTATGGAACGCCCTTCCATGCGGCAGCGGCAGATGTTTCCTATGCCGACGGAGAAATCCTGCTGCGCAGCCTGACGGGGGAGATCTTTGGCGGCAGGCTCTCAGGGGAGGGCATCTTTGATACGGACGACAAATCCTATACGGCGCATCTGACGGCGGATGCTGCCTCACTCGCGCAGCTGCGTGCAGCAGACGTGCCTCTGCCGGAGGGGATGGACGGCACGCTGCGCGTCGATCTCGGCATCAGCGGGAGGGGGACGGAGTCCTCTGCCCTGCGGGTCTATGGAAGTGCAGAGGTGCTGGACGGCGTATACCGCAATATTCCTGTGGAACGTGCGAGTGCGTCCTTCCTCCTGCAGGGAAAAGATCTGACGATCGACTTTCTCAGCCTGAACCTTGCCAACGATACGGATCTCGGGGTCGAGGGGCGGATTATGGGCGGCTCTGCGCTCGACCTGCACTTCTACGGGGGGCATGCAGATCTCTCGCTGCTGAATCATCTGGACGACCGCTTCCATTTTTCGGGGCTGGCGGATTTCTCGGGAGAGGTTCACGGCGATATTCACGATCCTCATGTAGATATGCGGGTTTCTGCAACGAACGGCGATCTCCTGTATCAGCCGTTTGACAGCCTGCTCTTTCGTGCAGACGGCTCGCTCTCCGGAATCGGCATCTATGATTTCTCGATGGAGCGCGGCGGACGTGAGGTCTGGCTCGTGAACGGTACGATCGGTTTCACGGGCGAGCGGCGCATTGATCTTCAGATTGACACGATGGGTGCGCGCATGGAGGATGTGGCGGCTCTCGTTGCGCCGGATCAGCCGATTACGGGCAACATCGACAACATCATCAAGTTCACGGGGACGCTCGACAATCCCCATGCGGTCGGCTATGTCCACTTCTATCGCGGCAGCTATGCGGGAGCCGTGCTCTCTGGTATGGACGGCGACTACTTCCTCGAGGACGGGATCATTCGCGTGCAGGTGTTCCACATCTATTCGCCGATGGTGGACATGGTTCTGAACGGTACGATCAGTTCACAGGGGCTGCTGAATTTTGACGCTGAGGTGCGCGATCTCGACATGAAGCGCTTCGAGCACAAGCTGCCGTATGAGGTCGAGGGACATGGCGTGTTCAACGGAAAGGTCGGGGGCACGATCTCTCGTCCGATTTTTCGCGGCACACTCAAGGCTGATGTGATTACCATGAATGGTGTGCAGCTGCGCGATATACACAGCTTCGTTCACTATGAAAACGGCATCATTGAGATGCAGAAAACGGGCTTCCGCCAAGGAGAGGAAGGCCGTGTGTCGGCAGCGCTGCACTACGATATACAGACGCGGGCGCTGCGCGGCTCGATGGATATGGAGAACATGGATGTGGCGGCGCTGCTCGCGCTTGCCAACCAAAGTGAGAACCGTATTGCGGGGCGAATGACGAGTGCGGTGCAGCTTGGCGGCACGCTGGACAATCCGTCCATTGCGCTGACCGGAGAGATCGCGGAGGGGGCGTTTGCCTCCTATCCGCTCAGTGATGTGGCGCTTGATATGGAGCTTGCGGATCGCGTGCTGACCCTGCGGCACCTCTCGGGGACGCAGGGGAGCGGGTCGTTTTCTGCCGTTGGAACAGCGGATTTTGACGGCATGGCGAACGTCGATATTGCAGCGTCGGATATTGCACTCGGTCTCTTTACAACCTTTGCGGGGGTTGCGGAGGATGTGACGGGGACGGCATCCCTGACCGCGCATATCGGCGGCCTTACGCAGAACCCTGAGGCGGATGTGAAGATTACGGCGAAGAACGGCGGCGTGAACGGTGCTTCGTTCGACGAACTGACGGGGGAGGCGCAGCTGCGCAATTCGGTTATTCACTTGAACGGGCTGACGGTGACGAAATATGTCGATGGCGTTGCCTATCAGGCAAGCGCCCGCGGGACGCTGCCCCTGCGCGCGCTGCGTGCGGAGCACGATGAAGTTCTGAGCGCGTATGAGCAGTTCGATCTGACGCTTTCACTCGACAAGGCCGACCTCTCCCTTCTGCCTGTGTTTTCAAAACAGGTGGAGTGGGCTCTCGGGCGCACGGAGGGCAGCCTGAAGCTGCAGGGGTCGCTTGCGGCACCGCGTCTTACGGGCACACTGCGTGTCATAAACGGTGCGGTGAAACTGCGTTATTTCGAGCATCCGCTGACGGACCTGCAGATTCAGCTCGATGCGTTCGGCGATGCCATATCCGTGCGGGAATGTACGGCACGCATGGGCTCGGGTGCCTGCATGATGACGGGGCGCATGGAGCTCGCGGGGATGCACCCGACAGCATATGATTTTTCGTTTGTAATGAATGGGCTCGGGATCAAGACCTCGTTCTTTGATGGGCCGATCAGCGGTTCACTGCGTCTGACAGAGGACGAGTATATGGGCGAAAAACTGCCGAAACTCTCGGGGACGATCGACATCGACCGCGCACTTGTAACAATTCCGTCGATTCCGGACACGGACGACGAACTCCCGCACATCATCCTCGATGTGGGGCTGCAGGTCGATCGGCACGTTCATTTCTTCAGTCCAAATCTCTACGATATGCACCCGTCCGGCTATGTGCATTTCGGCGGTACCACGCGTCACCCGCACACGACGGGGACGATTGGTGTACGGCGCGGTGATACCGTCAGCTATCTGCGGACGGTGTTCAAGATCCGCGAGGGGACGGCGACGTTCAATCAAATGGAGTCGTTCCTGCCGGAGATCGCGTTCTATGCAGAGACGCGGCTCACGTATACGCGTGTGTTCCTCTCTGCACACGGACCGCTCGATCATATGGATTTCCGTCTCGGATCGAGTCCGGAGATGTCGGAGGAGGAGATCATCCGCATGCTCACCCTGCGCAGTGCTTACCGGAGCGGCGAGGGCGGCATTACGGCGGCAGACATCCTCTCCATCGGACTTCAGATGAGTGTTCTCTCCGAAGTGGAAGATTCTGTAAAGAATTTCCTCCATCTCGACGTGCTGCGCCTTTCGAGCGGCAGCGGTGCACTCTTTGAAACAAAGAACGATGAGGCGGTAAAGAAGTACGAGAATGAATACAACATTGAGATTGGAAAGTACCTCGGTGATCGCGTGCTCGTGCGCTATGTGCAGGGGCTGGGAGCGGCATCAGACAAGCACCGATTTGGTGTGCAGTACGATTTTAGCGACAAGTTCGGCATCTCGTATGACCGTGAGGGCTCCGATCAGCTGATCGGTGTGGAGGCTCGAATCAGATTCTAAAAAGGAGGTGTGCCCATGTTTTCGGAGTATGTAAAAAAGCTTGCCGACGTGCAGAAATTAACACCAACAGAGGAGCGGGAACTGTGGTGCGCCTATAAGAAGAGGGGCGATGAGGCGGCACGGCAGCGGATTATCGAGTCCTATCAGCCGCTCGTCTTCCGTGAGGTCATGCCTTATCGGGCACTGTCCTCCGTCATGGACGCGGTACAGGAGGGCACCATCGGCTTGATCGAGGCGGTGGAACGCTACGACCCTGGACGCGGGGCGGCGTTCAGTCTCTACGCGGTGCATCGCATACGCGGACGCATTCGCGACTTCCTCCGGCATGAGGGGCAGGCGGATCTGCCCTGCCTCGAAGCGGAGATGGGAACGGTGGAGACGGCAAAGGAACTTCTTGTCGATGCGTGTCCCTCGGTTGCAGAGCTCGCGGAGCAACATGCGCTGGTCGGCGTGCTTGGTGCGGCGATGGAACGCCTGCCTGCACGGGAGCGACTCGTGCTTGAGGGGGTGACCATCGGCGGTGCACGCGCCCAGACGATGGCGGCATCGCTCGGCGTGACGCCGGCGCAGATCTATCGTCTGCAGCAGAACGGGATTCGCCGCATTCGCGGAATGCTCTCGCGTTTTATGCAGCATTGGTAAGAAAGCACGGATCAATGCAGCAGATCGTCTTGGCAAATCTTTTCCACATACTCTTTGTCGACCAAGCGAAAAACTGCCCAATCCGGCGGACTTCACTTTATCAGCAATTCCATAATTTTATAAAATTAAGACCTCATTTTAACTTTGACTTCTTGAATCCATCCTATGGACTGTAGTATAATCCCAGAGAGGAGGAGCGGAGATGGACGCAGATCGCACGGAACGTGCGAAATCCATACGCGCGGCGCGTGACTGGCTCACGGGCGCGGAGCATGCGCTCGCGGGCGAGGACGATCTCGCGGGAGATCTAAAGCTCATGCTTGCACGCGCAGAGCTTGCGCGTATCGCGGCAGACCGCCGCGCACGTCTCCGACGGTGGGCACTTCGTCTGCTGCCGCCGCTCGCTGCAGCGATGGTTCTTGCGTGGCTCCTGTGGGAGCCTCCTCCTGCGGAGAAGGCTGTCGTTCAGCCGCCAATCCCGCATACAGAGCAGCGTGTGGAAGTATCTGCACCTGCGAAAGAGTCTGCGGAACGCTCCGCAGCGACGGAGGATTCCGCTGCAGCCATACTGCCTGCAGAGACACGCGCACCTGCGGCCGAGGAGCGTGCTGTGCAGGAGCCGCCGATGCAGGTCACAGCGTCTGCTCCCGTGCAGCCCAAAGCTGCAGCCCAGCCTTCGCGTATGCCGGATGCCGATATGCAGCGGCTCATGCAGGTGGGCGGCAAGATCTTACGGGAATAGTCGATCGGTTCCCCGCAGACTGCGGGTGGATTGAAATAGAGCGCTTGACAGCGCGCATATCTAGGAGGGTTCGCCTTTGAACAGCAAGAAATATCAGAGACTCACGCTCGCCGTTGCACTTGGCGTAGGTGTATCTGCAGCTGCCTTACCGCACGGCTTTGCCGCTGAGGAGACCGCTGCAGAGAGTTCCGCACCTGCGGAGATGACGGCGACCGATGCGAATGCCGAGACGATGGAGACATCATCCGCGCCTGTACTGAGTAATCCGGCGGGAGCAAATGTGAGTGCGCCTGGGGATACAGTCGCTGCAGACGCACCTGCACTGACGGCGACACCCGCTGCCGCAACCTCAGATGAGCGTGCTGCCGCGTGGGCGGCAAAGCGTCCGGCAGAGGATGAGATCTCCAATTATCTTGCGGCACAGGTCGGAAAGACGATCGTGGAGATCAACTTCAATGGTGCGACGGAGGCGACAGAAAAGACAGCGCGCGCGGCGCTTGCCATGCATGTCGGGGATGCCGTGTCCGAGGAGGGGCTCGTGAAGGATCGTGACGCGATCTACGCGACGGGCTATTTCTATGATCTCTATCCGACCTTTGAGCAGGTGCCTGAGGGCGTTGTTCTGACCTATCAGGTGCTCGAGAATCCGGAGCTCAAGGAAGTGAAGATCGAGGGCAATACAGTCGAGTCAACCGAGACGCTGATGGGTCTGATCACGCTAAAAAATGGCGAGCTGCTGAATTCCCGTGTACTGCAGCAGAATGTGCAGGCGATTCAGGAGAAGTACCGTGCGGATGGCTACATCCTCGCGAAGATTACAGATCTGAATATCGCGCAGGACGGTACGCTCACGATCAAGATCAGTGAGGGCGTACTCGAAGGCTATAAAGTCAAGGGCAACAAGAAGACAAAGGAGCACGTCATTCTCCGCGAAATGCGCCAGAAGACGGGCGAGCCGTTCAATGCGAATATGGCACGCCGCAGTATGCAGCGCGTCTACAATCTCGGCTTCTTTGAAGATGTCAACGTCAAGATGAATCCGGGTGTCGAGCCGAATGCCGTCATCATGGAGATCGATGTCAAGGAGAAGCGTACGGGTTCGTTCGGCATTGGTGCAGGGTACTCCAGCTCAGACGGCATGGTCGGAATGGTAAGCGTCAGCGACACGAATTTCCGCGGCATGGGCGATACGATCAGCATCACCTATGAGATGAGCGGCGACGATACGGATGCGCGCGGCTACACGTTCATGTATCGCCGTCCGTGGCTCGACAAGAAGGAGACGGCAGGGACGCTGCGCGTCTACAACCGCACATACGAGTACGATGATTACGATGCAGACGGACACCACAAGGAGTCGTTCATGCGTAAGTACTCCGGCGGTGAGTTTACCCTGAGCCGCCCGATGAGCGAGTATTCGACGAACTTCCTCACGCTGCGCAACCGCAAGGATAAATATGTCAAGCACACAGAGTCGGGCAATGCGGGCAACCGAAGCGGCAATACGTCGTGGCTCAAGGATAATTTCGGCACGACGCGCAGCATTACGTTCGAGCATGTGACGGATACGCGCGACAATATCTATGAGCCGACGATGGGCTCACGTGCCTCGCTCTCGGCGGAGTTTGCCGGATTCGGCGGGGATTTCAGCTACCAGAAGTATATGCTGGGGGACACGCACTATTTCAAAGCAGGGCGCTCGCAGGTGTTCCTCGTGCGCGGGCAGTACGGCATCAGCAGAGGTTCGATCTCCGAGTACAGTCAGTTCCGCGTGGGCGGGCAGGATACAGTGCGCGGCTACCGCGAGGATCAGTTCCGCGGGACGCGCATGGCACTCGCCTCAGTCGAGTATCGCTTCCCGATTGTGTCCAAGGTGACGGGAGCGGTCTTTGCAGACTATGGCGGGGCGTGGATGAGCGGCTTTATGCCGGAGGATATGCACGCAAGCATCGGTGTTGGGCTTGGCCTCAACACGCCGATCGGACCGCTGCGTCTTGACTACGGGCGCGGTTCGCAGGGCGGCCGCGTACACTTCCGCGTCGGCGGCACATTCTGATGAGATCGGTCTGCCTGCCTTTGCGTTTGTGGACGCTCGTTCTTCTCGTATTTGCAGGATGGGGGCTTTCTGCCCCCGCATACGCCGCAGCGTCCTCCCGCGTGGAGGAGACTGCGGCGATTGTCATAGGTGACCAAACCATTCCATCCATTGTGCGTGCCCGCATGGAACGCACGGTTGCGGCAATTGCGGCAGAACGCATGGAGGGACGTGAAGTGGCGGCGATCTCTGCGGCGGAGGAGGCGGAGATCATCGGTGCGGTTTTTGATCGTCTGCTCGTCGGATATACGGTGACGGAAACCCTCGTGCGCCCTGCACAGCACACAGAGGTGGAGATCCATCTCGCGCCGTGGGCGGATACGATTCAAGATGTCCGTGTTCAAATTGCCGTCGAGGGTATGCCGCCCGCCGTGGAGGAAATCGTACGTGCCGACATGGCGGGCGTTGGAGCCGTCTTCTCAGATGCACTCGTGGGTCTGCCCATTGCGGCAACGGACTGGGCGGCGGGTGCGCTGAAACGCAGCCTGACCGCGTACATGGAGGCCCATCTGCCGGAGTTCCGTGCGGACTATGACCTCGACGTGGGATCTGCGGCGACAGTACAGCTCACGGTCTATCCGCGCCTGCCCGTTGTGCGTACAGTTGATCTCTCGATGCGCTCGGACACGATTCCAAACGTGACCCTGCTCTCGCAGCGGTCGGCGATGGAGGGGGCGGTGAATCGCCTCGTCGGAGTGCCTGTCGCCTTTGTTGCGCGGCACCGCTCCGTGTTTGAGCAGCAGCTTGCGGCTGATCTGGACGGAGCGGGCGGCTTTCGCCGTCTGCACCTCACCTCGCGTGTGACAATCACACCGGGGGAACGAATGGCAGTCATGAGCCGGACGGATACGACGCGCTACCGTCTGCGTCTCACGGGATGGATGGATGTGGGGCATAGTGCAGATGACCGCAATGGGGCACGGCGCGACCTGCGCGTACGCCTGCATGCGGGACAGATGATGAGCGCGCGTGATGAACTCTATGTGGAGACGGACGCGGCACCCGAGGATGTACGCTTTGACTGGCGTGTGGGCTATGCGCGTGCAATTCTGCCGCGCCTGACGGGGGAGCTGCGCTATGATCTGCGTGCGGATCAGCTGTCCCTTGTGGGGAATTACGAGCTTCATCCGCGTTGGCTCCTGCGCTATGAGCGGTGGACGAACACGGATGCGTGGGAGTGGGAGCTGCGCTACAGACTGCACGATTTTCTGAGCATTGCGGGGCTTGTGGACAGGCATGATGCCTGGCTGCGCCTGATTGGAAATTTCTAGGAACGCGGAGGGGGTGCGTCGGTGAAGCAGGTTTCGATCGTGGTTCCCGTTTACAACGAGGAGGAGAATATTGCGCATTTTGTGGAGGCCGTTGCAGCCGTTATGGAGCAGCTTCCCTATGCGTACGAGATCCTCTTTATCGACGATGGTTCACGCGACCGCAGCCGCACAATTCTGCGCGAACTGGGGGAGAAGAATCCGCACGTGCAGTCGATCTTCCTTGCGCGGAACTCAGGGCATCAGATTGCCCTGACCTGCGGTACGGATCATGCGGACGGGGACGCGGTCATCACGATGGACGGCGATCTGCAGCATCCGCCGGAGCTTCTGCCCCTGCTGCTCGCAAAGTGGGAAGAGGGATATGAGATCGTCCAGACGGTGCGTCTCACGACGGAGGGAGCCTCCCTCTTCAAGCGACTGACCTCGAAGTACTACTATCGTCTGCTCAATGCAATGACTGATGTGGACATACAGGAGGGCGGCTCGGATTTCCGCCTGATGGATCGCAAGGCGGTGCTTGCCCTGCGCCGCTACCACGAGCACGCACGCTTTATTCGCGGCATCGTGGGAGCTATGGGGTTCCGCAGGACAGTGGTGGAGTTTGTGGCGCAGGAGCGCTTTGCGGGGCATTCGAAATTCTCCCTGCACAAGATGGTCTCGTTCGCACTGGACGGCATTCTGGCGTACTCCGTGCAGCCGCTGCGTGCGGCGTTCTATGTAGGCATTCTCTCGGCTGTACTCGCGGTGGTGCTCTTTCTCCACGTACTCTTTGAGACACTGCGCGGGGAGACGGTGGCGGGGTGGTCGACCATCGTCGTGTGCAGCCTCTTTTTCGGCGGCATGCAGATGATGATGCTCGGTGTCTGCGGTGAGTACATCGCGCGGATTCTGCAAGAGGTGAAAAATCGTCCGCTCTATCTCATCGCATGTGATAATCGGCGTGTCGGGGAGGAGCCGAGGGGGGAACGTGATGAATGAGCGAATCTCGACCATTGCGGCGATTCTCTGCCTCGTCCTGCTTTACTTTTGGGGCAACGGTGCGCTTGCCGTAACAGCTCCCGTCGAGGTGAACTATGCACAGACGGCAAAGGAGATGCTGGCGGCGGGGGACTGGCTCTCGCCGCAGATCTATGGGAACTACTGGTACGACAAGCCGATTTTCTTTTATTGGGAACTCCTTGCGGCATTCTCCCTGTTTGGCGTGACGGATTTTGCCGCACGCTTCTTTCCTGCGCTTTTTGCTGCAGGGGGACTGTGTCTGACCTATGCCTTTGCACGTCGGATCTACGATGAGCGAACGGCGTTCTGGTCGGCGATCATCCTTGGGACGGGCGTGCTCTATTCGGTGCTTGCAAAGCTTATCCTCACGGATATGAGCCTCTTTGTCTTCTTCGGCGGGACACTCGGCGCGTTCTTTCTCGGATACTACGAGGGGCGGCGGAAATACTTCTACATCGCTTACGCCTGTGCGGGACTCGGTGTCCTCACGAAGGGGCCGATCGGCTTCCTCCTGCCGGGGCTTGTCATCCTCGTCTTCCTGCTTATGCGGCGCGATCTCGCGGCGCTCGGACGCATTGCGCTCCCCACGGGTTTCCTCGTCTTTGCAGCGGTCTGCGCACCGTGGTACATTTATATGTATTTTGTGCACGGCGCGGAGTTCGTAAACACCTTCCTCGGGATTCACAATGTTCTGCGTGCAACGGTGTCTGAGCACGCACAGTGGGATGTCTGGTATTTCTATCTCGGCATCTACTTCCTCGGGATGTTCCCATGGAGCTTTGCACTGCCGCTAGCACTCTACCGTGCATGGCGGGTGCGCCCCTTCATAGATGTGCGCACGCAATTTCTGCTGGCGTGGGCGATTGTCGTGCCCGTGTTCTTCCAGTTTATGGCGACAAAGTATCCGACGTACAGTTTCCCCGCCTTTTTGCCGACGGCGATCCTCACGGCACGCCTTCTCGTGCACAATAATCAGCGTCTGCTGAAAGCGGGGACAATCCTCGGGATGGGGCTGTATCTCGCCGTGGTCTTTATCGTGACGAACTACTCTGAACGTGACGGGCATTTCAGCGGCAAGGGGGCGGCGGCGATCATCTCTCAGACGATGAAGGAGGATGACCTGCTCGTCTGCTGCGGCGACTACACGGCGACGGTTCCGTACTATACGGGCCATATGATGTACGAACTCGCGACGCGTGAGGAGATCGCCGCACGCGCGCCGAAGGAGATGAGTTGGAACAGCAAGAATGTCATGCCGTTCCTCCCCATCGACGAGCTGCCGTACGATCGGACCGTGTATCTCGTCTTAGAGCGGCACGCATTCGATGCATTCGAGGAGATCTTTACGGGACAGAACTGGGAAGAACTCGGCGTGCTGCCCGCCGAGGGGAAGGCGAAGCTGCGCGTCTATCGGCGTGCAGCAGAGATTCGCTAGCGGGGAAGGAGCAATGCGATCAGCTTTCTGCGCCTTTTTTATCGTTGTCCTTGAATGAACCCACAGAATAGTGTATGATAAGAGAGGAATATTTAGGAGAGTTCTCTAAGAAAGAGGGATTGTCATGATGAAAATTAGCAAACTCAGTCTTGCTGCAGCAGCATTTGCCGCATCGTCCATGCTCATTGCGGGCTGCGGCAGCAGCGCAAAGGTGGCAGAGCGTGCACCGGCTCCCGGAGCGTGGCAGAGTGTGGGAGATCCGCAGAATGTCATCACAAAGGAGAATTTTGACAGTCTTTCGACGGGCCTGAGCCTCAGCGATATGGAGGGCCTGTACGGCAAGGCGACATTGCTTCAGCAGAGTATTGTGGACGGTGTTTACAGCTCCACCTATCGTTTCCAGGACGGACCCAAGATTGTGGATGTGACCTTTACCCATGAGAACTGTCTGAACAATCCGCTCAGCCGTCCCCAAATTACCGATATGGAGTTCACGGAGATGCCGATGGTGGCACAGCGTGTTGTAAAATAATATTGAACTGCACGCCGCTCTTTGCTATAATGGGAGCGTTCGGTTGACCGAAAGGTCTGATAGAAAAGGAGATTACATTCATGATCAAATTGCAGCAGAAGCAGGTTAAGATTATCAGCATTCTCATCGCTGTTGTCTTCGTCGGCTCGGTGGTTGCACTTGCTCTCACGCAGAGCGGTTCGGGCATCGCTTCGGCGGCGACGTCCTCCGTCGGCGTTGTGGACTATCGTCAGGTCGGCAGTCAGCACCCGCAGCTCGCAGCGGCAAATGCAGAGATGCAGAAGGCTACGCAGGAGGCACAGGCAGATTTTGAAGCGAAATCTGCGAATATGAACGATCAGGAGAAGGCGGACTACTCCCAGCAGACGATGATGCGTCTCCAGCAGAAGAATGAGGAACTGATGGAACCCATCGAGAAGAGCATTCAGGACGCAGTCCAGAGTGTCGCTGAGAAGAAGGGGCTCTCCGTCGTCATTGAGAAGGGCGCTGTGGTCTACGGCGGACAGGATATCACGCAGGATGTCGTCAAACAGCTGAGCAAGTAATCTGGCAGAGATGCGCATATGTACCGGGCAGAGCGCTGCTCGGTACATTTTTATAAGTGGGGGAGGACGGCTCTGTGCAAAAACTTTGGCAGACGAAACGCAGAGAAATTCTCGCAGGCGGCGTATGTCTCCTGCTCCTCCTTGCAGCGTCCCTTCTTCTCGTACCGGGGCGTCAGACGCCGCAGGCGGAGAGCGATGTCGGTACGATGCGGATGACAGAGGTGCTTGCGGCACATCCCTCCTATGCACACCTCACAGAGCTGCGTGCAGAGGAGCGAATGCTGTCCTTCCTTCTGCGGGATCTGCCGACGATGCCGGAGATCAAGCCGCCCGAGACGGATGGTGCACCGTTCGAGGATTCCGTCTGGCAGAAGAACGCACAGACGGTCGTCTCTACGCGCGTGGAGCTTGAACGAGAGCAGAAGCATCTGACCGAGCTCTACCGCAAGCAGACGGAGGCGGACTATGAGGCACGCAAAAAGGCGATTGATGACGAGTATCTGAACGCCATT
The DNA here is from genome assembly GCF_001717585.1 of Selenomonas sp. oral taxon 920. NCBI lineage: Bacteria > Bacillati > Bacillota > Negativicutes > Selenomonadales > Selenomonadaceae > Selenomonas > Selenomonas sp. oral taxon 920. The sequence continues at coordinate 417,419 of NZ_CP017042.1, forward strand.
TTGAACATCAACCTTAAGATCGACAATCAGCGCGCCATGCACGGCCCGCAGGTTTCGGAAGAGGAACTTGTACGCGAGCGCGCACAATGGGAAGCGGAGCGTGCGGCATTGAAGCATGAACGCGGAGAGCGCCAGATGGCGCTCCGCCGCCAGTGGGAGGCGGAGATCCGCGCACGCGTTGCCGCACGGATGGAGCCCAAACAGGCAGCGTGGACGAAGCAGGCGCAGGAGACTGTGGATGCCCAGAAGGCAGAGGCCATGCGGCTGAAGAATGAGGTAGAGGAGAGAAATGCGCAGGAGATGGCGCGCGCGCGTGCGGCACAGGAGGGGAAATCGGTGCTTTCCGTGCGTGTGGCGCGTCTTGCTGCTGTGCGCGCCGAGGCAGATGCACTCGAGGCGGAGATTCTGCGCGATGTGCGCAGCCGCGCGGCAAAGATTGCGCTGCAGCATCATCTCTCCCTTGTGCTCGCCTCGCCGGCGGCTGACAGCACAGTATTGCTGCCAGCTGCTGACCTCTTTGCCGTGCCGCGCTACGCGCCGATCCTCAGCAACACGGCGCGCGATGTGACGGCGGAGATGGTGCGCGAGATGCAGAGCATTCAATGAAAGGACCAATCTACAGATGAATTATTTCAGTAAGGCGGCTGCGGCCGTTCTTGTCACTGCAAGCATATGCGCTGCCGGCTGCGGTCAGGTGCACATTGGCACACTGGATCGTGCGCGCGTGCAGGAGGAGGCACCCGGGATCAAGGCGGTGGTTACCGAGGCAAATACGAAGCTCATGGAGGCACAGACGGAGGCGCAGGAGAAGTTCAAGGCGAATCCGAACATGACACAGGAGGAGGCGCAGCAGCTCCAGATGGAGACGCAGCGCAAGCTGGCAGGCCTCAACCAGATGTACAGCATTCAGCTGGAACAGAAGCTGAACGTCGCTGTGGAGGACATCGTCAAGGAAAAGAAGCTGGACATCGTCATGGACTCATCCAAAACCTATCCGAGCGTAATCACAGGGGGCGTGGACATTACCGACGAAGTGATCGGCAAACTCCAATAAAGGGGCATAAGCATGGAAAAGACAGTCAATGAGATTGCCTCGCTTGTCGGCGGCAGTGTGTGCGGTGACGGTGCACGTGTGATACGAAGCCTTGCCTCTCTTGACGAGGCGGGTGCGGATGATCTTGCCTTTGCCGTTCCGCCGCATATTGAGGAGGCGCGCGGGGCAAAGGCAGGGGCGCTGCTTCTGCCGCAGGGAACGGAGGGTTTTGACGGCACCGTTATCTTTGCTGCAGAGCCGAAGGCGGCATTTGCGAAGCTGATGGCGATCTTTACCCCGCCGATCGAGCACGCCGTAGGTGTGAGCGATGAGGCATACATCGGCGCGGACGTTCAGATCGGGGCGGGCGCGACCGTCCTGCCCTTTGCCTGCATCGACGACCATGCGGTCATCGGCGCGGGCGTGACTGTTTATCCTCATGCCTATGTCGGGCAGTATACGACGATTGGCGATCATACCGTTCTCTACCCGAGTGCGACCGTGCGCGAGCACTGCCGCATTGGGGCGCGCTGCACGATTCACAGCGGCGCGGTCATCGGCGCGGACGGCTTCGGCTTTACGACCGAGGCGGGCGTCCATACCAAGGTGCCGCAGGTGGGCGGTGTCATCATCGAGGACGATGTGGAGATCGGTGCACACGTCGGCATTGACCGTGCGACCCTCGGTGCAACCGTCATCGGAAAGGGAACGAAGATCGACAACCTCGTTCACATCGGGCACAACTGCAATATCGGCGCGAACTGCCTCATCGTCGCCCAGACCGGTATCTCCGGCTCGACGAAGGTCGGGCATAACGTCACATTCGGCGGTCAGGTCGGCACGGTCGGACACATCAACATCGGTGCAAACTCGGTCTATGCTGCGCGCTCCGGCATCATTGGAGATATGCCCGAGGGCGTTTTCTGCGCGGGATTCCCCGTGCAGCCGCACGCGGAATGGCTGCGTGTACAGGCGGCGATCCGCCGTCTGCCCGAGATGGTGAAAAAAATAAAGACCCTCGAAAAGCGGCTCGAGGATCTCTCCGGGAAGGACTGAGATGTTCTCCTACTATGCGGTGAAATTCCTCAGCCGCATCCTCTGTCTGCTGCCGCACGGCATCGCAATGGCTCTTGGTGCGGTGCTTGCACGGCTCGCGTGGATCTTTGTTCCCGCAAAGCGTAGGACGCTCGCAAGGGAACAGATCATGCGCTGTCTTGATGTTTCGGAGCCGGAGGCGGAGCGCATCGCGCGTGAGAGCAGTCTGCGCTTTGGCCCCATGCTGATGGAGGTCCTCCGCTTTCCTGTCATGAAGCCGCGCATGCGCGACTACGTTACGATCACGGGTGCTATGGATGAGGTGCGCGCAGCAATCGCCGGCGGACGTGGTGCGATCTTTGCTACCTCGCACAGCGGCAACTGGGAGCTCATGGGCGGTGCATTCGCCTGTGCAGGGCTTCCTATCGTCGGTGTGGCAAAGCGGCAGAGCTCGGCGGGGATGGATCGCTTCATCAACGAGTATCGTACACTCGTCGGGATGCACGTCACGTATCGGACGGGCGTGCGCGAGATGTTTCGGATGATCGACGAGGGCTGGATCATCGGGCTCATCAGCGATCAGGATCCGTCGCTGCGCGATGGTGTTGTCATCGATTTCTTTGGTCAGCGGACGAATGCGTTCACCGGTGCAGCTGCCATCGCACGGCGCTGTGGTGTGCCGATCTTCCCCGTCTTTATCCATCGCGAACCGAACGGACATCACATCCTCACCGTCCAGCCAGGCATCATGGTCGAAAAGACGGACGATCGCGCAGCAGACGTGAAGCGTGTGACGCAGATCGTGAGCAGGCGCATCGAGGCATGGATTCGGACATATCCCGAGGAGTGGTTCTGGCTGCATGACCGCTGGAAGTCCCTGCGGGAGGAACAGACGTGAAAAGGGTGTGTTGTACAAAACCAACGGCTTTGTACAACACACCCTTTTATGGTGCTGCAAATCAATCGTAACGCATCAGCGAGTCAATCGTTATGTCGTTCTGTGCAGCATTGGCGGACGGTACTTCTTCCTGCGGCGCGGCAGTGTGCTCCTCTGCCTGCGTGAGATTCGTACGCGCGGCGATGCTGCCGAGAATGGCGCTTGCAGCAGGGGTATTCTCGCTGCTTTTCTCTGTGGTCGGGTTCAGCGAATCAAGCGGGGTGAATGCCACCTCCAGCGTATCACCTGTGTGGATGGGACTGGTAAAATCTGCCTTGATGCCGTTTACAAGGATTGCGAAGGTGACACGGCTTGTTGCGGGCGGCGGCGTGAATCCAACGGCGAGCAGAGCCTCGCTGACGTTTGCGCTGCCTGTACCCTTTTGGTAGGCAATGACTGCGCCATCCTCGACCACCGTGCTTGCCGAGGCCTCACGTCCGTTGATCGTGAGACCAAAGCCGGAGGCGGGTACTGCGTGTTCTCTGCCCTCATAGGTGATCGTCGCATAAGATGCTGCCGCGGAGAGATCGAGCACGGTTTCGACGGTCGGGATGGCGGTCTCCTCATACTCGATCACGTCGCCCTCATGCAGCATCGTGGAGAGCGGTGCGGGCGCATCGTTCAGCGTGATGTGCGGCTGCGTCGAGAAGCGGCGCGCCTCTCCGTTCAGCGTGTAGGAAATGCGCCGTCCCGTGGGCGGGAGGTTCGCCGCGCGCAGCACTTCGCCGAGGGTGCGCTCACGCCGTGAGACGATGACGTCGCCGTCGCGCAGGATGGGATCCCCTTCAGGCACGCTGTCGTTGATGAGGATATTCGCGGTGACAGCGGTCTCCTCTCCGTTGAGGGAGACCGTATAGCTGTCGACTGTGCCGATGATCTCACTCAGCCGTATCTCTGGCTGTGTGCCGTTTTCTCCCGCAACAAGCTTGATGCGGCAGTCGTCGTGGATGGGGGAGTCGAGGCTCGCACTCTTGCCGTCGATCGTGATTTGTGCCAGCGTGCCCATCGTGCCGGGGAAGCTGCGCCGCTCTCCATTCACGGTAATCATGAGTCCCATGCCGGGGCGTCCGTTGTATTTGCGCAGGCTGATGCCGGCGGCAAGCAGAGCATCGGAAACATTGAGCTCACGGAAGTTAAAGAGACTATACTCGATGTCGTTGATCCAGACGGCGAGGAAATGGAGGGTGTTGATGGAGGCGATCTTCAAAATGCCGAGCGGCGTGACCGCGTCAGGTGCATGGAGCTCGGCGGGGAGCTCCACAACGCCGTCCACTTCCTCGGGCTGACGTACGGCGACGCGCGCCTCTGGAATGCCGAGCGCTGCCGCCACAAGTTCCGGCATCATGGGCGTGAGTGCGCCGCCGCCGACAAGCATGACCGCCTGCGGAGGTTCGCCGTTCAGCTCCAGAATCTGCTTTGCGATCGCGTTTGCGAGATGCTCGACGCCCGGCCGGATGGCAGTGACGACCTGCTCTGCGGTGAGCGAGAGCTTCATGCCGAGGATGTCCGTGAACGATACATCCTGTCCGTCCGCCGCCTTGCGCTTGATGTCCTCCGCGATATTGAAGTCAAGGAGGTACTCGCGTGAGATCGCTTCCGTGATCTCATCGCCCGCCATCGGCACCATTCCATAGGCAATGACGGAGCCGCCGCGCGTGATGGCAACGTCGGACGTACCCGCGCCGATGTCGACGAGGACGAGGTTCAGATGGCGCATGGTGGGCGGGATGAGGACGTTGATGCCCGCGATCGGCTCAAGGGTGAGTGCGCGCATCTCGAGGTGCGTCTCGCGCAGCGCGGACTGCATTGAGTCCACGACTTGACGCGGGAGAAAGGTTGCAATGACGGTTGCCTGTGCATGTCTGCCGCGCTGACCGACAAGGGTCTTGAGGTCGTTGCCGTCGAGGGTGTAGCGGATCGTGCTGTAGCCAACGCAGTAGTAACGCGTGGGATCGTCGACCGTATGCGAATGGGCGAGCTTCTTCTGCGCCGCTTGTACGCCCGCAAAGTCGAGGTCACGCTGCTGCGCGGGCGTGATCGTGCCCGTGACATCCTGCTCCGCCTCTGCGGTCATTGTGTAGAGCGCACGTCCCGCCGCCGCTACGGCAGCACTGCTCAGCGCTCCCGTGCGCTCGGTGAGGCGGCGCTTGACCTCGCGGATGATGGCGGCGACCTGCGGCACGTCGTGAATCTGTCCGTCGAGCATGGCACGCGTCTTGTGCTCCATGCGCTCGGTGGCGAGGATGTGGAGGAGACCCTCCCGCTGCTCGGCGACGATGCCGATGACGCTGCGCGTGCCGATGTCGAGTGCAAAGACGAGCTCACTTGGGCGCTCACGGTGTGATGCAGCGTGCACGACACCCGCCTCGACCTTCTTTGGACGACCGCGTTTTTTGGCGGTGGTGTCCTCCATCTCCTCCTGCACGCGTTTTTTCGGGCGGCCACGCTTCTTCGCAGGCGTATCTGCGTGTATCTCTTCGTTTGTCTTATCCAGATCCGGCATTTCGATCTCCCTTGAAAACTAACGTATACTATTTTTACTTATTCGGTTCTTTTCAAAAAAATCCTGCCATACACCGCACACAAAAAGGTCAGAATGAAGCCGCCGCAAGGGCAGTTCCACTCTGACCACAAGAGGGGTCTGAAATGCCGTATGACTTATATGTCTATACCTGCGTAAAGCAGGTGGGTACCCTAAGTCCGACTAACGCGTTCTCCAAAGGAGCGTCGCGCTCACCGGAATCAATTCGAGTTCCCTAAAAGATCTGTAGGTTAGACATTGCTAAGGCATACGCACATCTAAGGCTCACCTTCTTGGCATTATGATAACATAAAAAAAAATGAGCCGCAAGACTTGACAAATACAGGAATAACAATTTGTTCCAACAATTTGAAATCTGTCTTTTCGGAAAACTTCATCGAAATATATGTACCCTCTTTTCCTATGGAAAATACCGTGCTATAATAGATATGAGAATATGGAAAACTCTAATTTCGGGAAAGCTGGTGCGATGGAGATGGCAAACGTACGGGATGCGGTGAATGCAGTCATCACCGCGATTATGATGCAGAAAGACTACTTGACGGCGCTGGATGCAAAGACCGGAGATGGGGATCACGGCCTGAATATGGCGCGCGGATTTACGGCGGCGCGGGAACGGTTGGCAGAGCTGCCTGCTGAAGCCCCGGTAAGCGATGTGCTTCATCACATCGGGCGCGCATTTATCGAGAATGTCGGCGGTGCAGCGGGACCGCTCTACGGCATTGCCTTCGTGCGTGCGGGCGAGGCAGTGAATGATCAAACACGGCTCGACGTGCACAGCTTTGAAAAACTCTTTACGGCGGGGGTCGAAGCGATCCAGCGGCGCGGACGCGCCGAGCGCGGGGACAAGACGATGCTCGATACGCTCATCCCGATCCGCGATGCATTCCGCGCGGAGAATGCGGACGGGAAGAGTCTGCGCGAATGCCTCGAGGATGCTCTGAACGAGGGGCGCGCGGGCGCGGAGTATACAAAGACCATTGCGGCACGGCGCGGAAGAGCTGCGCTCATCGGTGAGCGCAGCATCGGCATTGAGGATCCGGGTGCGATGAGTTCGCTCATCATGTTCCGTGCACTGTGCAGCTATCTGCGCGGCTGATCTGCTTTTTAGGGGGAAATACGTTGACAACTACGGAGATTCGCACCCGTTTTGCACCGAGTCCGACGGGCTATATGCACATTGGCAATCTGCGCACTGCACTCTATGCATGGCTGTTTGCGCGGGCAAACGACGGTACATTCATCCTGCGCATCGAGGATACCGACCGCAATCGCTACGTGGCGGACGCGGTAGACTTCATCCGCCGTACACTCGATGCAGCGGGCATCGTGCCGGACGAGGGACCCGACGGCATCGGCGGGGACTACGGCCCCTATGTGCAGAGCGAACGCATGGAGATCTACAGGGAATATGCGGAGCAGCTCGTGGCGAGCGGGCACGCCTACCGCTGTTTTTGTCATCATACGGAGGAGGCGGAACCCGCAGACGGTGAGAAGTCGTTCGGCGGCTACCCGCGCACCTGCCGTGATCTCAGTGCCGCCGAGGTGGAGGAACATCTCGCACGCGGTGAGGAATACGTTATTCGGCAGAAGATGCCGCTCGTCGGGGAGACGACATTCTACGACGTGCTCCACGGCAGCGTCACGATTCCGAACACGGAGCTCGAGGATCAGGTACTCCTCAAGCGTGACGGCATGCCGACGTATAACTTCGCGAATGTCATTGACGACCACCTCATGAAGGTGTCACATATCATCCGTGGGACGGAGTTCATTACCTCAACGCCGAAGCACGTCCTCCTCTACGAGGCGTTCGGCTGGGAGGCCCCGGTGTTCGTCCATCTCGCGCCCGTCATGGGGCGCGACGATGCGACGGGTAAGACGAGCAAGCTCTCGAAGCGCCACGGCGCGACGAGCTTTGACGATCTCGTGCAGATGGGCTATCCTGCCGAGGCGATTGTGAACTACGTGGCGCTCCTCGGATGGAGCCCGAAGACAACGAATCAGGAAGTCTTTTCAATGGACGAGCTGATCGAATCGTTCTCCCTCGAAGGACTGTCTAAGTCGCCTGCCGTCTTTGACTATGACAAGCTCGGCTGGATGAGCGGGGAGTACTTCAAGGCGATGACGGACGAGGAGTTTGCCGCCGCCGCGCGTCCCTTTGCGGGAGAACTGCCTGCACATCTCGCAGAGCAGTGGGGAGCGATTGCACGCCTTCTGCGCACGCGTGTCACGAAGCTCGGCGACGTGCGTCCCGCGATCGTATTCCTCATCGAGACTCCGCCCTTTGATGCCGCGCTCTACGAGAACAAACGCAACAAGGTGACCCCGAATGCGGCGAAGGAACTCTTGCCGGAACTCATTGAGATTCTCGCGGCGCTGCCCGCAGAGCGTTGGGAGAACGATCTGCTCTACGCACTGCTCGAGGAGTGCATTGAGCGTGAGGGCTGGAAGAAGGGCACGGTCATGTGGATCCTGCGCATTGCGGCAGCGGGGCAGGCGGTGACGCCGGGCGGCGCGACGGAGATCCTTGCTATCCTCGGCAGGGAGGCAGGGCTTGCACGCCTGAAAGCCGCACTGGCACAGCTTTCGGCATGACCTGTGACACGAAAAAAGTGCTTGCGTTTTTCCTGATTCCATGATATAGTATCTCCTGTTGACATAATGTGGCGCCTTCGTCAAGTGGTTAAGACACCGCCCTCTCACGGCGGGTTCATGGGTTCGAATCCCATAGGCGTCACCAATTCTTCGGCGCCTTCGTCAAGTGGTTAAGACACCGCCCTCTCACGGCGGGTTCATGGGTTCGAATCCCATAGGCGTCACCATCGTATATAGATAGGGGCTGCTATGCAGCTCCTTTTGTGTTTATGGGGGAGGGGCGCAGCAATTCATGCGCCTGTTGGAGAGTGTTATGCTTTTTTTATCCATGATTCTCATGGGGGGAATCATTGGTTTTGTCGGGGCGGGCGGGAGCGGCGTCATCATCACGCTGCTCGTGGTGGGGTTTGGTGTTCCCATTCATCAGGCGCTCGCCGTCGCGCTCGGTTCGATGGCGTTCACCACGCTCTCGGGCGCGGTCAGCCACTACCGCGAGCGTGAAGTCGTGCCGCAGACGGGTGCGGTGCTCGGTACAGGCGGACTCATCGGGGCGCTCATCGGTGCCGTTCTCTCGAACCACATCGAGGCGCCAAATCTCAGCCTGTTTACAGGGCTTATGCTGCTCTCGAGCGCATTCCTCCTCTATCTGCGCATCTATCAGGCGGAATGGCTCGGACGGCAGATCAACGTGCGTGAGGAACTCCTGACGGGGCGGCGGCTCTATCTCTATGGGCTGCCCGTCGGTTTCGTCTGTGGCGTGCTCTCGGGTGCGTTCGGGATTGGCTCTGCGGCGTACATCCAGATCGCGCTCATGGTGGTCTTTGGTGTGCCTCTTCTGCAGGCGATTGGGACGACGATGATGATCATTGTCCCGATCTCGATCAGCGGCGGCATCGGCTATATCCTCTACGGACAGCTCGAGCCGTGGATCTTCATCCAGACCCTCGCTGCACTCTCCGTCGGCTCGTTCTTCGGGGCAAAGCTGACGCACCTTGCGCCTCTGCCCGTGCTGCGGTTCTGGATTGTCGCGCTGCCGACGATCGGCGGTACGATCATGGTATTCTTTCGATAGATTGCCGCTGTGCGGCAGAGAGTTTGGGGGGAAATCTATGGGAAAGATCTTGGCAATACTGCTGCTCATTGTGATTGGCTTAACCATCGCAGGCTGTGGCGGGGACACGGCAGAGGAGCGGAAGGATCAGGCAAAGTATCGGCGCATCACCGCCGATGAGGCGCAGGTTCTCATGCAGCAGACGCAGGACTATCTGATTCTTGATGTGCGCTCACCGGAGGAGTTCGCAGAGGGGCATATCCCGCATGCGATCAATATCCCTATGGAGCGGTTCGGCGAGGCGCCGCCGCAGGAGCTGCCCGACCGGAATCAGACGATCTTCGTCTACTGCGTCAAGGGAATCCGCAGTATGAACGTCGCGAATCGGCTCGCGCATATGGGGTACAAGAATATTGTCGAGATGGGCGGCATTCAGGATTGGCACGGCGCGATTGAGAAATAATTGATTGTGAGGTATTGTATATGAGTAAATTAGTTATGATTCTTTGTCTGAGTGTACTGACGCTTGGACTCTGTGGCTGCGGAAGTGCGCAGTCTTCCGAGACGAACGGCGGAAAGGAGCAAAGCATGGCAGCATTTCAGCGCGTGAGTTCGGATGAGGCGGCGAAGATGATGGCGGAAGAGTCGGGGTACCTGATTGTGGATGTGCGGACGGTGAAGGAATTCGCGGACGGACATATCCCGAAGGCGATCAACATCCCGAATGAATCCATTGGAGGAGCACCGCCGAAGGAACTGCCGGACAAGAATCAGAGGATCTTCGTCTACTGCCGCAGCGGCTCGCGCAGCCAGCAGGCGGCGCAGAAACTTGCCGACATGGGCTACACGAACATTGTCGAGATGGGCGGCATCAAGGACTGGCACGGAGATGTCGTGAAATAATCACCACCGATAAATGAAGATTGTTGTACGAAGTAAAAAGCTTCCTGCAGCAATCTTTTTTCGTGTTCACTTCGCACAGAACGCCTGCAGCTCCTCGCGGAAAATATTGACAGCGCGCGGCAGGTAACGTTTCTTTGCGCGGGCGAGGATGATTGTGCGGTGCGGATCCCCCTCGATGGCGGCGTAGCAGGGGGGATGCGCGGGCGGCGCGGCGGCAATCAGCGTCTCGGGAAGGATCGCTGCACCCAGTCCCGCACCCGCAAGTGCGTGCGCCGTGTTCATGCTGCGCGTTTCGAGCGTGATCTGAGGCAGGAAGTCCGCCGCCTCGCAGAGAGAGAAGAGCGTATCGTGGAGTTTCTGCTCACGGTGCATCAGTAGAAATGGTGTTTCGCGGAGCGCGTCGAGCGACACCTTGGGCATGTTTTTGCGCACTCCGGGGCACAGTCCGAGTGACGCGCATGCGGGATGCGCGGGCGGGAGAGCGAGCAGGAGCCGCTCCTCGAAGAGTACATCATAGTCAAAGCGGTGCTCATTGATCGGCAGCAACGAGATGATGCAGTCCGTTTCTCCAGCCTCGGCAAGTTCTTCGAGGCGATAGGTTGTGTTCTCGCGCAGATGCAGTGTGATCTTCGGATACTTCGCGCAAAAGGCGGGGAGCATGGGCGCGAGGAGATGTGTGCTGCGAAACTGCGTGAGTCCGAGTGTCACGTCGCCCGCCGCGCCGTGCACGCAGTCATCCACCTGCTGATGAAACGCCTCGTCGAGCGCGATGATGGAGCGCGCCGTTTCGAGGTAGAGCCTGCCGACGGCGGTCGGCGTGAGGCGTGCGCCGCCGCGGTCAAAGAGAGGCGCACCGATCTTCTTCTCCTGCGCGGCGAGCAACTGCGAGAGCGACGGCTGTGAGATGTAGAGTTTTTTCGCGGCGAGCGAGAGCGTACCCTCCTCGGCGATTTTCAAAATGTAGCGAAACTGTCGGAACTCCATAAAGCTATCTCCTTATAACTATTTTCCTATAGAGAGAATAGGAATTTACGTATTCGACTTATAAGGAAGGATAGCGTATAATGCAAAATAAGTAAAGGGTCTGCGCAGACTCTCTCGGATGAATGGGCGCATAAACGCTCAAAACAATGTGTATTATCATCACGGGAGGGGACTCTTTTGAGCAAGGGAGTACGATGTTTTCTGACGGCGGGACTAATCGCCGTCCTCTGGTTCCTGCCAGTGCCCGAGGGGCTGACACCGGCAGCTTGGCATCTGTTCGCAATCTTCGCGGGCACAATCCTCGGCTTTATTTTACAGCCGTTCCCGCTCGGGACGGTCGCGCTCGCGGCAATCACGTTTGCAGCACTGACGAATACGATCAAGCCGGCAGAGGCGCTGGCGGGCTTCAGCAATACGGTGATCTGGCTGATCGTGTCGGCGTTTTTGTTCGCGCAGGGCTTTATCAAGACGGGGCTGGGGCGGCGGATAGCATATTATCTCATTTTGAAATTCGGGTCGAGCAGCCTGAAACTTGCCTACACCCTCGTTCTGAGTGATTTTATTATCGCGCCTGCAACGCCGTCGAATACGGCACGTTCGGGCGGGATTCTCTTTCCCATTGTGCGCAGCCTCGCTTCGGTCTTTGGCTCGGAGCCGGGGGCGACGGCACGAAAGATCGGCGCGTTCCTCCTCGTCGTGTCGTTTCAAGTGGATGCGCCGATCGCCGCCGCCTTTCTGACGGCGTGCGCACCGAATCCTCTGATGGCGGAGCTCGCACGGGACACGGCAGGGCTTGAGATCTCGTGGGGGCTCTGGGCGATGGCGGGCATCGTGCCCGTCCTGCTCTCGATGGTTGTTCTGCCCTATGTGCTCTACAAGCTCTATCCGCCCGAGATTCAGAGGACGCCCGAGGCACAGTCACTTGCGCGCGAAAAACTCACGGAGATGGGCGCAATGACGCGGGATGAGAAAATCATCTGCGGCATCTTTGTCGGTGCGCTCCTCCTCTGGAGTACGTCGGGCTACACGGGCGTGAACGCGACCATTGCCGCCCTCCTCGGTGTGACGGCGATGCTCCTCACGGATGTCCTCACATGGGAGGATGTGCTGGGGGAAAAGGGCGCGTGGGACGGTATGATGTGGATGGGCGGCATTGTGAGCCTCGCGGGTGCACTGAACAAGATCGGCTTCATCCCGTGGTTCGCAGCAAGCGTTACGGGGGCGATGACGGGCGTCTCATGGGGGCTGACTCTCGGCATTCTCTTCCTTGTCTATCTCTACAGTCACTATGGCTTTGCGAGTCTGTCGGGGCATGCGACGGCGATGTACGCGGCATTTCTCGCCGTTGCCGTTGCGGCGGGCGCACCTCCCTATCTTGCGGCACTTGGGCTCGCCTTCCTCTCGAACCTCATGGCGGGGCTGACACACTACTCCACGGGTTCGGCACCCATCTACTTCGGCGCGGGCTATGTGACGCAGGGGCAGTGGTGGAAGCTGGGCTTCGTCTGCTCCGTCATCAACATCATTATATGGATCGGCATCGGCTCCGTCTGGTGGAAGATCCTCGGGATTTGGTAACTGTGTATTGGTATCAGTGCTTTCTTAGGATAAAGGAGAGATTTCTATGACGAAAGCGGAAGCCTCTGCGCGCATGACGGATGTGCTCGCAAAGTTCGTGGCGTACACGGGCAAACGGCTGCCGGACGATGTGCGCGCAAAGATCGCGGAACTCGCCGCGCAGGAGGACGCTCCTCTTGCAAAGTCCATCTATGAAACGATGGAAAGGAATCAGGAACTTGCGGTGAAGCTGAACCGCCCGAGCTGTCAGGACACGGGTGCAGCGCAATTCTTTCTCAAATGCGGGTCGAACTTTCCGTACATGGCTGAGATGGAGGAGATCCTGCACGCAGCGGTCGTGCAGGCGACGGTGGATGCACCGTTGCGTCACAACGCCGTGGAGACGTTTGACGAGTTCAACACAGGCAAGAACGTCGGCAAGCAGATTCCCTCGATTTTCTGGGAGATCGTGCCCGAGCGTGACGACATCGAGATCCATACGTACATGGCGGGCGGCGGTTGTACGCTGCCGGGCAAGGCGATGGTGCTCATGCCGGGCGAGGGCTACGAGGGCGTGACGCGCTTCGTTCTCGATGTCATGACGAGCTACGGGTTGAACGCCTGCCCGCCGCTCCTCGTCGGCGTCGGTGTCGGCACATCGGTCGATGTCGCGGCACTCCATTCGAAGAAGGCGCTCATGCGCCCGATCGGCTCGCATAATCCGAACCCGCGCGCCGCCAAGATGGAGCAGCTGCTTGAGGACGGCATCAACGCCATCGGCCTCGGACCGCAGGGACTGATGGGGAAGCACTCCGTGCTCGGTGTCAACATCGAGAACAGCGCGCGCCATCCGTCTGTGATCGGCGTCGCCGTGAACGTCGGCTGCTGGTCACACAGGCGCGGACACATCGTCTTTGACAGGAACCTCGACTATAGGATTCTCTCACACGCGGAGGTGGATTTCTGATGGAGAAGAAAGTTCTGACAACCCCGATTCAGCCCGAAGATCTCGCGGACATCAACGTCGGTGACGTGATCTACCTCACGGGATACCTTACAACCTGCCGCGACGTGGCGCATCGCCGCGTCATTGAGGAGGGACGAAAGCTTCCCGTCGACGTAAAGGACGGCGCGATTCTCCACGCAGGACCGATCATCCGCAAGCACGGCGAGGGAAAGTATGAGATGGTCACGGTCGGTCCCACGACCAGTATGCGTATGGAGAAATTTGAGGAGGCGTTCATCGCGGAGACGGGCGTGCGCCTGATCATCGGCAAGGGCGGCATGAAGGACGGCACGATGCGCGGGTGCCGCGACCACAAGGCGCTCCACTGTGTATTCCCGGCGGGCTGCGCCGTTGTCGCCGCCGAATGCGTCGAGGAGATTGTCGCTGCGAATTGGCTCGACCTCGGCATGCCGGAGACTCTCTGGACGTGCAAGGTGAAGGAGTTTGGTCCCCTCATCGTCTCCATCGACAGTCACGGGCGCAACATCTTCGAGGAGAACAAGGTGATCTTCAACGAACGCAAGGAAAAAGCGTGCGCGGAGATCTGCAAGCAGGTCGGGTTTATCAAGTAAATACGAATAGAAAAAACAGCGACGCATCGGTCGAGATGACTGATGCGTCGCCGTTTTGCACTTTACACGATGAAGTTTTCTATTTCCAAACCGATTCCGCGACCTCTTTGATGAAGCGCAGCTTGTTCCACTGCTCCTCTTCCGTCAGGATGTTGCCCTCCTCGGTCGAGGAGAAGCCGCACTGCGGGCTGAGGCAGAGCTGATCGAGCGGAACGTGCTTTTCCGCCTCATGGATGCGTGCGACAATATCCTCCTTCTTTTCGAGTGTGCCCGATTTCGAGGTGACCAGTCCGAGTACGACGCGCTGATTCTTGATGTGATCGAGTGGGGCAAATCCACCTGCGCGGTCGGAGTCGTATTCGAGAAAGAAGCCGTCGACCCTGCAGCCGCCGAAGAGAATCTCCGCGACGGGCTCGTAGCCGCCCGAGGAGAACCATGTCGAGCGGAAATTGCCGCGGCAGATGTGCATGGTGATCGTCATGTCCGCAGGCTTTGCCTCCAATGCACGGTTGATCATCGTGACGTAGGCGCGCTCGATGCGGTCGAGGTCGAAGCCGCGCGCCTCGTACGCTGCACGCTTCTCCGGATCACAGAACTCGCCCCAGGATGTGTCATCGAGCTGCAGATAGCGGCAGCCCGCCTCGTAGAATGCACGGATTGCCTTCTGATAGGCGAGTGCGATATCCTCAAAGAGCGCATCCTCGTTCTCGTAGCGCGGAATCGGCGTGTAGTCCGTCGCGCACACGCAGCAGATGAGGTGCAGCATGCTGGGGGAGGGGATCGTCATCTTGGCGACGGCATCGCCTGCGAGATCGTTTAGGAAACGGAAGTGACCGAGAAACGGATGTGCGCCGAAGTCCACCTTGTCCACAATTTTTACCGTTGCCGCCTTTGGCTGTGCGCCCTTGAATGCGACCGACCAATGCGCGGCGCCAATCTCCTCCACGCCGCCGAGTGCCGCGAGAAAGTCGAGGTGCCAGTAGCGGCGGCGGAACTCACCGTCCGTGACGGCACAGAGCCCGACTTCCTTCTCCTTTGTGACGAGATCACGGATCGCCGCATCCTCCGCCTGCCGCAGATCGTCTGCCGATGCGTTTCCTGCGGCGTATGCCTCACGCATCTTCATGAGAGCGGCGGGGCGCAGGAAGCTCCCCACGATGTCATAGCGGAATGGTGCCTTTGTATTGTTCATTGAAATTCCCCCTGTTGTATTATTGTGTTTGCGTTATTATAACATAGAATCTCACTTTGGAAATGTTTCTCAAGTCACAAATACCACAAAAGAAGGGGCTGTTGCACGAAGTTTTCTAACTGCGTGCAACAGTCCCTTTTGGGTGAAAATTAGATATCAGAACTTAGCAACCGGATCGAGCGCCGTGACTTCGCCCGTAGCAGTCATCTCGATGCTTGTGCCCTCGGGCAGTCCTGTGAAGATCACAAGGCAGGCATCGGATTTCGCATTCTCACGAATGTAGTCGATGTCGAACTCCATGAGCTTGTCGCCCTTCTTCACCTGCTGTCCCGATTCGACAAAGACATTGAAGCCCTTGCCGCCAAGCGCGACCGTGTCCACGCCAATGTGGAGCAGATACTCTGTGCCGTCCGCGCTCTTCATGCCGATGGCGTGCTTCGTGTCAAAGACAAAGACCACCTCGCCGTCGTCGGGCGCAAGTACCTCTCCTTTGCTCGGATAGATGAAGAAGCCGTCGCCCATCATCTTGCTTGCAAACGCCTCGTCGGGCGCCTCCGTGATCGGATGCACCGTGCCCGTGACGGGGCTGCAAAGTGTGCGTCCCTCGCCTGCGGGAGCCGCTGCTGTTGTTTCTGCAGCGGCGGGATGTTCCTCAACGGCGGCTGCGGCAGGCACATCGTCCTCCGGCTCGACATCGGGGGCTGTCTCAAGATAGGTCTCGAGGTTCGATTTGATGACGGCGACCTGCGGTCCGTAGATGACCTGCACGCCCGTGCCCTTGACGATGACGCCGACCGCGCCCGTCGCCTTGAGCAGTTTTTCATTTACAAGTGAGGAGTCTTCCACGGAGCAGCGCAGACGCGTTGCGCAGCAGTCGACGGACGTGATGTTGCGCTTGCTGCCGAGCCCGCGCGCGATCGCAGCGCTCTTTGCGTCCCCCGAAGCTCCGTCGGCGGCAGATCCGCCCGCACCCTCACGTGCCTGATAGTCCGCCTTTGTGAAGAGTTTCGTCTCCTCGTCGTCGTCCTCGCGGCCCGGCGTCTTGAAGTTGAAGTGCTGAATCATCCAGCGGAAGATGAAATAGTAGAGGAAGAAGTAGATCACGCCGACGGGGATGACGTACATCCAGCTCGTCTTTGCCTCACCCTGAAGGATACCGAAGATGAAGAAATCGAGGAGACCGCCCGAGAACGTAAGTCCCACGGCGATGTTCAGCATGTGTGCAATCATGTACGCCGCGCCCGCGAGTGCGACCTGCACGGCGAAAAGTGCGGGAGCCACGAAGAGGAAGGAGAACTCGATCGGCTCCGTGATGCCCGTGAGCATACAGGTGAGCGCCGCCGAGAGCAGAAGTCCGCGCGCGACCGCCTTTTTCTCAGGACGTGCGCAGTGGTACATTGCGAGTGCCGCGCCCGGCAGACCGAAGATCATAAAGATGAACTCGCCCGAGAAATACCGCGTCGCGTCCGCACTGAAATGCGCGACGTTGGGTGAGGCGAGCTGTGCAAAGAAGATGTTCTGACCGCCCTGGATGAGCTGCCCGTCGATCATCATTGAGCCGCCGACGCCCGTCTGCCAGAACGGCAGGTAGAAGACGTGGTGCAGACCGAACGGGATGAGTGCACGCTTGACGATGCCGAAGATCAGCGTGCCAATGTAGCCCGTACCCGTGACGAGACTGCCGAGGGCGAAGATGCCCTGCTGGGCGAGCGGCCAGAGGAAGTACATCGCGATGCCGACAAAGAGGAAGACAATCGTCGAGATGATGGGGACGAAGCGCGAACCGCCGAAGAAGGAGAGTGCATTCGGCAGAACGATCTTGTGATACTTGTTGTGCAGCCACGCCACGCCGATTCCGACGATGATGCCGCCGAACACGCCCATCTGGAATGACATGATACCACAGGAGGAGGCAATCGTGCCTTCGAGGACCGTCGGTGCAATCGAACCGTCCGGCAGGATCTGTCCGCCGATTTTCAGCATTGCGTTGCAGGCGGTGTGCATGACGAAGAACGCGATCATCGCCGAGAGTGCCGCGACCTCCTTCTCCGCCTTTGCCATGCCGATGGCGACACCGACCGCGAAGATGATCGGCAGATTGCCGAAGATCGTGCTGCCTGCACTCGCCATGATCGAGAGCAGTGAATGCAGCGCCGTGCCCGCACCGAGGACACCGCCGAGCCCGTACGTCTCGATCGTTGTCGGGTTCGTGAACGACGCGCCGATGCCGAGCAGGATACCTGCAATCGGCAGGATCGCGACCGGCAGCATGAAGCTGCGCCCGACGCGTTGGAGCACACTAAAGATTTCATCCTTCATGTTTCTCTATACCCCTTTCCCTCCGCATTCATCTCCCTGTACACACTCCCCTTTGGGCGGTAGAGAAAAAGACATTCGAAAGTGCTTTTGAACCTCTTGTCGATGTCTCTATCTCGATGAAGTGCGGAATCTATAAAATTATACACAATAATTATACTGCAGACAGAGAAGAAGTGTAAAGAAGAGATTTCGTGGGCGCGGGAAATATTATTGCAATAGTTGTATCACATATGCTATAATATTCTTATCATTGTATCGTAGATTAGAGGTGCGTGTATGAGAGGTGCGGAGGCTGTTTTGGCGTGTCTGCGCGAGCAGGGCGTGGACACGGTATTCGGCTATCCCGGCGGGATGATCCTGCCGCTTTATGATGCCCTCTACGCACAGGACGACGTGCGCCAGATCCTTGTGACGCATGAGCAGAACGCCGCACATGCAGCAGACGGCTATGCCCGTGCAACAGGGCGCGTCGGGGTCTGCATCGCAACCTCGGGCCCCGGCGCAACGAATCTTGTGACGGGACTCGCGACGGCGTACATGGACTCGATCCCGATGGTCGCGATCACGGGGCAGGTGGACATCGCCATGCTCGGACGCGATGCCTTTCAGGAGACAGATATTCTCGATGTGACAATGCCTGTCACAAAGCACAACTATAAAATTAAAAATGCGGCGGATCTCGTGCCGACGATCCGTCAGGCTTTCGAACTTGCACGCAGCGGACGGCCGGGGCCCGTGCTCCTCGATGTGCCGCGCAACCTCTTCTTTGAAGAGGTTGCCTATGCTGCGGAGGAGCCGCGCGTGCGCACGCCGGGCAAACCGGATGCAGACTTTATGATCTGTGCGGCAGAGGCGGCGGCGGAGATTGTCGCCGCAGAGCATCCGCTGGTCATCGTGGGCGGCGGCGTGATCTCGGCGGGAACCTCGGCGGAAGTTACGGCATTCATCGAGAAATACCATCTGCCCGTGGTGCACACGCTGATGGGCATGGGGGCCGTACCGAGCACGCATCCGCAGATGCTTGGCTTTGCGGGAATGCACGGGGAAAAGGCAGCGAACTACGCAATCGGAGCTGCCGATCTCGTCATTGCGATCGGCAGCCGCTTTGCCGACCGTCAGACGGGCAATCTCAGCAAGTATACGGCAAACCGCAAGTTCATCCACATCGACATCGATCCCGCCGAAATCGACAAGAACATCGAAAACAGTCTCGGCCTCGCGGGCGATATGCGTACGATCCTCGGACTTCTCATGCGCCAGTCGCCGAAGAGCGATCTCGCTGGATGGTGGGAGCAGATCCGTACATGGCAGGAGGAGTATGACTACGACTATCACGTCGGGCGTCTGACTGTGCCGTGGGCTCTGCATCAGGTGGCGCAGAGCACGACGGGCAAGGCGTATGCCTATGCGGCGGACGTGGGACAGCATCAGATGTGGGCGGCACTCCACCTGCGCGTGGAGAAACCGCGGACATGGCTGACGTCGGGCGGACTCGGCACGATGGGCTATGGTCTCCCTGCCGCAATGGGCGCACAGCTCGCATGGGGCGATCGGCGCCGCGTGGTTCACATTGCGGGTGACGGCGGAATCAAGATGACGGGCAATGAGTTCTACACGATTGCGCGCCTCAACCTGCCCATTCTCTCGATCCTTGTGAACAACCGCAGTCTCGGCATGATCCGGCAGCTGCAGAAGGTGCTCTACGAGGAGCGGTACATCGCCTGTGAGCTCGATCACGAGATGGACTATGTAAAATACGTGGAGAGTTTCGGTATCAGGGCGGTCGCAGTTTCGACGCAGGAGGAGTTCGCTGCGGCACTCCGCACCGCTCTCGAGGACGCTGTGCATCCGCGCGTAATCGTAATGGATGTGTGGCGCAGTTTCGTGGAGCCGATGGCGAAGGGCGGTGCACGCATTGATGAGTTTGTCGACTTTAAGTAAACGTGCAGCCGCGCCGCACCATGAGAGAGGATTCTCGCTTCTGTCGACGCTGCTGGCCGTCATGATCCTGGCGGTGATTCTATCCATCGCCGTGCCGCGCTTTTCGGCTGCCATGGTGACGGCGAATACGGTGAAGGTGCAGGCGGATCTCACAGCGCTCGATACGGCGGTGGTGCTCTATCAGACGACGAAGGGGCAGCCGCCGAAGAGCCTCGATGATCTCACAGAATATGTGACCGACATCAAAAATCTCAAGCCGCCCTCGGGTAATGTGCACGTTGGCGCGCAGGAACTCTCGATGGAAGGTCAGACCTATAAAATCGAGAAGAAGGACAATGTCTGGCGCGCAACTTGTGCGGGACATACGGCGGAGGAGTTTCACGCGAAGAAGTAAAGGAGGCGTATGGAATGCAGGAAGAGGCGCAGACGCTTTTTCCCGCACCCCATGAACGCCTGCGGCTTGTTGTACTCTGGCTGATCTCCGTGGTCGGCATTCTGCTCCTCGTTGGTCTGCATCCGCGCAGCCTGTGCGGCGCGGCCTTTTCTGCGGTGCTCATTTGGCTCTCCTATCTCGACATCAGGGATGGTATGCTCTACGACTGCATCACCATTCCGTTTGCCGTGTTTGGGCTTGTTCCGGCACTCGCAGAGATGATTCCTCTGTGGGAGGCACTGATTGGTGGGACGCTTTGCGGCGTCTTATTTTATTGCCTGTATATCGTGGCTCATGGCGGACTCGGCGGCGGCGACATCAAACTTGCCGCTGCGCTCGGTGTCTGGCTCGGATGGGAGGCAGCGGTGATCGCCGTATGGATTGCATTTATGCTGGGCGGCATCGCAGCCGCGTTTCTCCTGATTACTGGACGAAAAGGGCGGCGTGACGGAATTCCATTCGGGCCGTTTCTCGCGGTCGGCGGTTATATCGCCTTTGTCGCAGGGGCGCAGCTCTGGCAGTTCTACTGGGGGGCGCTGTAATGCGGCGCGTTGATATGCGCGGAACGGTGCTGCTGAACGTGCTCATCGCGCTCGCCGTGCTCGGCATACTGCTCTCGACGGCGCTTCCCGCCGCGTTTACCCTCTATGCACGTGCGGCTGTGGAGTATGAGGCAGTGCACCTCATCGGCGAACTGCGCCGCATACAGGCGATCAGCCGGACGACAGCGATGCCGCTCTATATGCTGGAAGGGAGGCTCTCATGGGAACGCGCACCGCGTCTCAACATCCGCGCTGACGGCTATACGCTGCATCGTCCCTTCGGTGAGGATGTGCGTTCCTATACGTTGCTGCCGCTCGTACGATTCAAGCAGGATACGGCGACGGAGACGCCTGTCATATTCGATCGGAATGGAAATATTGCGGACGGGAGCCATAACATGACGATTCGCGTCTATGCTGCGGGACATGAGGAGGCGGCGCTGCGCGTTGTGATTGATCGTGCGGCACGGATTCGTCTGCACCGAGGAGAGGACAATGCGGTGGATGAGGGCTGATGAGGAGCGCGGATGGATTCTTCTCGAGACCGCTGTGCTCGGACTCCTTGTTCTCGCGACTGCGGCGGCACTGAGTATTTTTGCACGGACGGCGCTCCTTGCAGATCTCGCCTCTGCGCGTACAGAGGCAGCGCTTGCTGCACGGGCGCAATTTTCGCTGATGGAGGCGGAATTGGATCAGGGAATACTGCCGCTGAGTGAGGCTGCGGAGATCCAGTCGCATGAGCACCGCTATCACGTCGAGAAGATCGTCACGCGTACAGAGGAGTTTTACGATGTATCTCTGCGCCTTTCGTGGCAGATTTTGGGGCGCGAGGAGCAGGCAGAGTTTGTGCGGAGGCTGACGCGTCATGTGCAGGTGCAAAGCAGTCCCTAACAGGGACGCGAAGGATGAGCGGGGCGTTTTGCTCATGGAGCTTGCCGTCAGTCTGCCGATTTTCGCGCTGCTGCTGACCTTTCTCGCCTTTGCCCTCGTGTGGAGCTGGCGCAGTTATCAGCGCGAGATTGCCGATGCCGAGCTGCGGCAGGAGATGCAGATCGCCGCTGCGCGGATTGTGGAGTCCGCCCTGCTGTCCGATCATATCGGAGAGCGTCAGCGAGGCGTGTATGAAATGCGGCAGGCAACGAAGGACGGTGCACCGCTGGATTACTACTGGCTCAGTGATGAGGGACGGTTGGTGTTCAATGCGGTGACGGCGCCCATCACGGGCTCGTTCGTGGGCGCACGGGTGCGCATCACGGCGTTCTCTGTGCAGGAGGATCGGCACTATCCGCGCCTCTATCATATTGAGATGACGGGGCGGAGCGTTGAGACAGGGCGCACGTACAGCATTGCGACTTCTGTCTATCTGCGGGAGGATATGGGTGAGAAATAGGAACGAACGCGGCGCGATCTCCGCAATCGGGCTTTGCATACTGATGACGGTGCTCCTGCTTGGTCTCGCCGCGATGCAGTTCATGCGCAGCGGCAGCAGTGTCGCTGCTGAATATGAGCGTGAGATGCAGCTGCGCCTCGCCGCCGAGAGCGGTGTGGAGACGGCTGCTGCGCAGATTGAGCGGTATGCTGTGCCGAACGTGGGGGAGCGAACGCGTGTCGATGTGGACGGCGTTCCAATGGCGGCGGGGATTGAACTTCACGTATATATTGAACGGTCGAAAGAGCGCAGCGGCAGGGAGTTCCTCGATGTGATCGCAGCAGCTGTCGATCGTGCGGGGACGCGGATCCCCGATGGAGAGGACTGGACGCGGGCAAAGACGGTTCGCGGGCGCATGGAAAAGAAGGGAGATCGCTATGTCTGGCGCCGCTGGTATTAGGCTGCCGTGGGTGACGAGCGAGGCAGTCGGCATCTATCCCTCTGAACGCGGACTGCTGCTTGCCCGTCTGTGCTCCACGGAGGAGCGCGGGGGAGCATGGACACTGGCAGAATCGCGCGTGTCAGAGGGGCCCTGTCCCGCACTTACGGATGCAGCGGCGCTCTCCCTGTCGGTACGGGAGGAGATCCTGCGTGCGGGATGGGGGAAGCTGCCGCTCTCTCTTGCACTCCCCTCGTCTGAAGCCCACACGGAGGAGCGCACCCTGCCCGTGCAGCTGACGGGCACGGAACTAAGGGAGGCGCTCCTCTGGTCGCTGCGCGCTGAGACGGATGAGGCGGGGACACCACTGTCCGATGAGATGCGGCTTTGCTGTATGGAGCTGCCGGACACTGCGCCGCCGTGCTATTGGACTGCACGTATGGAGGAGCGACGTATACAGGGATACTTCTCTGCGTTTGCCGCTGCGGGGCTCGATCTGCGGCGGCTCACCGTCTGCCCGCCGACAAACGATGTGCTGGCGGCACAGATTGAGGGCGTGTGTGCGCCGCGTATGCCGTGGGAGACAATGGAAGAGGATATGCTTGCTCCTGCCGTCTATGCGGGACTCCTTGTGCGTAGGGGAATGCCGGAGCATCTGTATTGGTCTGCGCCGCCGCGCCTCATTGGAGCGCTGCGGCCACAGATGTCTGTCTTGATCGCCGTTCTTGCTGCCGCGCTCTTTCTTGTGCAGGTGACGGCAGATCTTGCCGCCTGCGTGACGGCGCGTACGGCGTGCGCGCACGCGGAGGAGGAGCTTGCACTTCGGCAGTCCGAGCGTCTGCGCATGGAGGAGTTCTTCGCGCTGCACAGCGCTGTCATGGAGCGGGAGCAGCTTCTGGCAGAGTTTACGGCGGCCTCTCTGCCGGCCCGCGCTCTGCTTGTGCATCTTGGTGCCGTGACGGTGGAGGGAGTGCAGCTTACGGGGATCTACGCGGAGGAGCACGGAGTTCGGATCGAGGGGAACGCGGCAGACTATGCGGTACTCGCCGCGTGGATGGGGACGATGGAGGAGGACGCCTTTTTCCCTGCGGATATCATGCTCGAACAGGCGGTGCAGGAGCAGTCTGCTGATGCACCGGAGCACATTCACTTTGTTCTGCACAGCAGTTGGTAGGGAGGCGCAATGGGACAGTTATCCGAGCGGCAGCGTATCGAGATCGCATTGATATGGGCGCTTGCCCTTCTCCTCCTCTATCTTTTCGTGCTCGCACCGTTTTTTACGGCGCAGCGTGATGCGGCATACGCCGAGCGTGCAGCGGCTGAGGCAATGCTCACGCGCATCGATGTATACCAGCAGATGCTGCGCACGGATGAACAGGCAGAGGCAAAGCTGCGTGTGCGGCAGGCGCGCCTGACAGACGCTCTGCCCGAGGAGGGCGGGCAGGGGGAGTTCATTCACACCGTGGAGGTGCTTGCACGGCGCAGCGGTGTGACGATTGAGGGGATTGCGCCGCAGCCTGTCAAGACTGCGGGAGAGATTGTACTTCAACCGATTGAACTCAAGTTCCGTGGGAATTATTTCGCAGTGCTTTCCTTTCTGCGTGCCGTGCAGGAGGGAGAACGCTGTGCCAAGGCTGCCTCCTTTGCACTCACGGCAGAGGGGGCGGAACTGCACGGCGTTCTTCTTCTTCACATTGCTGCATACGCAGGAGGTGTGCAGCAGTAGTGTCTGCGGGGGCTTCCTGCAGCATAACAAAGACGGATGTATTTGCAGGAAAAGACCGTCTTTTATCGAATTTAGTTTACGTATAGACAAAAATACTTACAGATTGTATAGGGGGACTGTGCATGGGGCATCTGCGGTTTGTCACGGGTGGTGAATCACACGGCGCAGCACTGACGGCGATTCTCGACGGAATGCCGGCGGGGCTGCGTGTTTTGCGCGAGGCGATCGACGAACAGCTTGCGCGCCGCCAACGTGGGTATGGGCGCGGCGACCGCATGAAGATTGAGACGGATCGCGTCGAGGTTCTTTCGGGACTGCGCTTTGGCGAGACGCTTGGCTCGCCCATCACGCTGCAGGTTGTGAATCATGACTTTGCAAATTGGACGGAGCGCATGGATCCCTTTGAGGAACCAACGGGCGCAAAGGTAACTGCCGTTCGTCCGGGGCACGCCGATCTTACGGGTGTGCTGAAATACGACCGTGCGGACGCGCGCGATATCCTCGAACGCTCCAGTGCCCGCGAGACGACGATGCGCGTCGCCGTCGGTGCGGTTTGCCGTCAGCTGCTTGCGGCTATGGGCGTGACCGTCGCCTCCCATGTGACGGAGATCGGCGGTGTGACGGTGGATCGCACGGCGATTCGGGATGAGGATGTCGGTGTGACGAACAGCAGCGATTTGAACTGCTGCGACCCCGCGGCTGAGACGCGTATCAAGGCGCGCATTGACGAGGCGAAGGCAGCGGGCGATACGCTCGGCGGCGTATTTGAGGTTGTTGTGCACGGCCTGCCCGTCGGGCTCGGTTCCCATACGCAGTGGGATCGGCGTCTTGACGGGCGGCTTGCCGGTGCCGTGATGTCCATTCAGGCGATCAAGGGCGTGGAGATCGGCGCGGGCTTTGCGTGTGCGCATCTGCCGGGCAGCGAGGTCCACGATGAGATCCACCGGGGAGCGGACGGCCGCCCCTGCCGCAAGACGAATCGCGCAGGCGGACTCGAGGGCGGCATGACGAATGGAGAGACGCTTGTCGTGCGTGCGGCGATGAAGCCCATTCCGACGCTGATGACACCGCTGCAGACGGTCGATCTTGCCACGGGGGCAGCGGTCTCGGCGAGCAAGGAGCGCAGCGATGCCTGTGCGGTTCCTGCCGCCTCCGTGGTCGGTGAGGCGATGGTCTCCTTTGTCCTCGCGGACGCGATCTGCACGCAGTTCCACGCGGACTCCATGACCGATCTCACAGCTTCGCTCGCCGCCTACCGCGAGCGGCTGGAAAGTCGATGGATGAACCGATGAAGAACGTTGTTTTGATCGGCTTTATGGGCACGGGCAAGACAAGCATTGGGCGTCTGCTTGCCACGCGGCTCGGCTGTGCCTTCCATGACCTTGACCGAAAGATCGAGGAGCAGCACGGCATGAGCATCCCTGCAATGTTTGCACAGCATGGTGAGTCGTATTTCCGCGCACGCGAGAAGGAAGCCGTGCGCGATGCGGCGGGGCGTGCAAATCTCGTTATTGCAACGGGCGGCGGCACGGTCAAGGATCCCGAAAATATCGCGCTGCTGCGGCAAAACGGGATCCTTGTGGCGCTGACCGCCGATGTTGACACGATCCTTCAGCGGACGCGGGCACGCGGCACACGTCCCGTCCTCGATCATGTGGACGAGGGCGATCGCCGTGCGGCGGTCGTGCAGCTGCTCGAAGAGCGAAAGAGCCTCTACGATGGGGCAGATATCACGATTGATACGAGCGGCCGCGCGCCGCTCGAGGTGGCGGAGCACATCCTGCAGGCACTGCGGATTTGGAGAAAATGATATGCGCAAGGTAACAGTCGAACTTGGGGCACGCAGCTATCCAATCGTGATCGGAAGCGGGCTCGCCGATGAAATCATTTCATTCGTGCGCGCGGCGGGGTATTCCGCGCGCGGCATGCTCGTCACGGATACGAACATCGCGCCGCTCTATGCAGCACAGACTGCGGAGCTGCTTGTCCGTGCGGGCGTGCAGGCAGAGATCGCGACGATTCCGGCGGGCGAGTCCTCGAAGAGCCTCACGGCGGCAAACGATCTCTTTACGCGCGCGATTGAGCTTGGTCTGGATCGGCGCTCGCCGATCATCGCGCTTGGCGGCGGCGTGGTCGGCGATCTTGCGGGCTTCGTCGCGGCCACCTATATGCGGGGTGTACCTTTCATCCAGTTCCCGACAAGTCTCCTCGCACAGGTTGATTCAAGCGTCGGAGGCAAGGTCGCTGTCAACCACCCGCTCGGAAAGAATCTCATCGGCGCCTTCTACCAGCCGGATGCGGTCTTTATGGAGTTGGATTTCCTGCGCAGTCTGCCGAAGCGCGAGATTGCGACGGGGCTCGGCGAGATCATCAAGTACGGCATCATCTGCGATGCCGATTTCTTTGCGTGGCTTGCGGAGAACCGCGCAGACGTGCTCGCCCTTGAACCTGCTGCAGCGGTGCATATGATTGCGCGCTCGTGCGAGATCAAGGCGGATGTTGTGCGGCAGGACGAGTGCGAGAGCGGGCTCCGACGCATCCTGAACTTCGGTCATACGATTGCCCACGCGATTGAGAAGGAGACGGGCTATGTGCGCTATCGGCACGGCGAGGCGGTCGCGATCGGCATGGTCGGCGCGGCGGATATCAGCGTGCAGATGGGACTCCTCGCGGACGGTGAACGCATCCGTATCAACGACCTGATCCGCGACATGGGACTGCCGTACTCTGCCGAGGGCGTGACGGCAGATGCGATGTACGCCGATCTCTTTCACGACAAGAAGACGGTGGGCGGGCGTATTCATTGGGTACTTGCCGAGGGGATCGGAACCGTCTCCGTGCACAGCGATGTGCCGGAAGATGTGGTGCGCAAAACGTTGTTGGGACTTTCTTACTAATAACTATTAAGTATTTATTCTTTTACAACGAAATAATTCTGAGAGGAGGTCAGCGGAACATGAATCAGAAATTATGTGTATTCGTGCAGGTGCTTTTTTTTGCCATGCTTCTTTGCATGGGGCATACCGTTTCCGCTGAGACCTCGAAGCTCTCATGGGAGTACTGGGAGACGAACACGCCGCAGTCCGATGCACATGCGGCGAAGACAGTTCCTGCGTTTCCCAAGGAAGAGGGGCGTTGGCGGCAGTTCAATCCGCAGTTCGGCGTCGCCGTCCCCGAGGGGACACACTATGTCTGGGTGCGCGTCTACATTCCGCCCGATACGGGTGTCGACGAGAGTCTCTTCTTCACCACGACGGATCAGGGTGTGCAGATCTTCCTCGATGGGGTCTCCATCTACCGCTACGGTGATCTCAACGATCAGAACAGCTCCTACGGTCGGAAGTGGCATCTCGTCGATTTGCCTGCGTGGGCGGTCGGGCGTCATCTCATTATGCAGATCCATTCCGATAACATATGGGTGCTCGGACAGTTCGACCGCGTTCAGCTGGACCGCGCCGCACATCAGATCGA
This sequence comes from Selenomonas sp. oral taxon 920, assembly GCF_001717585.1. Lineage (NCBI taxonomy): Bacteria > Bacillati > Bacillota > Negativicutes > Selenomonadales > Selenomonadaceae > Selenomonas > Selenomonas sp. oral taxon 920. Next base: position 445,069 of record NZ_CP017042.1, read on the forward strand.
GGATGTCTTTGTCTACGACTTTCCCTATGTCAGCGGCATTACTGCACTGCTCGTATTCATTCTGCTCCTCGGTGTCTATTTCTTTGCAGAGACGGATCTCAGGGATCTCTACCTGCGCATGATTGTCGTCTTGTTCGTCTTCTTTGTTTGGATGTTCAGTGCATCTAGTGTCGTGCTCCTGTGGTTTGACTGGCCTGTGCTCTGGCTGGACGTGGAGCTTGTTTTTTCCTACCTTATCCCGCTTTCTGCGAATTTGCTCATCTACAGAGTGATTGACGAACGCTATCAAAAGAACATCCTTCAAACATCCTTCGTCTATGGAATCATTCTCCTGCTTGCCGTGCTGCTGGAATTCTCGGGGCAGAACGGGCTGTACCTTATGCGGTTCTTCTTCTATCCCACACTTCTTGTCTGCGGTCTGATGACGGGGTATTGGCTCTGGTCGTGCCACAAAGCCGGCAATGAGCGCTGCCGCTCGCTCCTCATTGCGTTCGGCACACTCTCGGGGCTTGCTGTGATTGACGGAATGGCACTTCAGTATCGGCTCTTTGCATGGCATACGTACTACGTTCCGTTCGGCATCTATACGATCGGCTTCTTTATCGTCCAGCTGATTCTGGAGCGTGCCGCCCATGAGCGCTACCTTACCGAACTCTCCGCGAGCCTTGAGAATGAGGTCAGTGCGGTGACGAAACGCATGGAGGTCGATCCGCTCACAGGCGTGTTTAACCGCAACAAATTCTCGACGGCGACGCGAGATTTCATGCGGATCTCGCTCGAGATTAAAGAGCCGTTCGCCGTTATCATGCTTGACATCGATCATTTCAAGCACATCAACGATACCTACGGGCACGATGTCGGCGATGAGGTGCTCGTGGGGTTCGCGCAGACGATCAGCGGGTTTCTTGATCGTCGGCACATCCTCATCCGCTGGGGCGGCGAGGAGTTCATTCTGCTCTGCCTCCACTACGACGGGGTGGAGGCGGAGGCGTTTGCCAACACGATCCGCGAGGCGGTCGCTGCGGCACATATCCATCCCTCGGATCAGGTGACGTGCAGCGGCGGCGTTGCCGTCTGGTACGGCACGGAGGCAGATACGGCAGAACACATAGTGAAGCGTGCGGATACGGCGCTCTACCAATCGAAGGAGAACGGACGCAACCGCATCACCTGCGAGCCGGACTGGCAGACACATATGCCGCCGCGCCGTCCGCGTCAGAAGTCAAAAGAAAAAATGCGTGATGGCAATCGCTCCGAGATGAATACGGCGGGGCTCCGGGATCACTGAGCCGTTTGGCATCATAAGAGCTGATAAAATTTTTCTTGCGTGAAGGCGCATCTTATGCTATAGTCACTGAGTATGTGTGTGGATGGTCCGCTGGGCGGCATGAGCTGTCTATGAACGTCCGAACGAAGGAGGAAACATATGAATATCATCGAGGTTCTTGAAAAGGAGCAGCTTCGCTCCGACATCCCGCAGTTTGCACCGGGGGATACGATCCGCGTCCATGCGCGCATCGTCGAGGGCACGCGCGAGCGCATTCAGGTGTTCGAGGGCGTGGTGATCGGCCGCCAGGGCACGGGCGTGCGCGAGACCTTCACCGTGCGCCGCATTGCATCGGGCGTCGGCGTTGAGCGTCTCTTCCCCGTGCACTCCCCGCGTATCGCAAAGATCGAGGTGACGCGCCGCGGCATCGTCCGTCGTGCGAAGCTCTACTATCTGCGCGGACTTACGGGCAAGGCGGCTCGCATTCGGGAAAAGCGCTGATTCAGAATGGATGGGGACTGCTGCGGCAGTCCCTATTTTGCTCTGTGTTCCTGTTTGAGAGGAGGAGTTTATGGAAAAGGAAACATCGACTGCAGCCGAAATCAAAGACTGGGTTATCTCCATCGTCGTTGCCGTTGCACTCGCTATGTTCATCCGTACCTTTATCGTGGAGCTCTACGTCGTCGACGGCCCGTCCATGCGTCCGACGCTCGAGTCGGAGGAGCGCCTCGTCGTCAATAAATTCATCTACCGATTCCGCCCGCCGGAGAAGGGCGAAGTCCTCGTCTTTCAGTATCCGCGCGACCCGAGCCGTGACTTCATCAAGCGCGTGATCGCGACACCGGGCGATACGATTGAGATCCGCGAGGGGCGCGTGCTCGTCAACGATCAGCTGCTCACGGAGGACTACATCCTCGAAAAGACGCGCAGCGAGTACCCGAAGTCCACCGTACCCGAGGGGCGTGTCTTCGTTATGGGGGACAACCGCAACAATTCCGAGGACAGTCGCTTTGCCGATGTCGGCTTCGTGCCGTACGACCTCATAAAGGGCAAGGCGATGATTGTCTTCTGGCCGATTTCGCAGTATAAGACGCTCTGACGGAGGAACGCCATGCGCTTTGTATCATGGAATGTCAACGGACTGCGCGCCGCCCTCAAAAAGGGCTTTATGGAGTCCTTCAAGGAACTCGATGCCGATGCGTTCTGCCTGCAGGAGACGAAGATGCAGGAGGGGCAGGCGATCCTCGATCTGCCCGGCTATGAGCAGTATTTTTACAGCGCGGAGAAGAAGGGGTACTCGGGTACGGCGATCTTTACGCGGATCAAGCCTCTTTCCGTCAATTATGGGATCGGCATCGAGGAGCACGACCACGAGGGGCGTGTCATCACAATGGAGTACGAGGATGTGTATCTCGTCACCGTCTACACACCAAACTCGAAGAACGCACTCGCACGCCTCGACTACCGCATGGCATGGGAGGATGCCTTTCGCGCCTTCCTGCTTGACCTGCGTGCGAAAAAGCCCGTTGTCGTCTGCGGCGACCTCAATGTTGCACACACGGAGATCGACCTCAAAAATCCGAAGAGCAACCGCCGCAATGCGGGCTTTACGGACGAGGAGCGCGGCAAATTCACGGAGCTTCTTGCTTCGGGGTTCGTCGATACCTTTCGCGCTCTCTATCCGGACAAGACAGGAGCCTATACATGGTGGTCGTATCTGCGCCACGCGCGTGAGACAAATGCGGGATGGCGCATCGACTACTTCCTCGTCTCCGAGGAGCTGGAGGGCCGCATCGCAGCGGCAGAGATCCATGCGGATGTATTCGGGAGCGATCACTGCCCCGTATCATTGACGTTGAAATAGGGGAGACTATGGCAGAATTGAAAGAAGAACTCGCGCGCGAAATAGCAAAACGGCGCACATTTGCCATCATCTCACATCCGGACGCGGGCAAGACCACGCTCACAGAGAAGCTGCTCCTCTACGGAGGCGCAATCCATCTCGCCGGCTCGATCAAGTCGCGCAAGACGCAGCGTCATGCCGTCTCCGACTGGATGGAGATCGAAAAGCAGCGCGGTATCTCCGTCACATCCTCTGTCCTGCAGTTCGACTATGACGGCTACCGCATCAACATCCTCGATACACCGGGGCATCAGGACTTCAGCGAGGACACCTACCGCACGCTGATGGCGGTGGACAGCGCCGTCATGATTATCGACGCGGCGAAGGGCGTCGAGGCGCAGACGCGCAAGCTGTTCCGCGTCTGCCGTCAGCGCGGCATCCCTATCTTCACGTTCGTCAACAAATTGGATCGTTTCGGCAAAGCGCCGCTTGACCTGATGGATGAACTCGAGAACGTCCTCGGCATCCGCTCGTATCCGATGAACTGGCCGATCGGGACGGACGGCACCTATCGCGGTGTCTATGACCGCGAGAAGAACCGCATCGAGCTCTTTGCCGAGGACGTGACGCACGGGCAGGAAACGCGTGTCTCTGAGGTATTCGAGATGGACGATCCTGCGTGGAAGGAGCGTGTCGGCGCAGATGCTGCCGCGGCGCTCGCTGACGATATCGAACTGCTGCGCGACGCAGGTGAGAAGTTCGACCGCGCAGCCGTGGATGCGGGCGAACTCACACCCATGTTCTTCGGCTCGGCGATGACGAACTTCGGCGTGCAGAACTTTCTCGAGGAATACATCAGGCTTGCGCCGACACCCGCGCCGCGTATGTCCTCGGACGGCGTGATCGAGCCGGACGACGAGAAATTCTCGGGCTTTGTGTTCAAGATCCAGGCGAATATGAACCCTGCGCACCGTGACCGCCTCGCATTTATCCGCATCTCGTCGGGCAAGTTCGACCGCAATATGAGCGTCTGGCACGCACCCTCGGGCAAGCTTATCAAGCTTGCACAGCCGCAGCAGTTCCTCGCGCAGGATCGCCAGATCATCGACACGGCATATCCCGGCGACATCGTGGGGCTGTTCGACCCCGGCGTATTCGGCATCGGGGATACGCTCTGCGACCCCGCGCACAAGTTCAAGTTCGAGGACTTCCCCGTGTTCCCGCCCGAGCGCTTTGCGCGTGTTGCGGCAAAGGACACGATGAAGCGCAAGCAGTTCGTCAAGGGAATCGAACAGCTCACGCAGGAGGGCGCGATTCAGCTCTTCGAGCAGGTCGGCGCAGGGCTCGACAGTTACATCGTCGGCACGGTCGGCACGCTCCAGTTCGAGGTGCTCGAGTATCGGCTGAAAAACGAGTACAACACGGAGATCACGATGCAGATGCAGCCGTTCGAGACGGCACGCTGGCTGGCGTTCCCCGACGGGCGCACGATCAAGCCCGCCGATCTGCGCGGTGCGGATCGCGGCATGTTCGTCCATGACCGCAACGGCAACCCCGTCCTTCTCGTGAATAACGAGTGGGCACTTGGCTGGATTCGCGAGAACAACCCCGATCTGCAGCTCGGACAGGTACCGTTCGATCGCAGAGAGGCATGATAGAAAACAAGCGGGAGATATTGTCGCAGTGACAATATCTCCCGCTTGTTTATATACAATGCTGTCTAGCATGGAAGAAATACTAATATTATCTTTCACAATAGCGATTAATGTTGTGAAAAATTACTTGTTTGACAAGTGGACATTTCTATACTTTTGGAGTATATTTACACTGTGCCTAGAAAAGCTTACCTTTGGGAGAAAGGATCATGAAAAAAATTCTGATTGGGGCTCTATTTGCAATGATATGTTTTACTCCTTTTAGTATTGCACAAGCAACAATTCTACCATCTAGAATACAGTTAGACGGTCTTGGAATGAAGACAACCCTTGAAGAGATTAAAGATAAATATGGAAGACCTGATTATGTCGATTCATCTGCATCTGGATATACTCGATGGAATTGGGATTCAGGATTGTCAATTCTTCATCGTAGATATAAATTCCTTACGGCTACTGCAACCAAACCTGGTCTTGTTACGTTTGATGATGTGTCCGTAGGTGATCCTGCATATCGTCTCACGGATGTTTATGGAACGGCAGATAGGGTGTTTACAAATTCTCAGTGCGATGTTTACTATTACTATAACGAAAAAGGTGTGGGGTATCTTTCTTTTTCGGTATCAAAACTTACAGGGGATATTGTTGAAATTCATATAGATCGGACCTCAGTGTGATATATTAATTTGTAATGGATGTTTAGACTCTCTTTTTGCAAAAAACAAGGGACATTCTGTTATTGTGGCAGAATGTCCCTTTGTATTTTAATATGGTTGTTTCATCGTATATCGATTGACGAAGTCCCGTACCTCCTCGTATGCAGCGATGCTCTCCGCGAGTTCCGGCAGAACGAGCGGGAAGACGTGGGGCATTTCGGGATAGACGGTGAATGTCACAGACGTTCCGTCCGCCTTCGCTTTTTCTGCAAGCTGTTCGTCTTCCGTCAGCAGGAGGTCGTAACCGCCGGTCTGGATCAGCATCGGCGGCAGTTCGCTGAGGTCGGCGTGAATCGGAGAAAGGCGCGGATCGTCGAGCGGGAGGCTGCCAGCATACGGCGGTGTTTTGCGCAAGTGGGGCGCAAACGGTGTGCCCTCACCGAGCACCTTGTCCTTGGTAAAGTTCTCCGTGCGTGACGTGCCATCCTTGTGCTCGAAGTCCGCCCACGGCGAGAGGAGGATGAGTGCCGCAGGCTGCGGCAACCCCTTGTCTCGCAGGTGGAGCGCAAGTGCTACGGCGAGATTGCCGCCCGAAGAGTCGCCAAAGATGATGATATCTGAGGGGCGTGTCCCGTGCGCAAGGAGCCCCTGATAGACCGTCGCCGCATCCTCAAGTGCAGCAGGATAGCGATGGAGCGGTGCATGTCGGTAGTCCACACAGTATATTTCGCGTGCGTTCGTACACTCTGCCTGACGCACGGCAAACGTGCGGTAGAGATCCGTGAGACCGCTCATATAGGCACCGCCGTGGAGTTGGAGCACAACCCTCTTGGTGGTTGGTTTCGGTGGTGCGAGACGCTCGACCGGAACGTTTCCGATGGAGGTCTTTTCATATGCCCAGCCCTCGGGGGCGGTGAACGACGCAGGTTTTTTGTCCTCAGGCGGGCAGTAGAGTGCGTCCATTTGTGTCTTGATGTACGCCTGTTTCGCTTCGCCTGTGAGAACGATGCCGCGCACTTCGGGGACGGCGGATGTTTCACCAAATCCACAGTGCGGAAGGACAGCAAGCCCAAGGATAAGGGCAGCAGCACTGATATATCGCTTCCATGTGTTCATGGCGTCTGTTTCCCGCCTGTGGCAAATGCCTCGTCTGCCCATGTGAGGAGTGCATCCTCGACACCCGCCTCATGTTCGTTCAGCGTCTGCCCTTCCGAGGTGATGTAAAGGCTGCGTCCGTCCGCGTAGGCGATGAGGATGTTATAGGCGGGGTTCGTCACGGTCTCCGCGCGTGCGCCGTAGTCGTTCTCGGCGGCAATATTTCGCTCGGAAATGATCTTATGCAGGCTCGCTTCGAGCTCGGGTGTCCAAGGAATGTACCTCTCACGGATATCCAGACGGCGGCCGTTTGTGAACTCCTTGGCGACAAATTCCCCGAGGCACGGGATGAGAGCGTTCGGATCCAGCCCTTGTTCTGCGATTTCCTCCGCCGAGAATGCATCCTTGACAAAACCGTCAATCTGCCAGATCATGCGCATGAGTGTGCCGTCCGTGACGGGGTGGCGGAACTCCATCGTCAGCTGCCGAATTTCGGTGTGCTCGGACGGGGCGGTTCTTGTCGGCTGCATGGGTGCTGCCTCGGGGGCCGCCGCAGCTTCCGCTCCGAGAAAGAGCAGCGGAACGAATATGGCGGCGAAGCAGTACCGCGCGGCTTTGTGCGCGAATGTCATCGTCGTCTCCTTTTCAGCTGAACAGATCGTTCAGTGCTTCGGTCATGGTCGGGTGGGTGTAGATGGCAGAGCCGAGCGCGGCGGCAGTGATGCCGTGGTCGATTGCCATTTTCATGAGGTTGATCATCTCCTGCGACTCGGGACAGAAGAAATGAGCACCGAGGATCGTGTCCGTCTTTGCGTCAACAACTGCCTTGAGAATGCCGGCGGGCTTCTTGTAGACCTGTGCCTTCGGGATGGCGGCGACCTCAAGGCGGAGGATGCGTACGTCAAAGCCCGCTGCCTCTGCCTGTGCCTCCGTCATACCGACGCGCGAGAGCGGCGGATCGAGGAAGACGGAGTAGGGGACGGCTCCGCGATTTGCCGTTGTGCGTGTTCCGCTGCCCGCAAGCTGATCCTTTACAATGCGGAAATCGTCGAGAGAAATGTAGGTGAACTGCAGGCCGCCCGCGACATCGCCCATCGCCCATATGTGCGGTACGTTCGTGCGGAGGTGCTCGTCAACGGCGACCGCACCGCGCTCCGTCACAGCAACGCCTGCCGCCGCAAGATTCAGCCCTTCGATGTTCGGGCGGCGGCCCGTTGCAATGAGGATGGCGTTCGCCGCGAGCGTCTTCTCTCCGTCCGCCGTCTGCACGACGACATTCGCACCGCCGGCACTGTCCTCGATGCGCTGTACCTTCGCCCCCATCAGAATATGGATGCCGCGATCATTTGTGTGCTGCAGGACGCGTGCGGCGATCTCCGTGTCTTCACGCGGAATGAAGGCATCGCCGTCCTGTACGACGGCGACGGACGAGCCGAAGTTGGCGTAGTACGATGCGAACTCCAGCCCAATGTAGCCGCCGCCGATGATGACGAGCTTCTCGGGCAGCTCGTCCAGCTCCATCATCGTCTCGCTCGTGTAGACGTGCATGCTCTCTGCCGCACCCTCGATCGGCGGGACGAAGGGCAGTGCACCCGTATTGATGAAGATGCGGTCCGCCGTGACGGTCTGCTCTCCGTCTGCGCCGACAATGCGTACGGTATGTGCATCGACAAACGAGGCCTCTCCGTCAATGACGACAGCACCCGTCCCTGTCACCTTGGCGTAGTTCTTTTCGCGCAGCATCGCTGTGAGGCGGCGTTTCTCTGCAATCGCCGCACGATAGCGCTCCGCCTTTGCCGCAAAGTCGCCGCCTGCCGCTGCCGAGAGCCGTGCACTGTACTCCAGCGACTTCGACGGGATGCAGGCGACGTTGATGCAGGTGCCGCCGTAACGCTCCTTTGACCGCTCGACGAGGGCGACCGTTTCGCCCTTCTTCGCGAGGAAGCCCGCGAGCGTCTTGCCTGCCTTGCCGAAGCCGATGATGAGATTTTGATATGATGTGTTCTGCATGGGATATGCTCCGTTTCTGTTGAAATTTATATGACTGTTGTTATTATAGCATTTTTTGAAACAGTGAAGAGAAATATTGTGGAAAAAATGTGCATCTCATTTACAAAGTACAGGATTCCTCTTATAATGATAGATAATTATTCTCTGTCAATGGAAAGGAGCGGACTATGCTGACGCATGAAATACTGGCACCGCATACAGAACTCCTGCTGCAGCACGATCTGTTCGAGGGAATCCCGGCAGATGCTCTGCCGGTGCTTCTGAATGCGCTTGGCGGCGAGATGAAGCGTTATGCGGCGGGGACGGATATCATGCGCATGGGGCGTCCGCCGATTGTGACGGGCATCATCCTCACAGGGGCAATCGAGGTATCGTTCCTCAACGAGAACGCCGACCAGATCGACATGAATATCTTCGAGGCGGGCAAGAGTTTCGGCGAGACGATGGAGGGGGCGAATCTCGCGGCAAGCCGTATGTTCGTCAAGGCACTCAGCGATACGCTGATCCTGCGCCTGCAGTTTCGACAGCTCTACGAGCGTTCCTCGTGCAGCGATCCGCATCTCTGGCGCTTTACGCTGAATATGCTGCGCAGAATTTCGCAGAAGGGCATATTCTATCAGCACAAGATCCGCATCATGGGGCAGAAGAGCATCCGCGCAAAGCTCAGCGTCTATCTGCAGGCGATCTCTGTTGAGGGGGACGGTACCGCTGTACGCGATCTGAACCAGACCCAGCTTGCACGCTACCTCGGCGTGGAGCGCAGCGCACTCAGCCGCGAGATGAGCCACATGCGCGACGAGGGGATCATCGACTATGACCGCAAGACCCTGCGCGTGCTTAATCCGGATTTTTTAGCAGTTTAGGAAGCACGCAAAAAGACCTGCTGCTTTTTTGCAGCAGGTCTTTTCTCATGAGGAAACGTAAATCTTACACCATCTCTTCGGGATGGAAGACCTCGTCGAACTTCTCGGCGGTGAGGAAGCCGAGGGCAACGCACGCCTCCTTGAGGCTGATGTTCTCGTCGAATGCCTTGTGTGCGGTCTTCGCAGCGTTCTCGTAGCCGATGTACGGGTTCAGAGCCGTGACGAGCATCAGCGAACGGTGGAGGTTCTCGTGCATCTTCTCGCGGTTCGCCGTGATCCCCGTGACGCAGCGGTCGTTGAACGACTTGAGGGAGTCGGTGAGGAGTCGTGCGGACTGGAGGAAGTCGTAGATCATGACGGGCATGAACACGTTCAGCTCGAAGTTGCCCTGTGAGGCGGCAATGCCGATGGCGGCATCGTTGCCCATGACCTGTACGGCGACCATCGTGACGGACTCGCACTGCGTCGGGTTGACCTTGCCCGGCATGATGGAGCTGCCCGGCTCGTTCGCGGGGATCGTGATCTCACCGAGACCGCAGCGCGGCCCTGCTGCGAGCCAGCGGATATCGTTCGCGATCTTCATCATGTTCGCGGCGAGTCCCTTGAGTCCGCCATGTGCAAAGACGATTGCGTCCTTGCTCGTGAGCGCGTGGAACTTGTTCGGCGCGGTGACGAACTTCTTGCCCGTCAGCTCACTTGCCGCCTGTGCGACGGCGACATCGAAGCCCTTCGGCGTGTTGAGCCCCGTGCCGACAGCGGTGCCGCCGAGTGCGAGTTCGTGGAGGAAGGGCAGTGCTGCCTGCAGCTGCTTCTTAGACTGCTCGAGCATGGCAAGCCAGCCGCTGATCTCCTGCGTAAAGGAGATGGGAACGGCATCCTGCAGGTGCGTGCGCCCTGTCTTGACGATGCCCTCGTTCTCCTTCATCAGGCGGCGGAATGTGTTCGCGAGGAGATCGATGCTCGGGAAGAGGCCGTCCTCAATGGCGATGACCGCTGCGATGTGCATCGCCGTCGGGAACGTGTCATTCGAGCTCTGCGACATATTGGAGTGATCGTTCGGGTGCAGGATCTTTTCGCCTGCGATCTCGTTGCCGCGGTTCGCGATGACCTCGTTGACGTTCATGTTCGACTGTGTGCCGCTGCCCGTCTGCCAGACCGCGAGCGGGAAGTGCTCCGCAAGCTTGCCCGCGATGATCTCATCGCAGGCCGCCTTGATGGCGTTCAAGCGTTTCTCGTCGAGCTTGCCGAGCTTGTTGTTTGCAATCGCGGCGGATTTCTTCAGAATGCCGAATGCGTGAATGATCTCGGCAGGCATCTTCTCAATGCCAATGGGGAAATTCTCAAAGCTGCGCTCCGTCTGCGCCGCCCAGTACTTGTCCGCCGGAACCTTGACCTCGCCGAGGGAATCGTGTTCGATGCGATACTCCATTTGGATTGTCCTCCTTAAAATTATGATAGTAGAGAGAAAAATCTGCTAATGAGAGTATAGCATAAAACAATGAAAATGAGAATGTTTATCTTGCAAAATTATGATAAATTTTCTGTAAAATCGTCTGTGCGGCAATGCCGATGCCGATGCCCGTCAATATCCCGACGAAGCCGAGCACGGGAGCGTAGGAAAAGAGTGCGGAGGTCTGCATGACAGCAGCGGCGACGAGAAGCTGCGCCATGTTGTGCAGGAAGCCGCCCGCCGCACTGATGCCGACGATGGACAGCTGCGAGTGCTGTTTCAGCAGCACCATCGCCGCGAAACTCGCCGCGCCGCCCGCGAGACTGTAAAGCAGGGGAGCAAGTCCGCCGCCGAGAGCAGAGGCGAGGAGGATGCGCAGTGTGAGCATCAGTGCAGCATCGCGCATCGGGAGAATGCAGAGCGCGATCAGCGTGACAATGGCGGCGAGCCCAAGCTTTGCGCCCGGTACGGGCAGCGGCAGGGGGAGGAAGCCTTCAAGTACGAAGAGAATGAGGGAGAGTGCGGTGAGGAGTGCAATGTGTGTGATTCGGTGAATATTGCTCATATCATTTCACTTCGATCAGAAGTCTATGCGGGAGGCAGGCGATCACGTCGCCTTTTTTCGATGCTTTGCCCGTGTGCACGCAGACGAGGTCAGGGCAGTCGGCATGGATGACGGCGATCGTTTCGCCCTCAATGCGGATGGTGTTCGTTCCGTCCTCGTCCGCAATGACAATCTCCTCCGTGCCCGTGTGTCCCGTGAGCGGGATATCATAGAGCTGCACATTGTTCTGTGTGATTACGGCATGCCGTATTTCATTGTCCGTGCGTGTGAAAAAAAATACGGCACCGATCCCACAGAGGAGGAGCAGTGCGCCGATGAGGACAAGATCGTTTTTCTTCATTGGGATTCCTTGCCTTGACGAATGTTTTCGATCACAGTACAATAGCTTTTAGATGCCTTTTCCAAGCTCACGCTGCCAGTAGGCAAGATCGGGCTCGTTCAGAGGCAGGTCAATGGCCTGTCCGTTGTCGTAGCAGAAGCGGACGCGGATGGTCGTTGCCTTGCGGACGGAGGGGAGACTGGCGCGGGGGAGTTCGACGAAGAATTTATTCTCGTTTTTGTACGGACTGTCCGCCTCGGGCACAGGACGCGGCGTATACTTGGTAGATGCCTTCATTTCCCATGCGGTACCGTCCGTGTAGAGGACAACGTCGGGCAGGAGTTTTGCCTCGTCAAAGCGGTAGTCCCACAGCGTGAGGGTTGCACCTTCGAGCCGCCCCTCACCCGTGTAGGATGTCTGAAAGTCGATGCGTGCGTAGGCAGAGAGGCTGCGCGCTGTGCGATGGTCGATCTGGTAGGTGTAGGAGAGACCGAAGATGCCGACGAGGATGAGGAGCAGGGCGATGAGGATGACGAGTTGACGGAACAGGTTCTGCACGGCGCGCCTCCTTTCGATAATTTGTTTCGTGGTATTATAACATAGGGGAATGGGATTTGTCAGCAGTTGATGAAAATGGGATACAGGAGGGGATGAAATGGCGGTAAAGCTGTTTGTATCAGATCTGGACGGGACGATGCTGCCGGACGGCAATGTGGTCTCTGCGGAGAATATCGCGGCGGTGCGCCGCGCGGCGGAGGCGGGGGTCACGGTGACGATTGCGACGGGGCGCATGTTCGAGGCGGCGCTGCCCGTTGCCGAGGCGCTCGGCGTGGATGTGCCCATCATCTCCTACAACGGCGGGCTCATCAAGAGCCCGAGCGGGTGTGTCTACGAGGAGCACACGGTCGATCCCGCGCTTGCACATGATCTCATCGCGTTCTGCAAGGAGCGCGGATGGTACATTCAGAGCTACAGCGGCGGCGTGCTGCGCTATGTCGAGCCGTGCGATGAGTCACGTTTCTATGAGAATTCGCAGAAACTCACGGGCGAGGCGGTCGGCTGGGACGGCCTCTTTGCACACACGTCAGGAAACTGCAAGCTGGTTCTCGTGACAAAGGAGCTTTCAGTGACGCTTACGCGCGCGGAGGCGGTGCTTGCTGCATTCGGCGAACGAGTGGATGTAATGCGCTCAGCGAATCATCTGATCGAGATTGTGCCGAAGGGCATCTCCAAGGCATCGGCACTGAAGTCTCTTGCGGGCAAACTCGGCATCGCCATCGAGGAAACGATGGCGATCGGCGATGCGTACAACGATCTGCCCATGCTGAAGGCAGCAGGCAAGAGCGTTGCGATGGGCAACGCGTTCCCCGAGGTCAAAGAGGTGACGGACTACGAGACGCTCTCCTGTGAGGAGAACGGGCTTGCAGCGGCAATCTACCACTATGTGCTCGGCATGGGAGCGGATGCCCCCGTACCAATGACGAGGGGCTAAGTCATGGCAATTAAACTCATTGCGCTCGATCTGGACGGGACTCTGCTCAATTCGGAAAAGCAAATCACGACGCGCACGAAGGATATCATCGCGCGCGCCATGGCACGCGGTGTGACGGTGACGATTGCAACGGGGCGCATGCTGCGCTCGGCGCTCTACTTCGCGCGCCTCATTGCATCCGATGCGCCCGTTATCTGCTGCAACGGCGGATATGTCGGAACGGCGAAGGGCGATCCGCTCTTTGCGCGCTATTTTGAGCCTGCACTTACACGAGAGTTTCTGACATTTGCCTACGAGCGCAGCTGGTACGTGAACTGGTACAACGGCATCGAGATCTACGCGCCGGAGTACCGTGCAGAGTGCTTTGCCGCCTATCGAACGACGGCGAATTTCGTGGTGACGGAGGTTGGGAACGACTATCTCAGCTACACGGAGAACGTACCGCAGTTCGTCCTCCGTGAGATGGAGAACGGGGTTGACTCTTACGTCAGCGAGGTGCGGGAACACTTCGGCGGACGCCTTGTGCCGCAGCAGAATACGGGCACGAGCGTTGACATCAACCCACCCGGCATCAACAAGGCGGTCGGCGTGCAGGCGCTCGCGGACGCGATGGGGCTCAGCCTTGACGAGGTGATGGTTGCGGGCGATGCGGACAATGACTTTGAGATGCTCTCGATGGGTGCGTTCTCCGTCGTTCCCGCGAATGGTCTCCCCGGGGCAAAAGAGCGCGCCCGTTATGTGACGGCATCGAACGATGCGAATGGGATTGCCGCTGCGATTGAGAAATTTGTACTGTGAGGTGAGTACGATGGGGGAAGCAAAACGGGCGACGGAGAAATTCCGCCCGGTGATCGTGACGGGGCTGTCGGGCGGCGGAAAATCGCTCGCGGCACGCTATATGGAGGATCTTGGCTACTTCTGCGTGGACAATCTTCCGCCGGTATTCATTCCGAAGTTCATCGACCTCTGCCGCGAGACACACGGACAGATCAGCCGTGCGGCGATCGTTGTGGACACGCGCAGCCGTGAGTTCTTCGATGATTTCGTCCGCGTCCTCGGAGAGCTGGATGCGGGCGATGTCGCCTATGAGCTGCTCTTCATCGAGGCGTCCGACGACGTCATCATTCGCCGCTACAAGGAGACGCGCCGTCCGCATCCGCTCGCACCCGATGCGCGCATCTCGGAGGGAGTGACGCGCGAACGCGGACAGCTCGCTTCCGTGCGTGCGCGTGCGACGCAGCTGATCGACACATCGAATCTGCGCAAGGCGGAGCTTCGCGACATCATCCGTCAGCACTACGATACGCCGGGGCGGGACGCGGAGATGAATGTCAATATCCTCTCGTTCGGCTTCAAATACGGCATCCCGCTCGATGCCGATCTTGTCTTTGACGTGCGCTTCCTGCCGAATCCGTTCTACGTGGATTCGCTGCGCAATAAGAGCGGTACCGTCCCGCAGGTCGCTTCCTACATCGAGTCGTGGGACGTGACGCAGAAGTTCGAGCAACAGCTCGACGGGATGATTGACTTCCTCCTGCCCAACTATGTGAAGGAAGGCAAGAGCCAGCTCGTCATTGCCGTCGGCTGTACGGGCGGCATGCATCGCAGCGTATTCATCGCAAAGCATCTCTACGATCGCATCAAGGGCAGCTATGCGGCGCGTCTCGAGCATCGCGATCTCATGAAGAACGAGGTGCAGGAGCACGTCAGCGAGGGGTAATTCATGCATCTTATCAAATGGCTCTACCCGGGCATGGGGTTCAAACGATGGCTCTTTGTCTTTGCCGTCGGGACACTCTGTGTGGGGCTTGGAGCTGCACTCATCTTCAACTACAAATACATCGACAGCATCGAGGAGGCAATCTTCCGCTTCGTCTATACGTGGCAGGGCAGTTACAACTACGGTTTCACGGCAATCGCGGGGGCGGCGGTTGCCCTCCTCGGCACTGCACTCATGCTGGTGGCAACACGCCACATCATTCGTTCTGTCATCACAGCGCTGATGCCGGAGGGGACATCGACGCGCCTCGTTGATCTCGTCTACGAAAAGACTCGTCTGAGCCGCGGCCCTGCGGTCACGGTCATTGGCGGCGGCCACGGCCTCTCCGTACTGCTGCGCGGGATCAAGGAGCTGACGAGCAACGTAACGGCGGTTGTGACGGTCGCGGACGACGGCGGTTCCTCGGGACGTCTGCGCGAGGAGCTCGGCATCATCCCGCCGGGCGATCTGCGCAACTGTCTTGTCGCGCTTGCCGACACGGAGCCGCTGATGGAGAAGCTCTTCCAGCACCGCTTTGCGGGCGAGAGCAATCTCGCGGGACACAGCTTCGGCAATCTCTTTCTCGCGGCGATGGCGGAGGTCACGGGCGATATGGAGACGGCACTGCGCGAGTCCTCAAAGGTTCTCGCGGTTAAGGGGCGCGTGCTTCCCGCATCGAAGCAGTCCGTGCGCCTCGACGCGATCCTCGAAGACGGCACCGTAGTCGAGGGCGAGTCGCATATTCCGGAGGTGGAGGGGCGCATTCGCCGCGTGCGCCTCTACCCGCAAGATGTCGCGCCTGTGCCGTCCGCGCTTGAGGCGATCCGCACGGCGGACGCGATCATCCTTGGTCCCGGCAGTCTCTATACGAGCATTATGCCGAACCTTCTCGTAAATGGCGTGGCAGAGGAGCTTCGGAAGAGCCGTGCGCTCAAAATCTACATCTGCAACGTCATGACGCAGCCGGGCGAGACGGACGGCTATACTGCCGCCATGCATGCGGAGGCGATCGTGCGGCATGCGGGGCGCGGGGCAATCGACTTTATGCTCGTCAACAACGCGCCGATTTCCGATGCGCTGCGTGAGAAGTACGCGGCGGAGGGAATTGCGCCCGTTGTGGTGGACGAGGCGCAGATCAATGCGCTCGGCATTGGCTTTGTTGCAGCGGACATCATCAATCAGTCGGATGCCGTGCGGCACGATCCCGACAAGCTCAGCCGCAACGTCATGCGCATGATCTACGATCTGCGGGTGAGCTGAGATGCCGTCCTTTGCCTCGGATGTAAAGAACGCGCTCTCACGCACGGATGAGGAGCGTGCGTGCTGCCAGACGGCAGAGCTTGCCGCACTCCTGCGCATGGGCGCCTCCATGGTGACGGATGGAGCGCACGGGCTCGGTCTGCGCTTCGAGGCGGCGAGCGCCGCCGTTGCGCGCCGCGTGATCCGTCTCCTGCGCACGATGGATGCGGCGATCGAGACATCGGTTGCGATGGAACGTACTCCGCAGCTGCGGCGGCGCACATACATTGTCAATATTGCAGCGGGGGAGGGGGTTACCCCGCTCCTCACGCGACTCGGTTTTCTCGACGGCGGGGAGGCGCTCCGTGCGGGCACAGATGTGCTGCTCCTGCGCAAGAAGTGCTGCCGTGCGGCGTATCTGCGCGGCGCATTTCTCGGCGGCGGCAGTGTGAACCGTCCCGAGGCAAGCTGCCATCTCGAGATCGCGGCGAAGAGCGCGGCGATGGGGCGTGCTCTTCACACCCTCCTGCGGCGGCTGCACTTCCCCGTAGGGCTGACCGATCGGCGCGATACCTACGTCGTCTATCTAAAGGAGGGGGACGCAGTCATGGATTTCCTCGCGCTCATCGGCGCGGAGGAGGCGGCAGAGGAGATCGAGGTGGCACGCAATCTGAAGGAAGTACGCGCACAGGTGAACCGTCTTGTCAATGTGGAGACGGCAAATCTGCAGCGTGCAGTAGATGCGGCGGCGGTGCAGCGTGCGGCGATTGAGCGCCTCGCGGCGGCGGGACGGCTCGCCGAGCTGCCTGAGGAGCTGCGCGAGACCGCAGAGATGCGGCGCGAGCATCCGGAGATCAGCATGTCGGAGCTTGCGGCGCTCTGTCACATCAGCAAGTCGGGCATGAGCCATCGCCTGAGGAAGATCTGTGCGATGGCAGAGGAGGTATAGAGTTTGATCAGAGGAATTGTACGGCGGCTTTCCGCGGGACTGCCGCTGCCGGTACTCCTGCTCGCCGCGTTTGCGGGCTGGATTCTGACAGCAGAGGTACCTGCGGGCTTTCCCATTCTGGAGTACCATATGGTGAAGGAGGATGCGCCGCCGAAGGCAAAACCCTATGTGGTCCCGCCCGAGGATTTTGCTGCGCAGCTGGATTACCTTCTTGCAGAGGGATATACGACGATCACGCCGCAGGACTACGCGCGTGCGCGCAAGGGAAAGCAGGAGCTGCCCGAGAAGCCCATTATTCTCTCCTTTGACGACGGCTATGAGGACAACTACCGCGTCATCCTGCCGATGCTTGAGGAGCGCGGCATGAAAGCGGTGTTCTATGTGGTGACGAATGACATCGGGCTCCCCGGCTATATGACATGGGACAATCTCTTTGACATGGAGCGGCGCGGCATGGAGATCGGCAGCCACACGGCGAACCACATTCCACTGACGGAGCTTCCGCCCGAAAAGCAGCGCGATGAGCTGCGCCTCTCGAAGCTGATGCTCGAGTGGAAGGGGATGAAGACGATCTACAGCTTCTCCTATCCAAACGGTGCCTATGATGCGGGGATTGTTGCCATGCTCCAAGAGGAGGAGTATCTGACCGCCGTGACGGGCGACGCGGGGCTGAATGATCGGGCGACGAATCCGTATCTCCTGCGGCGTGTCAACATTGCGCCGCCGCGCCTGGGGCTGACGGAGTTCCGTCTGCGTCTGATGAAGGCGGACATCGCCGCGCGTCTGGATGCGCGGATCGCGCAGCTGCCGGAGGGACTGCGCTTAGGGATTGCACAGATGTGGGGCACACTGCGCAGGGATGATTGAACAATCGAAGGGAATGTAGACAACACACATGAATAAGGGAATCTTTCAGAAAATGGCAGCGCTGACGCTCGCGCTGCTCTGCACGGGCGGGCAGGCATTCGCTGCGGGACATGGCGAGGGCACAACGGTCATGCGCGAGCGCGGCGCGGCACAGGCGAATATCCGTGACCGCGTTGCGAGTATCCTCGGGTCGAGCGAGCCGCCGCGCAACCGCGTGTTTGCACCGGGGACATCACATCTCATGCATCGCTGGCCTGTGGAGTCCTACGACACGGGCGGCACACTGCTCTTCTCGGACAGTCCGGAGTATGTCAAGGAGAGCGGCATTCTCTACCGCGATACGGTGACGGGGGATGCGCGCGTCCTCTACTACCACCTGAATGACACCGCACAGCCGAAGAAGGTGGCAGTCATACTCGAGACAGAGGCGGATCTTGCGACGGTGTCCGTGACGCGCGGCGCAGCCGCTGCACCGAGTGCAGATTATCTGCAGGTCGGCAAGGCCACACAGATCGGCTACTTCGACACGCGGGAGATGCATGAGCACGTTTACGTGACGAAGGAGCGTCCGCGCCTTCTCGTGCCCGATATGAATACGACGGTTCTGGCACCGGGGGATCTGGTCTACGGTGTCTATGATTTTCACACAAATGCACCTGTGCGCGTCTCGGTCATCATGTACGGGGCGGATGTGGATCCTTTCGCCTTCCTCCGCACTGCACGCGTGCTGCCGCGCGATAAGGTTGCGCTGCGCGGGACGTTCCGCGGGATGAACCGTATGATCACCTCGCAGAAGATCTATCGCCCCACAACGGACGGCACCGTTTACTTTCCCATCGGCGACAATGTCCACGATATCTACCGCCGCGGCATCGATGCAACGGACGGTTCTGCCGTTGTGAATTACGGCAACTACGGCATTCTCTATCAGATCCGCATCCCGACAACAGGACGCGAGAACACGCGCTACTTCCTCAGTCCTCTGGGCGGGGTCTATGCGGGGGCGATGCGCGCGGAGAGCGGCGCGAAGAGTATGCTGCTTCAGACGCCTGCGACGCGGCCGTATTTCGGTGACCAGACACTGCCGGAGCCGGCGCAGGTGGCGCAGGCACGCGAGGAGGGGCTGCTCTTCCTGACGCAGTACACAGAGCTCGCGGACCTCGGAACCTACACGAGCGCGCAGTCCGTACAGTTCGAGTACTCACCGCCGGGCGCGTCCAATCTGCCGGTAAATATCATTCTCATGCCGGAGAAATAAGATAATTTTTTCATCTGGGAAGGGTTTTTCTTATGTGTGTTGAATAATGAAATAGCGAGTGATACATAGGAAACTATTCAACTTCGGGTGGATCAGGGAGGAAGAAAATATGTCAGAAGAGACGAAGATTGACCACGAGCGCCTGCTCGAAGCGATTGAGCGGATTGCGACCTCAACGCAGACGGTTTATGAGGCGATCGAGCAGGTTGCGAAGAGCGCAACGGAGCTTGCGAGCGCGGGACAGGAGTCCGTCAAGCAGGCGAAGTTCCTGCAGGAACGCAACGCCGACACGATCAAGGTCATCGACTTTATCACTAATATCGCAGGACAGACCAATCTGCTTGGTCTGAATGCAGCCATCGAGGCGGCGCGTGCCGGCGAGCAGGGACGCGGCTTTGCCGTTGTCGCTGAGGAGGTACGCAAGCTTGCGGAGCAGTCGCGCGAGGCGACGGAGCGCATTCAGGTAACGCTGAATGAGATGAACCGCGCGGTTGAGGACATCTCAAAGTCCATCGAGACGACCGGCTCCATCAGCGAGCAGCAGGCGGCCTCGACGCAGGAGATCACGGCGAACCTCTCGCGTGTGACGCGTGCGGCGGACGAACTGAAGGACTATATTCGGAATCTTGCTTAAGACGACACAAAAAACTCCCGCAGGTACGCGGGAGTTTTTTGTCGTTCATTTCTTCTTCTCTTTTTCTTTGGCACGCGACTTCGCTGCCTTTTCCTTCGCCTTTGCCTTGTCGCTGACCTTTTTGTCCTGCTGGTACTTTGCGTAGTCAACGCCCATGCTCGCCAGCTTGTGCTTGATCGTCATGATCGGGTGGCGCAGGAACATGCCGCGTTGCGTCTCGTTCATGATGGTGAGGAAGTCCTGCGTCGCCTTCGTGCCGAAGCAGGGGCGGTCGCAGCGGTCGCAGATCGGTTTTGTGATGCCGTAGGGGCAGCGGTCGATCTTCGTAAAGACGGTGGCGAGGAGCGCCGTGCAGGAGGGGCAGAGCTTGCCGTCCTTCGGGCTGTGATGCTTCCTGCAGTAGATTCCGAAGGTCTTGCGGATGTTCTCCTTCTCCTTCGGGATGTTGTTCTTCAGTTCGGGTGGTTTGCGCTTCGGGAGGAAGCGTGAGAAGATGCTCATCTGGTTCACCTGTGCTTTCGTCTATTTCTTGCGCGGATGCGCTTTTCTCTCCATTCCGTCATTTTACCGATTTTTTCGGGAAAAAGCAAGCGAGAAGTCTGCGTGACTTTTGCCCTGAAATGGAGTACAATGAACGCAGATACAGTTCAGGAGGGTACGATGCGCAGAGATGAGAGATGGCGGTTAGACAGCCGGATGGATGAACGGCCCGCAGAGGGCATCGAGGAGGGGCAGCTGCGCAGGCTGCTGTCGAATACGATTGACACGATCGAGGACAATAAGACGCAGATCTTCGATATTTACCAGAATACGCGCAGCGAGGTGGACGATGCGCGCGATCGTCTGGCCGAGCTGCGGAACCGCGTTGCGGAGACGATCGAGCGCGTGGATGGCCTCACGCAAGAGGAACAGCGGGCAAAGCAGCGGCTTGCGGAGGTGAGCCGGAACTTCGCCGACCACACGGAGGATGAGATCCGCAAGACATACGAGGCGGTCTCGATCATCCAGATCAACCTCGCGATCGAGCGCGAGAAGGAGCAGTCCATGCGCGTGGAGCGCGACAAACTCGAGATCCGTCTGCGCTACCTCTACAACGTTGTGGCGCGCGCGGAGCATATGGCGCTCTCGATCGGATCGGTACTCAGCTATCTCAGCACGCAGGTCAGCGGCGTGCTCTGGAAGATCGAGGCGGTGCAGAAGGATAAATTCGTCGGCGCGCGCATCATCAAGGCGACGGAGGAGGAGCGCTACCGCATTTCGCGCGAGATTCACGACGGTCCCGCGCAGGATCTTGCGAATGTTCTCTTTACAACGACCATCGCAGAACGCCTGATGGATCAGGATATGGCGGAGGCGAAGAATACGCTCGTGGAGATGCGCGAGGAGATCCGCAAATGTCTCACGAGTGTGCGCCAGATCATCTTCGATATGCGCCCGATGGCGCTCGATGATCTGGGGCTGCCGCAGGCGGTGGAGCAGCTGATTCGCCTCTTCGGCGAGCGCGGGAAGCTGCGCGGCACATTCAGCCTCGAGGGGGCGCATTACACGCTGCCAAAGCATGTGGAGATTGCGATCTTCCGCATCGTGCAGGAGGCGCTGAACAACGTCGTCCACCATGCCAAGACGGACAAGGTGCGCGTGCGCATGCACTACACGGATCAGGCACTGACGGTCCTCATTGCGGACGATGGCGTCGGTTTCGATGTGAACCGTCTGCCGGAGCAGACGGAGAATACGGATGAGACGGCGGATGCGCTCGATATGGAGACACAGCGCCGTCTGCGCGGACGGCATTTTGGCGTAATCGGCATGGAGGAACGTGCGAAGATCATCGGCGCGGCGATTCAGATTCTCTCCGAGCCGGGCAAGGGGACCAAGGTGCATCTGCGCGTGCAGAACCGCATGGTGGAGGAGCATTGAGCACGCCGCTTGCGGATGCGGTGCTCCGCTATGCGGGGCTGGGTGTTCTGCCGATGCATACGCCGGGGCACAAGGGCGGGCGCGGGGCGCATCCCGTGCTGCGCCGCTTCTTTACGGAGGAAGGTCTGCGTTCTGATGTCTCGCTCTCGGCGGAACTGGATGATCTCCATGCGCCGACAGGCTGTATCCGTGCGGCGGAGGAGCTTGCGGCAGAGGCGTACGGTGCGGACGCGGCGTACTTTATGGTGAATGGGACGACGGGCGCGGTCCATACAATGCTGATGGCGGCGCTTGCGCCCGGCGAGACTATCCTCGTGCCGCGCAACGTGCACCGCTCTATCGTGGGGGCGATGATCCTTACGGGGGTTCGCCCCATTTATATGCAGCCGGAGATTGACACGCGGCTCGGCATTGCGATGGGGGTGTCGCTGCATACGGTGGAGGCGGCGGTGCGCGAACATCCCGAGGCACGCGCGGCGCTCCTCGTCTATCCAACGTACTACGGTGTGGTGACGGAGCTGTCTGCCATCGCGGACTTCCTGCATGCACACGATATGCTGCTTCTCACGGATGCTGCACATGGAGCGCACTTCGCGTTCTCCGATGAGCTGCCGCCGTCTGCGATGGCGGCGGGTGCGGATCTCTCGGCGGAGAGCACGCACAAGCTGCTCGGCTCGCTGACGCAGACCTCGATGCTGCTCGCACGCGGCGGGCTCGTATCGACGGAGCGGATTCGTGCGGCATCGGGCATCGTGCAGTCGACCAGTCCGAATGAACTGCTGCTCGCCTCGCTCGATCTTGCACGTGCGCAGATGGCGGAGGAGGGACAGGAACGTCTTGCCGTCGCGATTCGTGCGGCAGAGGAGCTGCGCCGCAGCATCAATGAGATCGAAGGGCTTTGGGCGTTTGGTGCAGAGTACATGGGTGCGGACGGGATGGCGGCACTTGATCCGCTGAAGATCACGGTGCAGGTCACAGGACTGGGGCTCTCGGGCTTTGCGGCGGAGGAGGAACTGCGGCGGCGCAATGTCGCGTGTGAGCTTGCCGACGCGCGGAATGTGCTTCTGCTGCTGTCCTATGCGGACGGGGCACGGGAGACGGAGCGGGTCTTGGCGGCACTGCGGGGGATGGCAGAGGAGCATGCGCCGATGTGTACGTCGCGCGGAGCGGCAGCCTTTTTGGCACTGCCGCCGCTTCCGGAGACGGCACTCGCGCCGCGCGATGCGTATTTTGCACGCAGTGAGCATGTTGATGTCGGGACAGCTGAGGGGCGGATCGCGGCGGAGACAATTGTGTTCTATCCGCCGGGGATTCCCGTGCTCGCGCCGGGCGACGTGATTGACGGCGAGACTCTCGCGTATCTGCGTGCGATGAAGGCGATCGGTGCGCGTGTGGTGGGTGCGGCGGATGCGTCGCTCGGAACCTTGACAGTAATTGCGAAAGGCTGATATGGCAAACGGAAAACTCTTTATCATCGAGGCGGGGGACGGCTCGGGCAAGGAGACGCAGACACGCCTTCTCACGGAGCGGCTCGTGCGGGAGGGACATCGCGTTGTATCCGTCACGTTTCCCGACTATGAGGCGGATTCCTCCATGCTCGTGCGGATGTATCTGCGCGGCGACTTCGGCGCACGCGCGGACGATGTGAATGCCTATGCGGCATCGACGTTCTTCGCTGTTGACCGCTACGCTTCCTATCGGACGAAGTGGAGGCAGGACTATGAGGCGGGTGCGATCATTCTCGCGGACCGTTACACCACGTCGAACATGGTGCATCAGGCGGTGAAACTCAGGGACGAGGAGGAACGCGACACGTTTCTCGACTGGCTCTATGATTTTGAGTTCCGCAAGATGGGGCTGCCCTTGCCCGATGCCGTGTTCTTCCTCGACATGGAGCCGTGTGCGGCAGAGCGGCTGATTGCGGCGCGTGCGAGGGAAAAGGGCGGTACGCCCGATATCCACGAGCGCGATGCCGCCTATCTCGCACGTGTTCATGATGCCTACCGCCTCCTTGCCGCACGCTACGGCTGGGTACGGATTCCGTCAAGCATGGACGGGGAGCCGCTGCCGATCGCGGAGATCCATGAGAGACTGTATGGGGAAGTGCGGAGATTTTTGTGACGAATGGGGGCGCAATATGCCTGAAATCAGTCTGTTCTTTGGCATTCGTATTACAATCTATTACAAAGATCACAACCCTCCGCATATCCATGCAGAATATGCAGGCAACAAAGCGGCGATTGATATACAGAATGCCTGCGTTCTGAGTGGGTTTCTTCCCAATAGACAGTTGAAGATTGTCCTCGCTTGGTGTGTTCTCTATCAGGATGAACTAATGCAGAATTGGGAGTTGGTCAAGAGTGGAAAGTCTCCCAATCCAGTTCCGCCAATGGGAAGGATGTGACCATGATGGATTCTCGTTTTTTCCCCGAAGTACTGCAGGTTGTCCCTGGTGACAACTATACCGTCTACGCATATTTCAACGACGGGACGGTACGGTGTTATGATGCTTCGGAGCTTGTCATGGGTACGGGCGTTTTTGCACATCTGCGTGATCGGCAGGTTTTTGTAAGTACGATGACGGTCATGAATGGTTCTGTGGCGTGGGATCTCGAAGGAAATCGCGACGCGACGAAATGTATTGACATCGATCCCTTTGTCCTCTATGAAGCCCCTGTTGTGAAAGATCCTCTCGAAGAATCTGAGCAGCAGAAAGCATCGTAAAGAGAGTGAAGCGTTGATTAAAGAAGTTATCATCGTTGAGGGAAAGATGGATGTGCGGGCAGTGCGGCGCGCGGTGGAGGCGGACTGCATTATCACCGACGGATTCCGTCTCCGCAGTGCGGCGATCAAGAACATCCGCGCCGCCTACGAGAAGCGCGGCATCATTATCCTCACCGACCCCGATACCGTGGGGGAGCGTATTCGCGCACGTCTCACGGAGATGTTCCCACGTGCTCGCCATGCCTTTGTTCCCGCAGAGGATGCGACGAATCTGAGCGATGGTGACATCGGCATCGAGCAGGCAAGCCCTGCGGCGATTCGCGCGGCTCTTGAAAAGGTGCGGACGCCGATGGATGCGCCCGCAGAGATCTTCTCAATGGCGGATATGATGCAGGCAGGACTTACGGGAACGGAGGATGCCGCTGCGCGCCGTGCACATCTCGGACGGCGGCTCGGACTCGGTTTTGCAAATGCCAAGACCTTTCTCCGTCGTCTCAATACGTATGGCATCACGCGCGAGGAATTTACATCTGCAATAGAGGAGCTATGATGAACGCAAGTATCCCCGTGATCGCCGACCCGAAGGTCACACGCCACATCCTCAGTGCATTTCACCTGCGTGCGAGCAAGCGGCTTGGGCAGAACTTCCTCGTGGACAGGGGCGTCGTGCAGGGGATTGTGGACGCGGCAGAACTCTCGCCTGCGGATACCGTGCTCGAGATTGGCCCCGGCATTGGAACGCTGACGCAGGGGCTTGCCGAGACGGGTGCGCGCGTTGTCGCTGTCGAACTCGACAAGAAACTCCCTGCCGTGCTCGCCGAGACGCTGAAGGGCTACGATAATGTGACGATTGTGCCGGGCGACATCCTGAAGCTGAATATCTCGGAAATTCTTGGGCTGCCGAACGGATCACGGTTCAAGGTTGTCGCGAATCTGCCGTACTATATCACAACACCGATCCTTATGACGCTCCTCGAACAGCGTCTTCCGATCGAGCGCCTTGTGACGATGGTGCAGAAGGAGGTCGCCGTCCGCATGACGGCGCGTCCCGGCTCAAAGGACTATGGTGCGCTCTCTGTCGCCGTACAGTATTTCACCGTGCCGCGCATGGTGATGGACGTGCCGCCGCGCTCCTTCCTGCCCGCGCCCGAGGTGACGAGTGCCGTCATCGCCTGTCATGTGCAGGATGTTCCGACGGTTCAGCCCGCCGATGAAAAACTCTTCTTCCGCCTTGTCCGTGCCGCATTCGGCCAGCGGCGCAAGACGCTCCTCAATGCGCTCACGGGGGCAGGCCTGACGAAGGAAATGAGCCGTGCAGGGCTTACGGCGGCGGGGATTGCGGAGAATATGCGCGGTGAGCAGCTCTCGCTTGCGGATTTTGCACGGCTCTCCGATGCGGTTGGGCGTTTGGAGCAACGGGAGGGATGACGATGTTTTTCGACAGCCATATACATACGGAGTTCTCTGCTGATTCGGAGATGAAGGCGCAGGATGCGCTGCGTGAGGCGGAGCGGCAGGGACTCGGACTGGTCTTTACCGAGCATCTCGACTACGACTATCCGGCGGCGGGCAGGGAGGAGTTCATCTTCGATCCTGCGGCGTATTGGGCGGCGTATGAGCCGCTGCGCGCGGGCGGGAAGCTCTCACTCGGTGTTGAGATGGGCATGATGGCAAGTGCACGCGAAAAAAATGCCGCATTCCTGCAGCGTGTTCCGTTTGATTTTGTGCTTGCGTCGATTCACTTTCTGGACGTGAAGGATCTCTACTATCCGGAGACGTTCGAGGGCCGCGAGAAGGCGGAAATGTATCACGAATACTTCACCGTCATGCGTGATGAAATCTACGCGCATCCGTTTATCAACACGCTCGCGCATATTGATTACATCGCGCGCAATTCCACGTTTGACAATCCAGAGATCTCCTATGGTGAATTTTCGGACGAGATCGATGCCGTTCTGCGCGCTCTCATTGAGACAGATACAGCCATCGAGATCAATACGCGCCGTCTCGGCACGCCGCGCGGCATTAAGGAGCTTGCGCCCATCTACCGCCGCTACCGTGAACTCGGCGGACGCTATGTCACCATCGGCTCGGATGCCCATGTCCCCGATGGGGTCGGCCGAAACTATCACCGGGCACGTGAGCTTGCCTGCGCTTTTGATCTACAGATTGTTGCGTTCCGTGAGCGGAAGATGCAGACTTGTGAGTAAAATACAGCGAATTTATCGACCTTGTATGCACGTTTTTATGCGTTGCCTCTCCTCTCGTTTCCTGCTATAATGCAGGGGATGGATGGGGAGGCGCTTTTATATGCTTAGCAATTTTTTCGTTGCGCTCGGTGGTGTTGTTCCCCTTTTCTGTCTCATGGCGGTCGGCGTATTTGTGAAGCGCTCGCGCCTTCTCAGTGAGGAAGAACTCCTGCATATGAACCGTATGGTCTTCCGCGTGTTCTTCTTTTTCATGATGTTCTACAACATCTACATCTCCGATCCGGGGACGGCATTTCAGCCGCTGCTCATGCTCTTCGGTGCGGGCGGCGTGCTGCTCACAGCACTCGTCTTTACGGGCGTTGTCTGCCGCATTGAGCCGGACAATGCGCGGCGCGGTCCGATGATCCAGGCGGTCTTTCGCGGCAATTATGTCCTCATGGGCATCCCGCTCGTCAGCAACATCTTCGGCGATGCGGCGATTGCGGTTCCAACCATGATGATTGCGGTCATCGTTCCGCTCTACAATGTACTCGGCGTGCTCGTGCTCGAGACCTTTCGCGGCGGACGGTTCGACCTCCTGCCGATCCTGCGCAGCGTACTTATGAACCCCATGATCCTGGGAGCGATTGCGGGTGCGCTGTGCCGCCTTGTGCAGCTGCCGATTCCTGCGCCCGTGCTGAAGCCAGTTGCGCAGATTGCGGCGGCGACCACGCCCGTCGCACTTATCATCCTCGGTGCATCCTTTCACGGTGGGAGCTATCAGGCGCATTTGCGCCAACTCGTCTTTTCGGTTGCCTCACGTCTCGTCATTGTACCCGCCATCGTGCTTCCACTTGCGATCGCCCTTGGCTTTCGTAATGTCGAGCTTGTGACGCTCATTGCCGTGTTTGCCACACCCTGCGCCGTTGCCGGCTTCGCCATGGCGCAGCAGATGCAGGCGGACGCGGAGCTGGCGGGCAACTGCGTCGTCTACAGCAGCGCCCTCGCCTGTTTTACAATTTTCGGATGGGTGTTTTTGCTCAAGATGTTGGAGTTCTTCTAATCAGCTAGTTTATGTAACATCAGACATAAAAAGGAGGGGAGTGCATCTATGCAAACGAGATCGCAGATGTCGGCTCGCATGCGCAGAGTATGTGCTCCACTCCTTTTTATGCTCTTTGATTATCTTGCCATCCTGTTTGCGGAGAAAATGGCGTTCGAACTGCACGAGATTTACGGGATGCTTGTGGGACGCACCTTCCATGTACCCGTTCCCTATCTTGTCTTTTGGATACCGCTCGTATTCATTGCCTTTCTGTGGGGGATGCAGACCTATACGAAGATGCAGCCCATTCTGGAGACCGTGCGCAAGATTTTCTATGCTGTACTCTATGCGATGATTGCGTGTATTCTGGTGCTTTACTTCATGCAGGCAGGACTTCTCGCATCGCGTCTCTATGTCATCCTTTTCGGCGTTCTCGTCCTCTTTAGCATCTATGCCGCACGTTACATCCTGCTGAAACTCCTGAAAACAACGCACACCCTGACCAAGCCCGTCATCTTGATCGGCGCGGGCAGGACTGCGGAACAGGTGCTGGGCTTTTTCGACGGAGATCTCGGTTACCGCTATGAGGTCATCGGCATCCTCGACGACCACCCGATCTCCAAGACCCTGCCGCAGCAATTCCAGCTGATGGGTACGCTGGCGGACGCTGAGACGATCATCCGCGACTCCGGTGTCGATACGGTCATCATCACAGCGCCTGGCTTGGAAAAACAGAAAATACAGTGCTTATTGGAAGATATACAACCGTATGTGCGGGATATTTCTTTTGTCCCTGATTTAGTGGGAATTCCACTTTATAATGTTGAAGCACAAACGCTGTTCAGTGAACAAATTATGTTGCTGTCGCTCCGTAATAATTTGGCACGGCGGAGAAACCGGTTGTATAAGCGTTTTTTTGATATCATTGTGGGAGGATTGTTGTGCATTGCCCTTCTTCCCATCATTCTCTTGATTTCCATCTGCATCAAAATTGATTCCAGAGGTGCAGTATTTTTTAATGCAGAACGCATCGGGAAAGATGAAAAAATATTTACCTGCTATAAATTTCGCTCGATGCATTTAAACGCAGATGCTATTTTGGAACAGTATCTGCGTGAGAATCCCGCTGCGCAGATGGAATGGAACACATTTGCCAAGCTCAAGGGCTATGATCCGCGCGTGACTAAGGTGGGGCGGTGGATTCGTAAGTATAGTCTGGATGAATTGCCGCAGATCTTCAATGTCGTTCGGGGCAATATGAGCCTCGTAGGTCCGCGTCCCTATCTGCCGCGGGAAAAGGATGATATCGGTGAGTATGTTTCCACAATCACACTGACCGTTCCGGGGATTACTGGCTTTTGGCAGACAAGCGGCAGAAACGATGTGAGTTTTGCGGGGCGCGTTGCAATGGATACGTGGTATGTACGAAATTGGTCAATTTGGCTTGATCTGGCGTATCTGTTTAAGACGGCGAAGATTGTATTTACGGGAAAAGGAGCATATTAGAAAATAAAATCTGTGGGGGCTCGGAGCGTGATATTTGTATGAACATTACAGTCATTACTTCTGTGTATAATGGTGAAGATACAATAAAGAAAACAATTGAGTCCGTCTTGGCACAGAAAGTGAAACCATATGAATACCTCATTGTTGACGGTTTATCTTCTGATCATACCGTAGAAATTGCAGAATCTTATCGTGAAGCCTTTGAAAATAGGGGAATAATATACAACATTGTTTCGGAAAAAGATAGTGGAATATACGACGCGTTCAATAAAGGTGTGCGCCTTGCAAAAGGGGAGTATATTGCTTTCTTGAATGCGGACGATTGGTATACGCCGACTGCTCTTAAGACAGTACAGGAAACGTACGCTAAGACACCTTTTGATTTCGCGTATGGTACGATTCAATATATGGGCACAAAGGGGGCAATCCTGAAAAAGAAATCACGCCTAGACAGTTTTGTATCCAGCAGGAATTGGAATCATCCCAGCAGCTTTGTTAAAAAGAATCTTTACTTGGATGCGCCATTTGATCTTCAGTTTAAAGCATATGCTGATTTTGATTGGTTCTTAAAGGTTCGAAAACGCCCTATTAAAATTGTTATCTTTCCAGAGAATGAAGTTATTGCTCATTTTCAAGCCGGCGGAACAAGCATCAATGCCGATTTTTCAAAAATGATGCAGCGCGCCTCAGAGAAGGCTTATGCTTATCGAAGAAATGGATACAGCAGGATCTATTTCTTTGAAGCATATGGGTGGGAGTTCGTGAAATACCTTTTTTCTGTTATTTTTACATGATTCATAGAATGTTGTATTTGGGAGATTAGGACATATGCCTGATGTAAGCCTGTACAGAAAAGTGTTATTTCTTGAAACGAGAAATTTTGGCGATGCGATTATAAAGAGCACGTTGATCTCTCAGTATGGTGCAGGACATCCGGAGCAGCGGGTCGATCTTTGGGCAAAGAAGCAGTTTGCAGGTATATTTTCAAGAAATACACGAATCAATAAATTTTATACCTCCGGATTTCCCATCGCCGGGATGAAGTCATGGAATATCATCACACTTGCGAGAACGATATGGACACTTCGTAAGGAACGTTATGACCTTGCAATTGATACAATGGGAGATTTTCGCGAGAGATTGCTCCTGTGGTTGGCTCATCCGAAAAGGATAATCAGTATTGAGCGAGAGCAGGGGCATCCCTTCAATCACCTGATTCGCCGAGGTTTATCGTTCCTTGTTGAGCCTGTCGTCATACCGAAGGATATGGTAAATGTCTATATCCAACTTGCATATTTACTAAAGTATTTAGATGTTCAAAAATGGACGCAGGAACCCAACGGGCTATGTGCTTCCCCTCCAATTATTGGAATACATCCTTTTGCCAGTCAGAAATGCAGATTATGGGAGTGGGAAAAATGGAATAGATTGTATAGATTATTGCTTGAAAAAGGCTGTGTTGTACAATTCTTTTGTTCCCCCGCAGAACGAGCAATTCTCGAAGAAAATATCGAGATTGATCAGAGTTCCAATATCATTGCGGGAGATCTGCAATTTTTTTTAGAAGAGCTTCGGCACATTGATTTGCTTATTTGTTTGGATAGTTTCGCTGTTCACGCTTCTTACAGTTTAGGCGTCCGCAGTATAATGTTGAATGGGGCTAATGATTTTCATATTTGGCAGACGCCTCTCAGCAGCGTTGTGACAGGAAAATTTGATTGTGAATATTGGCCATGTTACAATAAACCGAAGTGTACGGATTATAGGTGTATTCGCAGCATCAATGCAGAGGATGTGGCACAGCTTGCCTATACGCTTTTATGTAGATAATGTCTGAGAAAATACTGCGTTTAAGGAAGGATTAAATGAAAACTGTCCTGCAAATTATGACGCGAAAAAATTACCCGATTTCGGATGGCGGTCAGAAGTGCATTGCAATGCACAGCCGTATTTTGAAGTTTTTAGGTGCGGATTTGCATGGCGTCATGGGAAATGTCGAAGATCCGTGCGAGGATTGGCATGAGCATATGACAGAATTCTCCAATCTGCTTATATTTCAAAGATGCCATGCGAGCGTAAGAAAAGCGCCTTTTCGAGCCATAGCGGACTATATATTTTCAGGGAAGCCAAGAAATGCGCAGGTCTTGGCTTCCGAAGAAAATAAAAAGCAGGTGATGGATTATATTGCGCAGAATCAAATCGAAACTGTCCTGTTAGAGTCTCCTTATGCCGGGGAATACATTGATTATGACCGCTTAAAGGCCAAGAATATACGCATCATCACGTTTGCGCATAATGTAGAATATGAATTTCAAAAAGATGTGCTGTCTAAGTTTGGCTTTTTATCAAAGTTGGAAATAAACCGTACCTACCACTATGAGAAAGTGAATTTAAGGAAAGCCGATCGGGTTATTTCTATTTCTCCTGCTGATTATCATCTTTTGCAAAAAGAGTTTCAATTGGACAATATTGTATATATGCCGACGCCTTACCTTCGCTCAGAGCATAGATGGTATGATACGAACAGTGAATATATTGTATTTAACGGCACGCTGGATTTTTATCCAAATTATTACAGCATGAAGCACTTTGTATCGTCGGTGTTTTATCCATTTGTCGAAAGGCATCCGGACATAAAACTTCTCATTACTGGAAAAAATCAGGAATCGGTTCAGAAGGAATTTCGGCATAAAAATATCGAATTTACAGGATTTCTTGCGGAAGAGGAACTGTATCGTCTTATGCAGAATTGCTTGTTCCTTGTTTCCCCGGTTATAAAAGGATCCGGGACAAAAATGAAATTGGTTCAGGGCCTTTCCATGGGAATTCCAATCATTGCTTCCACGCATTGTTTTGACGGTGTTCCCTTTGATGAGAAACAGCCTGTTCCATATTTCGTAGCGGATACGAAAGAGGATTATATTCGCTGTATGGAATGCTTGTTGTCACATCGCGGGGAACGCGAACAATTGTCTGCAAATGCAGACATTTTTTTCAAGGAGCAATACGATTATCGGTACAACAAAAAAAGATGGCAGGAATTGCTCTTTTGACAGTTGGATTTAAATGTTTGGATGTGTTTCTGTGAACTAGAGACTCTTATATTTGTGTCAAAAGGAGAAGGTTTATTTTGAAGCAGTTACCCAAAATAACGATTCTTACAGCATCGTATAATGCAGCTGCAACGATTGAACAGACGATAGTAAGTGTTGTTTATCAGGATTATCCCAATCTTGAATACATCATAATTGATGGGGGCTCTACAGATGGAACGATTGATATTTTAAAGAAGTACGAAAAAGATGGACTGCGTTGGATTAGCGAACCGGATCGTGGGCTTTATGATGCGCTGAATAAAGGTGTTGGTATGGCATCGGGAGAGTATATAGAGGTTCTAGGCGGGGATGACGCGCTCGTGGATCAAAATATTATTTCTCGTATTGTGCATCAAATTGAATTGAATACGGATATCCTATGTGGTCAAGCATGGTGCGTAGATGAGAAGAGCAGTATGCAATTTCCGTATTTTAATGAGATGGCGCGAAATAAGGAGACATACCAAGGTGGAATGGTTCCCCATGCAGCGATGTTTGCTCGCAAGGAATTACTTCTGCAGCATCCTTTTGATATAAATTATCGTATTGCAGCAGATTATAAATTTTTTTTGCAGTGTTATTATGATGAAATGGTGCGAATACAATATAGTGATGAAATGGTCGCCTTTTTTTCGATAGCAGGCATAAGTTCCGATATGCAGGCCTGCCACAAAGAAGATAATAGGATTTATGAAGAGTTGGGATTGCCTTTTCATTCACCGAATGATATGCTTGCTCGGCCTATAAAGCGCAGGATGAAGAAGGCGCTTGCAGCAGTAGGCCTTTTCCCCATTGCTAAACGTCTCTGGATTCCTGTTCGGCGATTTCTTAACACGCATATCCGGTGGCAGAAACATCAATGTACAAATCCAATTTGTCGTTGGTGCGGACGTGTTGAATGAGTTTTATGTATATAGGCAGACAGGAGAATCACATGAAAAAAGCATTGATTACAGGAATTACGGGGCAGGACGGTTCGTATTTGTCCGAGCTTCTGCTCGCAAAGGGCTATGAGGTACACGGTATCATTCGTCGGCATAGCACGCCATGCATGGAGCGGATCGATCATCTCCTGTCTGATGTTCAGTATGATGGGCGGCTCTTTCTCCACTACGGTGACCTGACGGATTCGAGCAATGCACATGCACTCATTCGTGAGATTCAGCCGGATGAGGTCTATAACCTCGCAGCGCAGTCCCATGTGGCGGTTTCGTTCGAGGTGCCGGAGTATACGGCAGAGGCGACGGGTGTCGGGACGATCCGCCTTTTGGAGGCGGTGCGACAGAGCGACTTGCCGATCCGTTTCTATCAGGCATCGACATCGGAGCTCTTCGGTGGGCTTCCGGATACGGCGCCGCAGAGTGAGACAACGCCGTTCTATCCGAAATCACCTTATGGAGCGGCAAAGCTCTACAGCTTCTGGATTACGAAGAACTACCGCGAATCCTACGATATGTTCGCAGTGAACGGGATTCTCTTTAACCACGAGTCACCGCGCCGTGGGGAGACCTTTGTCACGCGCAAGATCACGCTTGCTGTTGCCCGTATCCTTGCAGGGAAGCAGGAAAAACTTTCGCTCGGGAATCTGGCTGCAAAGCGCGACTGGGGCTTTGCAGGCGACTATGTTGAGGGCATGTGGCGGATGCTTCAGCAGGATATGCCGGATGACTATGTGCTTGCGACGAATGAGACGCATACGGTGCGCGAATTTGCGGAGCTGTCCTTCCGTGCAGCAGGCATCGAGATTGAATGGCGAGGAAGCGGTGTTGGGGAGAAGGGCTATGACGCAGAAACGGGGCGTCTGCTCGTCGATGTCGATCCGCGTTATTTCCGTCCTGCCGAGGTGGAGCTTCTCTGGGGAAATCCGTCGAAGGCGGAACGAGAGCTTGGATGGCAGCGCAAGGTGTCTTTCGCTGACCTCGTCCGCATGATGGTACAAGCGGATCGAGAGAAGTACGGACATTGAGATTCCTGTCGAAGGAGAACGTATATGCACATTGTCCTGCTTTCGGGCGGTTCGGGGAAACGGCTCTGGCCGCTGTCGAATGACATTCGTTCCAAGCAGTTCATTCCGCTTTTTCGACAGAATGACGGATCGCGGCATTCGATGGCACAACGTGTCTGCGAGCAGGTGCGCCATGCTATTCCGGATGCAAAGATCACGATCGCAACATCGAAGGCGCAGGTCTCGGCACTGCGCAGCCAGCTCGGTGATCTGGTCGATATCTCTGTCGAGCCGTGCCGCCGCGATACGTTTCCTGCGATTGCACTTGTCAGTGCCTACCTGCATGATGTGAAAGGCGTTGGGTGCGATGAAGCCGTCGCCGTCTGTCCGGTCGATCCCTATGTCGAGGACGGATATTTCTCCTCGGTTCACCGTTTGGCACAGCTTGCTGCAGACGGTGCGGCGAGTCTCATGCTTATGGGCATTGAACCTTCCTATCCGAGTGAGAAGTACGGCTACATCATGCCGCAGGACAAAGAGCCCGTGAGCCGCGTCCTCTCATTTCGCGAAAAACCCGATGAAGCTGCGGCAAAACGGTACATCGAGCAGGGGGCACTCTGGAACAGCGGCGTGTTTGCCTATCGTCTGGGCTATGTGCTAACGCGTGCGCATACGCTGCTTGGATGCGCGGACTATAAGTCACTGTTTTCGATCTATGACCGTCTTGAAAAGATCAGCTTTGACTATGCCGTTGTCGAGCGGGAGAAAAATATCGGCGTTCTGCGCTATGCAGGGGCATGGAAGGATCTCGGGACGTGGAACACGCTGACGGAGATCATGGAGGAAGCCTCGCTCGGAGATGTCACGATGGATGAACGATGCCGCAGTACCCACGTTGTCAACGAACTGGATGTCCCGATTCTGGTGATGGGCGGGCAGGATCTCATTGTTGCGGCAAGTCCCGAGGGCATCCTTGTGGCGGATAAAGCAGCGTCGAGCCATATGAAGCCCTATGTTGAGCAGATCAGTCAGCCCGTTATGTTTGCCGAAAAATCGTGGGGGAGCTTCCGCATTATCGACGTGGAGGAAGGCAGCTTGACGATCAAGGTGACGTTGAATGCAGGACACGCGATGAATTACCACAGCCACGCGCGTCGCCGTGAGATCTGGACTGTCGTGAGCGGCAGCGGGACGGTTCTGCTCGATGGGAAGGAACGTGCCGTGGGCTCAGGGGATATCGTTGATATTCCTGTGGGGATGAAGCACAAGATCAGCGCAGAGGAGCATATGGTTGTAATCGAAGTTCAGATCGGCGAGGATATTGTAAAAGAGGATAAAATCAAGTGGTCGGAAGAGGTAGTACGATGATGGAAAAGGATGCAAAGATCTACGTGGCGGGGCATCGCGGCATGGTTGGCTCTGCCATCTGCCGAGAGCTTGAGCGGCAGGGATATACGAACATCATAACGCGCACGCACGCGCAGCTTGACCTTTGCCGGCAGGATGCTGTCGAGACTTTTTTTGCGGAGGAAAAGCCATCGTATGTTTTTCTGGCGGCGGCAAAGGTCGGCGGAATACAGGCAAATTCGGAAGCTCCCGCCGACTTTATGTATCAAAACATGATGCTCGAGATGAATGTCATCCATGCCGCTTGGGAGAATGGATGCAAGAAACTCGAATTCCTCGGATCTTCCTGCATCTATCCGCGTCTCGCCCCGCAGCCGATGAAGGAGGACTGCCTGCTGACATCGGCACTGGAGGAGACGAACGAGGCATATGCGCTTGCAAAGATCGCGGGGCTGAAATACTGTGCGTATCTGAACAAACAGTACACAGCGGACTATATCTCAGTCATGCCGACGAATCTCTACGGCCCGAACGACAACTACCATCCGGAGCACAGTCACGTTCTTCCCGCACTGATCCGACGGTTTCACGAGGCGAAAGAAGCGGGCGCGCCGTCCGTGACCTGTTGGGGCGACGGCTCACCGCTGCGCGAGTTCCTCTATGTCGACGATCTTGCAAACCTCTGTGTTTTCTTGATGAATCACTACAGCGGAGACGAGACGGTCAATGCGGGGAGCGGCAAGGAAATCTCGATCCGCAAACTCGCGGAGATGGTTGCACGTGTGGTGGACTATCGCGGAGAGATTCTGTGGGATACAACGAAGCCGAACGGAACGCCGCGCAAGCTACTCGATGTCTCCAAGGCGGCAGCGCTCGGTTGGCAGTACACAACAGAACTCGAGGACGGGATTCGACTTGCATACGAGGATTTTTTGAACAACCCAGTGCGTGCGGAACGGTAAGTGGATTGATGAAGCAAATGCTTCTATTGCAGCGACGTTAAGGCATATATTGACAGTCTACCTGCTTACATCTATACTGTTGTGTGTCAGGTAGCTTTTTATTGTGTCTGCAATTTGTGTCGTTGCTTAGTGATTTTGCATAGAACTAGGGAGCTTTTTCCGGATGAAATTGTTTCTGAAAATCTTTTCGATCTTCACGCCGAAGGAACTGCGCTACTGTGCCTTTTTGGTTGTTGTGATGATGGTCGGTGCTGTCCTTGAGGCGGTCGGCATCGGCGCGATCCTGCCCCTGATCTCACTTATGGGACAGCCGGATTTTCTTGCACAACATGCGGAGATTGCAGACTATGCGGCGAAGGTCGGCATTACAACGCATACAGAACTTATCATTGGGCTCTCGCTCTTCCTTATTCTTCTCTATATCCTGAAAAATCTCTATCTCGTTTGGCAGCTTCATTTGCAGATCAACTTTGCTGTCTTGAATCAGATTCAGTTTTCCAAGGAAATTATGGCAAGCTATCTTGCCAAACCCTATCTTTTCCATCTGAATCATAATACGGCAGTGCTTCTGCGAAATGTCAATAGCGGCGGTGTTATTATATTTTCTAACATCTTAGTTCCTGTTTTTCAGCTGTTGACGGAGATTATTACTGCGTTGACCATTTGGGGAATGCTTGTCCTTGCAGATCCCTTTACAGCGATTGTTGTAGCAGGTGTGATGGGGGGGCTGATCTATTCACTGCTTCGGTCATTTCGGCGCAGGATTGGTGAGACTGGGCAGATACAGAATGTATATGCTGCAGCGTACGTTCAGGCCGTGAATCAGGGACTGGGGGCGGTCAAGGAAACGAAGGTGATGCGCAAGGAACAGTTCTTCCTTCAGGAATTCATACAGAACTACGAAAAATATGGACTGGCAAATGGACAGTTCATGTTTTTGAATCAATTGCCCCGCATCATCATTGAGACGCTCATTGTATGTGCATTACTTTTCCTCATCATTGAGAAGATGACTATGGGGTATACGCCGATGGAGATCGTCCCTCTGCTCGGAGTTTTGGCACTTGCGGCTTTTCGTCTGATGCCGAGTGCGAACCGTATTGTGACCCTTTCAAACGGAATCAAGTTTCAGCTTCCGCTGTTTGAGGAGCTTTACCGCGAACTGATTGCGATTAAATCCCGCAAATATCATCAACGGAAACTCAAGATGGCAGATCTGCCGCCATCACTTCCCTTTGCCAATGTGATTCGTGTGGAGCATCTGGGGTTTTATTATCCAGGCACTTCAGAGGATGTGCTCACAGATGTCAGCTTTTTAATACCGAAGGGGAGCTTTGTTGGAATCGTGGGTCCTTCGGGGGCGGGAAAAACCACCTTTGTTGACATCCTTCTGGGGCTTTTCGTTCCGACACGCGGCAGGATCACCGTTGATGGCGTGGACATTCGCCATCAACTGCGTGCCTGGCAGGCGAATATCGCCTACGTTCCACAATCCATTTACCTGATCGATGCGACCATTCGTGAGAACGTGGCACTGGGGGAGTCCACCGATGAAATTGATGATGTTCGCGTTCACAAAGCCCTTACTATGGCAGAATTAGATTTGTTTGTGAACGCACAGCCCAAGGGCATCGAAACCATGGTCGGTGAACGCGGCGTGAAGCTCTCGGGCGGGCAGCGACAGCGCATAGGAATCGCGCGTGCTCTCTATCAGCAGCCCGAAGTTCTGATTCTTGATGAAGCAACCTCAGCTCTTGATAACGAAACGGAAAAGAGTATTACTGATACAATACTGAAGTTCAAAGGGCAGATTACCATCATTGCGATTGCGCATCGTGTCAGCACACTTGCAGAATGCGACTTCAAAGTGCGATTTGAGAATGGAAAAGCGGAAACACTATAATGGCAGCGCGAGCCTTTCTACACATAACCTTTAGAATATCTTGATTCTTACTAGGAGATGACTTACTTGTTTAACAATAGAAGTATTCTTATCACAGGTGGAACTGGATCGTTTGGAAAGAAGTTTATAGAAATCGTACTCAAGAGGTTCACACCAAAGAAGATCATTGTTTTTTCCCGCGATGAACTCAAACAGTTTGAGATGCAGCAAAAGTTCAATCAGTCTTGCATGCGTTATTTTATAGGAGATGTTCGTGATGAACCTCGCTTGAAACAGGCGATGTACCAGGTGGATTATGTTGTGCATGCCGCAGCACTTAAGCAGGTGCCTGCGGCGGAGTACAATCCGATGGAGTGCATCAAGACAAACATCAACGGTGCACAGAATGTTATCAATGCCGCAATCGCGGCAGGCGTCAAAAAGGTGATTGCCCTCTCCACGGACAAGGCGGCAAATCCGATCAATCTGTATGGTGCAACCAAGCTTGCCTCAGACAAGCTCTTTACGGCCGCAAACAATCTTGTTGGGGATCGTGAGACAAGGTTTGCGGTTGTTCGCTATGGGAATGTTGTTGGCTCGCGTGGCTCTGTCGTTCCGTTCTTTAAGAAGCTGATTGCAGACGGGGCGACGGAGCTTCCTGTGACAGATACTCGCATGACACGATTCTGGCTGCGACTGGAGGATGGCGTTGAATTCGTATTGAAGAACTTCGAACGTATGCATGGCGGGGAGATCTTTATTCCAAAGATTCCCTCTATGCGGATTACGGATTTGGCGAAAGCAATCGCTCCGAATATGCCGATCAATGTCATTGGCATCCGTCCAGGGGAAAAACTTCATGAGGTTATGTGTCCTGCCGACCTCTATTATGATACGCTTGAGTTTTCGGATCACTTCGTCATTCGCCCTTCGACGCCGATCTTTGGAGTCGATTATGAAAAAAATATGCTTGGCGAGGAAGGTAGGCCTGTTC
The DNA here is from genome assembly GCF_001717585.1 of Selenomonas sp. oral taxon 920. NCBI lineage: Bacteria > Bacillati > Bacillota > Negativicutes > Selenomonadales > Selenomonadaceae > Selenomonas > Selenomonas sp. oral taxon 920. The sequence goes on from NZ_CP017042.1 coordinate 484,599, forward strand.
CCGATGGCTTTGCCTATGACTCTGGTTCTAACCTACATTTTCTGACCGTTGAGGAACTGAGGGAGATGAACCCATGATTTACTACGGGAAACAGAGCATCAGTGAGACTGACATCAAGGCAGTTGAGGAGGTTCTGCGCTCCGATTTCTTGACGCAGGGACCTGCAATCGAACAATTTGAGCGTACTGTTGCGGATTACTGCGGGGCGAAATATGCGGTAGCAGTCTGCAATGCGACGGCGGCACTCCATATCGCATGTCTTTCCGCAGGGCTTGACACGGGCGAGTTGCTCTGGACGAGCCCGATCACATTTGTCGCCTCGGCAAACTGCGGACGATACTGTGGGGCGGATGTTGATTTTGTTGATATTGATGAAAAGACGTATAATATGAGTGCGGCTGCACTTGAGGAAAAGCTGCGACGTGCACGGCGAGAAAATAAACTGCCGAAAGTCGTTATTCCGATACACCTCGCGGGACAGTCCTGCGATATGGTGCGCATCAAAGAACTGTCAGATGAATACGGTTTTACCATCATCGAGGATGCATCTCATGCGGTAGGTGCAGACTACTTGGACACCAAGGTTGGAAGCTGTGCTTTTTCCGATATGACAGTCTTTAGCTTTCATCCCGTCAAGATTGTTACAACGGGGGAAGGCGGCATGGTGCTGACCAACAACCATGAACTTTACGAAAAGCTCCTGCTTTACCGCAGCCATGGAATAACACGCAATCCTGCCAAGATGACGCATGTCTCTGATGGCGCGTGGTATTATCAGCAGATTGTGCTCGGCTGCAACTATCGCATGACAGATATTCAGGCGGCGCTTGGCACCAGTCAGATGAAGCGCCTGGATGCTTTTGTTGCACGGAGGCGTGAACTTGCGGCACGTTATGATGCCTTGCTTCAGGAACTCCCACTTGTAACGCCGCATGTGATGGAAGGGGCGAACCCTTCTTGGCATATATATGTGGTACGCGTAGCGTTTGGGCAGATCAGCAAGACGAAGCAACAGCTTTTTGAGGCAATGAAGGAGCAGGGAATCATGCTCAATCTCCACTATATTCCGGTGCACCGTCAGCCATATTATGAAAAGCTCGGCTTTCGACAAGGAGATTTCCCGCAGAGCGAGAAGTATTATGACGAGGCATTCACACTTCCGCTCTACTATGATTTGACGAATGACCAGCAAGATCGCATTGTCGAATCGTTGCGAAAGATTTTATGATAACCAGAGTTTCAGATTCGGAAAAGAAGGTGCTGTTTGTGCAGGATTTGAAAGCTAAACTCTGTCTCGGGACGGTGCAGTTTGGCATGCAGTACGGCATCAATAATTCGCTTAAGCGCCAACCGACAGATGAGGAAGTCTGTACTGTTCTGGACATAGCTCTTGCTCAGGGAATTCATATGTTTGATACGGCAAGCGCTTATGGGACGGCAGAAACTATTTTAGGCCGCTATGGGCTTGTGAAGAAGGCTCATATTGTATCGAAGCTGTCTCCCGGTGCTGCAGATTGTAAAGAAGAGGTGCTTGCCGAACTTCGTTGCTCTCTTCAGCGTTTAGGGGCAGAAAAACTCTTTTGTTACATGCTTCATCGTGCAGAAGATTTAGACAGAAGCGGCATTATGGATGGAATGTGTACTGCGAAAGAACGTGGTCTTACAGAAAAGATCGGGATCAGCGTTTATGGGCCGCAAGAGGCCATGCAGGCAGCACAGGATGATCGCATTGATGCAATACAAATTCCGTATAATGTGCTCGATCAACGCCTTGATGTGTGCTGTTTTTTTGAATTGGCAAAGAAAAACAGCAAAATAATCTTTGCAAGGAGTGCCTTTTTACAGGGGCTTCTCCTTATGAATCCAAGAGCTGCAGAGGCAAGGGTCAAGGGCAGTGGCCGATTGATAGAATGCTTTCAAAAGAAGGCTCAAGAGAGTGATTGTTCACCTGTTGAGGCAGCAATGCTTTATGCGCTTTCGCATCCTCATATTGACTATGTTGTATTTGGTGTTGATACACCTGACCAGCTGATAGAGAATATTAAAATATCGAAGAAAGGGGCCGCGTCGATGCGGTGCTATCAGCATCTGCAAGGCGCTTTTTTAGATACACCATTGGAAATTATTCAACCAAATCTTTGGTAGGGGGAATATTTATGACACAGAATATGATTTTTAAAAATGGAGAAGGAGATCAGTGGTACAAACGTAATAAATCAAAGTTGGTTCCAAAAGAAGATTATGTTTGCCGCATGATTGAAAATATTGGTGTGCGGCCGCAGCGGATTGTGGAGCTTGGATGCAGCAACGGCTGCCGGTTGGAACACTTGCGGCAGAAGTATAACGCTGTGTGCTATGGATATGATATTTCGCATGAAGCGATTGAGGCAGGGAGCAAAGCATTTTCCCATGTTCATTTGGCGCAGAAGGCGCTGCATGAGGTTCCCTCTGATGAAACGTTTGATCTTGTAATCTGCAACTTTGTATTGCATTGGGTTGATCGAAATCATCTGGCGCAATCGATGGTCACTATTGATGCGCTTGTCCGAGGAGGGGGGACGTTAGTGCTTGGCGATTTTTGCCCCGACTATCAGCAAAAAAGAAAATATCATCACTTGCCAAATGAGGAAGTTTATACCTATAAACAAGATTATGCGGCATTTTTCAAGGCGATAGGCTTATATCGGGAAGTTGCAGTATTTACATTTAATCATGATAAACTAATATATGGATATGCACCATCTGAAGAGCGGGGGATGTGTACAGCCCTTCGTAAGATGGAGGACAACGAATACTATGTATTGGTGTAATTAAATAATGTGCACATTTTTTACGTTCACTAGGAGGAAATATATTGGTTTTAGCAATTCTGCAGGCAAGGACTTCCTCCAGGCGTCTGCCAAGAAAGGTGCTGCAGCCTCTCTTGGGGCGTGCGATGATTCTTAGACAAATGGAACGGCTCAATCGAAGCAAGGAAATTACTAAGATCGTTCTTGCAACTAGTGTAGATGAAAGTGATGATATGCTTGCCGCGACAGTCAAGACAGCTGGGTACGCGCTCTATCGCGGCAGCCTCGATGATGTTCTTAGGCGTTACTATGCCTGTGCAGCAGAATATGCTGCAGATCATATTGTGCGTGTAACGGGAGACTGCCCACTCATTGACTGGCGTGTTGTTGATGATGTGATTGTGCGGCATCTTGCCGAGCAGAATGACTATACGCATACAACGGAACGATTCCCAGATGGACTTGATACTGAGGTCATGACATTTGCTGCCCTCACACGGGCGCATCAGGATGCAAAAATGCCCTCCGAGCGGGAACATGTCACTCTCTACTTCCGCAATCATCAGGAGCTATTTCGCATTGGCAGTGTGGACGCAGCGGCGGACTATGGTGACCTGCGTTGGACGGTGGATGAGCCACGTGATTTTGCTTTTGTTGAGGCTGTGTATACCGAACTCTTTCCACGCAACAATGACTTTGCTATGCAGGACATCCTTGCATTGCTCGATGAGAAGCCGGAGCTGCGGGAGATCAATCAGGGAATTTTACGCAATGAGGGGTTGCAGAAATCCATAGCAGAGGATGCACTGCTGTTATAGTTGGGGCGTGGAGAGGCGAGGAGGAGCATCAACGTGAAGATCAATCAGAGAAGCTTGAAAAAATCCGATGAGTTGTGGCAAAGGGCGCAAGATACGATTCTTTCCGGATGTCAGTTATACAGTAAAGGCCCGGAGACGCATATCAAGGGTGTGTCTCCTATTTATATTGATCATGGCAAAGATGGGCACGTCTGGGATCCGGACGGTAATGAGTACATCGACTACGATATGGGGCTTGGGCCAATCCTGCTTGGCTATCAGTACAAGGCGGTGGATGATGCTGTACTCGCACAGCTGCGCCGCGGCATGGGATACTCCCTCGTTGCGCCCGAGGAAGTGGAGTACGCAGAACTTTGCATAAAGCATATCCCAAGCGCGGGTAAAGTCCGCTTCCTCAAAACCGGTTCTTCTGCGACGGAGGCGGCTGTCCGCATCGCACGTTGCTATACGGGGCGCAAGCATATCGTGCGCGGGGAGTATCACGGTTGGCATGAATGGACAACGGCGGCGGAGAGCGTTCGTCAGGGCGGTATTCTGCCTGAGGTGCGGCAGTTCGTGCATAAGTTTGACTACAACGATCTGGCAAAGGTCGAGGAATATTTTGAAACCTACCCTGGGGAAATCGCTGCTGTCATTACCGAGGCAGTCGAGGTTGAGCCGCCGAAAGAGGGCTTCCTTGAACAACTGAAGGATCTCTGTCATCGGAACGGAGCGTTGCTGATTTTTGATGAGGTTGTCAACGGATTCCGCTTCTCAATCGGTGGTGCGCAGGAATACTTTGGTGTGACACCTGATATTTCGACGTTCGGCAAGGCGACGGCGAACGGAATGCCGCTCTCCATTGTCGCGGGACGCAAGGACATCATGGAGGAAGTAGATAAGAAAATCTTTATCTCTACTACCTTTGGCGGTGACTGTCTGTCCCTTGCTGCCGGTATTGCTGTGATGAAGGAACTCGAGTCTGGTGATGTTATAAAGGCAATCTGGGCGAAGGGGAAATACCTTCAAGATAATTTCCGTCGGCTTGCCAAGGATATTGATGTGCCGATTGACCTCAGCGGTTACCCCTGCCGTCTGAATCTTGAGTACACGGACTATGACGGGAAAAAGGACTGGCTATACAATTCTATATTTATGCAGGAGAGTGTCAAGCGCGGCGTCCTTCTCGGCTGGCACATCTTCCCCTGCTACACGCATACACAGGAGGATCTCGACTTCACGCTTAATGTATTCGAGGATGCGATGAAGGTCTATCGTGAGGCGCTCAGGAGCGGACATCCCGAAACCTATATGGAGGGACAGCCGTTGAAGATCGTTCTTGGATAATGCAGTGTGGAATAACAGATCGGATGGATGCTGTGAGCAGTGTTGCGGTGATTCGCGTAGATTCGTCCGAGCAGATTGGAAGCGGGCATTTGATGCGCTGTTTGACACTGGCGGAGCAGATGCGGAAGAAAAATGCGGAGGTTCATTTTATCTCGCGTGATCTTATAGGAAGTCTGCATCGGATGGTTACGGAGCATGGATTCTCTTTGCATCTCCTGCCGCGTCATGAGATGCAGGCAAATCTTACGGGCTATGCGGCATGGCTTACAGTTTTGCAGACTATGGATGCGGAGGAAACAGCGACGATTTTGCGCCAGATTCCACCCGTGGACCGTCTCGTTGTGGACAGCTATGCACTTGATATTGTTTGGGAACAGCAGATGCGGTCTCTGGTTCGAGAAATCTTCGTGATTGATGACCTGGCAAATCGCCAGCATGACTGTGATATCCTTCTCGATCAGAACTTCTATCGTGAGATGCAGTACCGTTATGATGGGCTTGTACCACCGAAATGTAAACTTTTGCTTGGTCCACCCCATGCGCTCCTGCGAGAGGAGTTTTATGCGGCGCGTGCACATCTCAGAAAGCGGGACGGCCGTCTGCGCCGTATTCTCGTATTCTATGGCGGCAGTGATGCGACGTGCGAGACAGAGAAGGCGATTCATGCGCTTTTGCAGCTGCATTTGCCTTCTGTTGATGTAGATGTTGTTGTTGGCGGGAGCAATCCGCAACGTACGTATATCGAGAACCTTTGCGCGTCACATGGATTTCTCCACTACCATTGTCAGGTTTCCCATATGGCGCAGCTCATGGCAAATGCTGATCTTGGTCTTGGGGCTGGAGGAACGACCTCTTGGGAGCGTTGCTTTTTGGGGCTTCCCACCATTGTAACGGCAATCGCCGAGAATCAGTTTGAGGTTTGTCGGGACTGTGCCGAAGCGGGACTGATTCACTATCTGGGTAAATGGGATGAAGTGACAGCGGCAGATCTTATGAGAGCAGTGTCGAAATATATGAATCCTAAGCTCCTTAAGGATTTTCAGCAGACCTGCAGTATCCATATGTAAAATCTACAGTAGGTGGAAGTGTTATGTGGGAAAATATCAGTGGTGTCAAAAAGAATGAATATGGTTTTTTTCAACTTGATCCTATCCCCCAATTGGAGGAGTTGGAGAAACATTATCGGGAAAGATATTATCAAGAAACCAAATCTGATACATACGAACAAGAGTATGATGCAGAGGAACTGGAGTATATCCGCGCCAACTTGGAAGAGAAAGAGTATTTATTAAATACTCTTTGTGTGCAGGAGGGGGACAAGAGTTTCTTTGATATAGGCTGCGGTGAGGGATGGGCACTCGCATATTTTCATGAACGCGGATGGTCTGTTGAAGGTTGTGATTTTTCCTGTTATGGAATTCAAAAGCATAATAAGAGCGTGGAAAAATTCTTTGTTCAGGGAGATGTCGAATCTGTTTGTGACGCTCGCATTGCTGCGGGGAAAGTATATACTGTTGTCCATATGGAAAATGTTCTCGAGCACGTTATTGACCCAAAGTTGATTTTACAAAAATGTGAACAACTCTTAGCGCAAGGTGGCATACTCTATATTAATGTGCCAAATGATTTCAATCCGTTGCAGGGATACCTTTATGAAGGTGGACTCATCAAAAGGACAAAATGGATTGCTGAGATGGAGCACATCTCATATTTTAACAAAGATGGTTTGGTGAATTTGGCTCAGGAGTGTGGCTTAGAAACTAAGCTTGTTCTGGGAACAGACATCATAGAGTTCTTTGGATTGAATCCGGATACGAACTATTATGACCATCCAGAAGTCGGACATAATTGTCATGTCGCAAGAAGGCATTGGACAAAACTTTTGCGCGAATTTTCTTTGAACGAAAAGATTGCACTTTACAAAGCTCTGGGAGGTATGGGACTGGGTCGTAATTTAATTGCTGTGTTTGGGAAAAGGCAAATGGGATGAAAGACATCATTTTGACAGGTGTTTCACGAGGTCTTGGACGAAGTTTGTTCCTCTCGTTGAATCATCAAACTGATATTCGCTTAACCTGTATGGGCAGGCATGTTCCTGATAACAAAGAAAAAATCTCGGGTTTATTCATTGTATGGGATTTTGCAAAGCCAGATCAGATGCCTCAAATAGATCATGCGTTATTAGATGAAACAGAATCCATCGTGTTTATTAACAATGCAGGGACGATAGCACCCATTGGTGAAATCGGAGTGCTTTCTGATAAACAACTCGAAGAAGCTGTACACATCAATTTTGTTTCTCCTATGGCTTTTTGTAACCAGCTTGTTGGCTTTTGCCGCAGAAAAAAAAGGAAGCTCAAGATCATCAATATCTCGAGTGGGGCAGCAGATCATCCAATTGCCGGGTGGGGCGCATACTGCTCAACTAAAGCGGCGTTTAAAATGTTTCTTGATGTCTTGGCGGAACAAGGAAAAGCAGACAGAGATGTCGAGGTCATCCACGTAGATCCCGGTGTTATGGATACGGACATGCAGGAACAGATTCGCGCGTCAACCGCGGCGTCTTTTCCTCGTCTTGCGGAATTCCGCTCATATAAGGTAAATGGGAAACTGCGTGATCCCGATGAAGTCGCGCAAGAGATTATCCGAAAGTATATTTTATGAGCCTGATCGCTGTTCTCTCTGATATTCATGGAAATGCTGTTGCATTGCAGGCGGTCTTACAGGATATTCGGCGACAGAAAATTGAAGAATGTTTTATATTGGGGGATTTGATCGGGTATTACCATCGTCCTCTCGAGGTTCTTCAGCTTTTGGAGGAGTCCAAGCTTCGGTGCCGTATGATTCGTGGAAATCACGAGCGCATGCTGGAACGTGCACTGCAAGGTAGTATAGACTGGGACAAGATATGCGTAAAATACGGGCATGGGCTTGAAATCGCCGCACAGCAGATTCCTACAAAGAGTTTGATGGAGTTCCTCTCACTGCCTAATCAGCGACAGGAAGAACGTGACGGTAAACGCTTCCTTCTGTGTCACGGATCACCACCTGATGAAGATCGCTATATTTATCCCGATGCGAAAGCAGAGATGTTTGATTTCGCGGAGATTGAAGCTGATTATGTCCTTCTGGGACACACGCATTATCCAATGATTCGATGCAGCAAATTCTTTTGCGTCGTCAACCCTGGATCTGTCGGACAGGCGCGTGAGCGGGGCGGATATGCCGATTGGTGTATCATCAATACGGAAAATGATGTTATAACGATGCGGCAGACACCGTACGACATCACGCAGGTTTTGAACGAGTGTCGTCAATACGATCCGGAACTTGGATATTTGCAGGATGTTCTGCGTCGCTGAGAGAAAAGGAGACACATCATGCTGTTTCACAAGGTTCTGGTGACTGGCTGCGGCGGCGATATTGGGCTTGCGATCGGACGTATCTTACAGGAAGAACGGTGCGCAGCCGCTGTGATCGGCTGCGATATAGAGGCGGATCATGCGGGATGGGTATTCTTTGATGACTGCTTTGTTGTTGAGAGAGCGACATCGTCGAACTACATGGATTCCTTGATGCAGCTTGTGGAGAAGGAGCATATAGATCTCGTTATTCCGAGTTCTGAGCCTGAGCTGCGGACGCTGTACGCAAACGACTTTTTCGGACGGAAAGATCTGTTCCTGACCGCCAATAAGAAAGCGATGGAAGTTGGATTCGATAAGTATAGAACAGCAGAGTTCCTGCAAAAACATGGACTTCCTCATCCTTGGACACAAATTGCTGCACATGGGATGCCGCAGGAATTCCCCTGCATTTTGAAAAGTCGGACAGGGTGCGGCAGCAAGGATGTACGCATTCTTACAGAGGAAAATAATTGCGATCAGGTTTTTGAGAGCAAAGACGAAATCTTTCAAGAGTTGATCGAGGGCGATGACGCCGAATACACGTGTGGGCTTTTCCGCAGCTCCTCGGGAGAAATACGAAGCATTATTCTTCGGCGGAAATTGCGCGGCGGACTCACAGGAAGCGGCATTGTTGAGACGAACTCTGAGATCGAGGAATTGCTTCATGCGATAGCCCTGCATCTTGATTTGCAGGGGAGCATCAATGTTCAGCTGCGTTTGCGTGCGGGTATTCCGTATGTTTTTGAAATCAATCCACGTTTTTCCAGTACGGTGCGGTTTCGATATAAGCTTGGATTTTCGGATGTGATTTGGTCAATGCAGGATTTTTTACATCGTGTTGTTGACCGTTATCAAACGCCTATGATCGGGACTCGTTTTTACAAGATCTATGAAGATATTATTGGATAAATGATTATATGGGAGCTCGGATATGTGGAGTAAAATGGGGACGCCTTTTATCATTGCAGAGATGTCGGGCAATCATAACCAATCACTCGAGAGAGCACTCGCCATCGTTGATGCTGCGGCAGCGGCGGGGGTTGATGCGGTCAAGATTCAAACCTATACCGCAGATACGATGACCCTCGATATTGATACGGGCGAATTTTTTATTGCGGATAAAGACAGCCTATGGGAGGGCGAGTCGCTATACCATCTATATGAGAAGGCGCATACCCCATGGGAATGGCATAAGCCTATCTTTGACCGCTGCAAGGCACACGGAATTATGGGATTCAGCACGCCGTTCGATGATACGTCGGTCGATTTCCTTGAGGAACTTGGCGTTCCGTGCTATAAGATTGCATCATTTGAGAATGTCGATCTTCCTCTTATTCGGAAAGTTGCGCGGACAGGGAAGCCGCTTATTGTCTCGACCGGCATGACGACCGTATCGGAACTTGATGATCTCGTTCGAACGGCACGGGAGAATGGCTGCACAGATTTGACACTGCTCAAATGTACGAGCAGCTATCCGTCCTCTCCCGAGGGGACGAATCTTCGAACAATCCCACATATGCGGGAACTATTCCGTTGTGATGTGGGGCTGTCCGACCATACGCTCGGTATCGGTGTTGCCGTTGCGAGTGTTGCATTGGGGGCGACCGTGATCGAGAAACACTTTACATTGTCGCGTGCCGACGGAGGCGTCGATTCGGTCTTCTCTTTAGAGCCGGATGAGATGGCACAGCTCGTTCGAGAATGCCGTGTTGCTGCACTCGCGATGGGCGAGGTGCGCTATGAGATTACGGAACAGGAAAAGAAGTCCCTGCAGTTCCGACGTAGCCTATACGTTGCGGAGGATATGAAGGCGGGAGATGTCTTTACCGAAAAGAATCTGCGGCGCATCCGCCCGGGATTTGGCCTTTTACCCCAATACTATGATACGTTGCTTGGGCGACGAGTCAAATACAATGTGAAATGTGGGACACCTGTGTCTTGGGATTTGGTAGAGTAATGGCTCTGTTTGAATCAATCGTAAAACACTCAATAGAGAATAAATAGTCAATACGTAAGGAGAATTGCAGATGAGTGTGGAGATGACTAAAAAGAACAACAGAGTATTTCTTCCTATAACGATAAATAGAAAACTATGGAACTTTGATGCAGCAATGATTTTTCTTAACCAAGTATATTGTGAGCAGCTTGATGAAAAAGAAAAATCAAGATTACATTATAGCTTTTGTAATGTAAAACGGCCCATTAAGGATAAGCTTTTTCAGGATAATATCAAAGCTGTCGCTGCATGTATTGGCCAAGTTATAAGTAGTCATTCTAAGATTTATGAAGATAGGGAATACTGGGAGAGACTGTTTTTTAGATGCTTGTTGTATATTGTGTATGATGTCCAAGTAAAAATACTGCAATTTGAGGCTCTCAAGAGCCAGTATCGTGGGCAGGAGTTTTATACATATACAAAAAAAGAATTCATGGATAAGAACTATTTTGAAGGCAGGCCAGATTCTCTATGGACGGATGATTATCATCTTTGGCTTTATACTTATTTGGCAAAAAGATATTTTGGAATTCAAGTAGAACCTGTCGAGATTAAAGGCCCATCCGTCGCAAGGGGAGAGATAGAGAAGAAAAAAAACTCTTTTCTACATACACTATATTATAAAATCAAGAAAGCATGTACGTCATCTCCACAATATATACTGAGAAAACTAAGAGAATACATGTACATTAAAATTTTTCGTGGTAAAGAGGAGGTGTTGTATTATTGTTTAGACATTCCTGCTGATACGAGCTCGAAGTGGTTAATTGGATCCGTCGGAAAAATACAGCCTCTACAATTGCCCTTAATTGAAGTGAATGTTTCTATTTCGGATGAGTTGCGGCGGGACATAATATTTGCACTAAGGAATGTTAACAATATATCCCCTATTGTTGCGGATATTATAGGGCGAACCTTACCGAAACTCTATCTTGAAGAATATAAATATCATCATGAAAACAGCTTGCATTTCTTAACAACACATAAGAAATTGAAAGTCATATTATCATATACTGGAATACTGTCTTGCAGTAAGGAAACCATTTTTTCCTTCCTAGCGCAACGTCGTGGCGTAAAAATCCTGGAGCTGCAGCATGGGGGAAATTACGAACTAGTAGAAGGTATACTTGAACAAGAAGAATATTTAAGTGATGTTTTTTATTCATGGTCCAGAGGGGCAGCGAAGCCACGCTCTTCTATATGTGAGATTCTGAGCTCACCCTCATATAAATTTAGCTACTATTGGGATATGAAAAGCTCAGATCGATATGTTCTTTTTGTTGGGACTGCATTCTGGGTGTATCCACACTATGATGACTCCTTAGATGATGTTCACAAGAAAAGATATATAGATCGACAGATTGAATTCTTTTCTGCTTTAGAAAAGCATGTGAGAGATAATCTATATGTAAAAGAATTCTATGTAGACTATGGCTGGCATATAGTATCTTGTCTAACAAAGTTGTTTCCTATGCTTCAATTTTTAGGCACTGAAAAGATTGCAACAAATTTCAGTGAAGTGGATATGATAGATAGAAATATTTCCTTTGCCGAGGTTTTGACAGGATGTAGGTTGATGGTATGTGATCATCTCTCAACGACATGGCGAGAAGCGCTGTATCTTAATAAGCCATTCATTATGCTTTTGGATAGACAAACATCGCATTTTAGAGAAGAGGCTCTTGAAAATGTACGTTTGATGGAGGAAGTTGGTATCATCATATATGATTGTGACGAAGCGGCCTGGTTGGTAAACCGGATACATGAAAATGTTCAAGGGTGGTGGAATGAGCCCACGAGACAACGAGTTGTGAAAAAAATCCGAGAGGATTACTTATCTGAAGTGGATGATATTGATGATTGGTGGATACATGAATTACTGCGCCAAGCAAGGAAATGACTGAATTATGATGAAGAGAAGGCTATTTGATGAAAGTGGAAAGCATATCAACTGTTCTTCAGATAAAAGCCCCTTTATTTTATCTCAGCTTGGTCTAGGGATATGGCTGCTATGGAGTGATATGGAACTATGCCCTTTTTTTCAGTGATAATACCGACAAAGGCAAGACCTGCTATGGTGGATATAGCACTTTATTCCTTACATCACCAAACGTTTTCAGATTTTGAAGTCATCATTACCGACGATTATGATGATGAAGATCTTTCCTGTAAGACCATTGTTAAAAAATATCAAGATGAGCGCTTTATCTATGTGCATCCACCAGATGATCCCGTTTTGGGAATGTGTGGGAATTGGGAATATGGATTACAGTTTGCATCTGGACGGTATGTCGGCTTCATGCAGGATAAGATGTATATGTATTCAGATACACTACAGAGCCTACACACATGTATTCAGGAAGAAAAGATGCCGGATATGCTTAATTGGGGGTGGGACTTTTACAGTTTATATCAAATGGATGGAAAATCGTTTGAAGGAAAATTGGATCGTCGCCTAGATACGGTGAACAAGTGGGAAAAATGTGATCCGAAGGCGGCGATTGCAAAAAAGTTGGATTTTCCTAATGGAAATTTTCAAGATCATGGTGGCATTCCCGGATGTGGCAGTTTGTTAGGAGGGGTTATAAGAGCAGAAATTCTTCATAAAATCAAGGATACATATGGCAGCGTATTCAATTTTTTTAATCCGGACTATGGGCCGCCTTTATTGATTTTGAGCTATGTGAAAACGCTGGTTTTTTTTCGTGATAATTTGTATGTTATGATCCCCTTGTCGGATTCGGAAGGGATTGTACATAGCATATCGTATGCGGCGGCATGTAAATTTCAAGAGCTGAGTCCATGTGGGATAGAACGTTTGCAGTATGCGACTGTTCCGCATCTGCGGATTACGAATACAAATATGATTTCAGCGGATTATAATTATACAATGCATATGCTTAGTAGGAGCGAACGTTGCAATGAAGAAAATGTGTTTAAAGGTATTATCAGGGAGGCAGAATGCATAAGATATGATACACAGGAGGACTATCAACGAGAAAATGAGAGAATAAAAAAAGCCTGTCAGAAAAGGAATTGGGAAGTAGTGAAACTGCCTCAGGATACGAGAGGTGGCGCGATATTGCAGTGTGTGAATGAAGAAAAAAAGGGAAATATTCTATTGGATCTTATTCGCAGAGTTATTCCTTCCTGGCTGAAAAGCGTGATAAAATCTTGTTTAGGAATGCCTCGATATATAACAGTGCAGTATCAGTCGCCAAAAGAGAGTGTTTTTCGTCAGTGCTGAATATACCATTTACTTGTTGTCCGACAAAGTCATAGAGAGGGAAATATGAAGATCGCAATCACGGGTACAGGTTATGTAGGACTGTCGAACGGTCTTTTGCTTGCACAGAATCATGATGTGTGTGCGTATGATATTGATCCTGCCAAGGTGGCGCTGCTCAATCAGCAACGTTCGCCGATTGTCGATGCAGATATTGAGGCGTATCTTCGTAAGGAAGCATTGTCCTTCTGTGCTACAACAGATCCCGAGGAAGCGTTTTGTGGGGCGGAATATGTCATTATAGCAACGCCGACGGACTATGATCCCAAGCGGAATTTTTTCGATACATCATCGGTGGAGGATGCGCTGAAGAAGATCCTCGCGATCAATCCGAATGCTCATATTGTCATTAAGTCCACTGTGCCGGTCGGTTACACGAAGTCGCTCCAGCGACATTATACGTGTGAAAATATCTTTTTTGCGCCGGAGTTTCTGCGCGAGGGGAAGGCTCTTCATGACAATCTCTATCCGTCGCGCATCATCATCGGTGCACAGACGGCGGCGGCAAAGCTATTTGCACAATTACTGGTTGAAGGCGCGATAAAAAAAGATGTGCCGGTGCTCTTTATGGAGTCAACGGAAGCAGAGGCAGTCAAGCTCTTTGCGAACACCTATCTTGCTCTTCGTGTGGCGTACTTTAACGAGCTGGACAGCTATGCGGAACTGCGCGGTCTGGACAGTGGGCAGATTATTGAGGGCGTATGCCTCGATCCGCGCATCGGTATGGACTATAACAATCCTTCGTTTGGGTATGGAGGGTACTGTCTGCCGAAGGATACAAAGCAGCTTTTAGCAAATTATAAAGATATACCGCAAAATCTTATCACTGCTATTGTGCAGGCGAATCATACAAGAAAAGATCACATCGCCGAGATGATCCTTGCAAAAGAGCCTCGGACGGTAGGCATCTATCGATTGACGATGAAAACAGGATCCGATAATTTCCGTGCTTCGGCGATTCAGGGGATTATCAAGCGACTCCGCGCAGAGGGCGCGCAGGTCGTTATTTACGAGCCAATGGCGGAGAAAGCGGAACTGTTTCACTGCCGGATTCTCCATGATATCGAGGAGTTTAAGCGGGGGAGCGATATCATCGTAGCGAATCGCTGGTCGGCAGAGTTGTCTGATGTCAAGGACAAGGTCTACACACGGGATATTTTTAGAAGAGACTAGGGTCTTAGGCCAGGAGGTGAGAGCGTATGTGCGGATTTGCGGGGATCGTACGTCCAGGAGCAAGTGAGGAGAAAGAGTGTGTTGATGCAATGCTTGACACGATCCGACATCGTGGACCGGACGAGCAGGGCGTGTATATGTTCTCAAACTGTGCTCTCGGACATGTGCGTCTTAGCATCGTAGACATGGTGTCCGGGCGGCAGCCCATGCTCTCGGAACACAATGATATGGGCGTTGTGTTCAATGGGGAAATCTATGGATTTCGTGAAATTCGTGAGGAACTTTACGCAGATGGGACGGCCTTTCACACCAACTCAGATACGGAGGTTCTCCTTGCGCTTTATCAGAAATATGGCGGACAGATGCTTTCGCATCTGCCGGGCATGTTTGCCTTTGCTCTATGGGATGATCGGGAGCAACGTCTTTTTTGTGCGCGTGATCGATTCGGAGAGAAGCCGTTTTACTATGCTGTCGGACGAAATGGAGAGCTGATCTTCGCCTCAGAAATCAAGTCGATCCTAGCAAGCAATCTCGTTGACCCTGTCCTGGATATGCGTGCAGTCTCGCATTATTTGAATTACTCATATATTTATCCGACACTTACAATTTATAAGAACATATTTACGCTGCCGCCCGCGCATTCGCTTTGCTATCGTGCAGGGTGCATTGAGGTCGAACGGTACTGGACACTTCCCGAGACGAATACGAAAATCGGGGAGGAGGAGGCTGTCGAGGAGTTTTCGCGGCTTTTTCATCAGGCGGTTCGGCGGCAGCTGGTCGCCGATGTCCCTGTGGGAGCGTTTCTCTCCGGCGGACTGGACTCCGGCTCTGTTGTTGCGATTGCATCGGACTATGTGCCGAAATTGACGACCATTTCGTTTTCCTTTCGCGAAGGGATTGACGAGTCGCCGATTGCACATACGATGGCGGAACGATATGGAACGAACCATATTAATGTGCGAGATATTGATTTTGATACGGCATCGATGTTGATAAAGATGCAGGAAATCTTCGATGAGCCGTTTGCCGATCCTGCTGCGATTCCTGCCTATCTGATCGCGAAGGAGGCGCGCAAGCATGCTAAGGTCGTTCTGACCGGAGATGCCGGCGATGAGATGCTGGGCGGCTACGATACCAAATATTCCGCATTCGCCTATGCACGGCGTTTTGAGGAACAAAATATTTCCATCTCGTTATATCGACGACGGCTTCAGGCAGCTCATTTCGCGCAGCGTGTAAAAAGAAAACTGAAAACACTGTGCTCTATGGACAGACAGTCATCTGCTGTGCGTGATACGGAGATTCGTATGCGTGCTCTCGACATCTATGCGGATGCTCCACAAAACATTGCGGATTACGCACGGAGCACGTTTCGACTGCTCAGTAAGGAACAGGCACATGCGCTCGGTCTTGCACCGCTTGGCGATGATTATTGGCTGAACGAGGGACTTCTCGGAGGGAACGCGCTTGATGATGCAATCCGCATTGACTTGCTCGACTATCTTCCGGGCAACGGGTTCGTCAAATCGGATCGAACGACGATGGCGGTTTCTCTTGAAAGCAGGACGCCGTTCTGTGATGTCGAATTGGCAATGTTTGCGATCAGTCTGCCATTTTCGATGAAAGTGCGCGAGAAGTCCGCGAAGTACATCATGCGAAAAGCCTTGGGCAATCGCTGGACGGATGCGGTAAAGGGCTTTGCCAAAAACGGATTTTCGCCACCGTTCGGCGCATGGCTGCAGGAACCCAAGGTGAAGGAGATGACTTCGGTTTATCTGCACGAACGAGACAGAAAGATCTTTGATGTTCTTGATTTCGATGGTGTACAAGCGATTATGAAAGACCAGAATGCTGTTTGGCAGCAATGGATGCTGCTGCAGCTCTCCATGTGGCTGGAACTGCATCCATGCAGACTGGCGTGACTTCGATGCAGTGCAGACGATCTTTCGATTGAATGGGTGATTGATTTGAACTACGCCGACTTGGTATGGGATCATGACGAGAATGCTCATGCAGAGTATATGAACAATCTTGCGCCGATTGTACTTTTTACCTATAACCGCCTTGACCATACAAAGCAGACGGTGGAGGCTCTTCGGGAAAATCTCTATGCAAAGGAAAGTGTGCTCTATATATACTCCGATGCGCCAAAGACGGAGACGGCGGCCGAAGCTGTACAGGCGGTGCGCGACTATCTCCATACGATTGATGGATTTCGTGGAGTCCATATCATTCTTCGTGAGGAGAATTGGGGGCTTGCACGCAATATCATGAATGGTGTGACGCAGATTGTAAATCAATATGGGAAGATCATCGTTCTTGAGGATGACATTGTTACATCAAAGTATTTCCTGAAGTACATGAATGATGCGCTTGAGATATACAAGGGATCTCCGCGGGTTATGAATATCTCTGCTTACATGTATCCGCTCGCAACGGAGGATTTACCTGAAGTCTTTTTCATGCATTATGGGTATTGCTGGGGATGGGCGACGTGGAAGGATGCATGGTCACATTTCGAGAGAGAACCGGAGAAGTTAATACAAGAATTTACAAAAGATGATATCTATCGGTTCAATCTTGAGGGTGCAGTGGACGTTTGGCAACAAGTCATAGCCAATGAGGAAGGTCAACTATACACGTGGGCTGTTTTCTGGTATGCTGCTATTTTCCGGAATCAGGGACTGACCCTGACACCAAGAACCTCACTTACGCTGAATGTCGGTATGGATGGAACGGGCGAGCATTGTGGTACGACCAATCTATATGACTCCGCTGTCAATATGGATGTAATACAATATTTTCCTTTAGAGATCCAAGAACTTCCCCTTGCAAGAGCACGCCACCGCCTCTTTTTTGAGAGACAGAAACAGAGTTTCCTTAGGCGATTGGCAAGCAAAGGGAAGAACAGCATACGAAAACTGTTACAACCTTAGGTTAGAGAGAGGGAGAATCTTAACAATAACATCAAAAGCAATGTGCTTTTGAGGAAAAGGTGCGATGATAGATGCTATATGCTGTGATACTTCGTTTATTATGTCGCATGATAAATTTATGGGAACATATTCATAATAGGTTACAACAAAAACGTTGTATTGTGGGGAGTAACACTAAGTTTTATCGACAATCCAAAATAATAAATATGTCAAATGAAAGTGATAATATTTTGATAGGGAGAGGAACCCATATTCGTGGAGAACTTTTAGTTTATCCATATAGAGGAAAAATTCAAATTGGCGATGATTGTTATATTGGAGAGGGAACGAGAATTTGGTCTGAGAAGAGGATTTCTATTGGCGACCGCGTGCTAATTGCACACAATGTCGATATACATGACTCTAATGATCATCCGGTAGAAAAGAAAGCACGGCATAATCATTTCTTATCTATTATAAAAAACGGTTTTCCTAAAAATTTTGATCTGAATGGTCAGGAAATTTGCATTAAGGATGATGTATGGATTGGATTTGGTGCATGCGTCATGAAAGGTGTAACAATAGGAGAAGGTGCAGTGATCGCCGCTCACGCTGTTGTGATTAGGGATGTTCCACCCAGTGTCATTGTCGGTGGAAATCCAGCTCAGATTATAAAAAAATTGTCGGATGACCATCCGTTGGAGTGAGAATATATGTTAAGAGCATTTCTGCAATGGTTACGAAAACGATTGGGATATGATATACATAGAGAAATTGATCGACATCCCTATTTCGTAAAAATAGGAAAAGCATCTTCGTTTATGGATAGTGCACGTATTGATTGCCGTATTGATCATGGTAAACAACGTGTTTCTATTGGGGATGATTGCATCTTAGGGTGCACGTTTGTCTTTGAGTCTGACCAAGGCTTTGTCTCTATAGGAGATCGTTCCTTTATCAACAGTGGAACGTGGCTGATTTCGCGCAGTAAGATTGAAATTGGTAATGATGTAACCATTGCTTGGGGGGTTTGCATTTACGACCATGACTCACATTCCTTGGATTGGCGGGATCGGGTTGAAGATATTCGTCAGCAAAATGAAGATTTTCATGCAGGAAGAAATTTCATTGCAAACAAAGATTGGTCTAAGGTGAATACTGCACCAATTAGGATATGTGATAAGGCTTGGATTGGCATGAATGCGATCATCTTAAAAGGTGTTACGATTGGCGAAGGCGCAGTTGTTGGCGCTGGTGCCGTGGTAACACATGATGTGCCTGCATGGATTGTTGTGGCAGGAAATCCGGCGTGTGAGGTGAAAAAACTGCAGCATTGAGGAGGGATTGGGTGAAGCACATTTTGGTGACAGGTGCCTATGGTTTTATTGGAAGGTACACAGCAAAAACCTATCATAATGCTGGCTTTTACGTCATTGGATTGGGACATGGAACATGGAGTGTATCTGAGGCAAAAGTATGGGGAATTGATGAGTGGCACAATGCTGATGTTAACATGGATTCGCTTCAAAGCTATGCTTCTGATGTGGATATTATCATTCACTGTGCAGGCAGCGGATCGGTCGGCTTTTCTCTGTTCAATCCAATGAAGGATTTTGAGCGAACGGTTTGGACAACGCATTATGTGCTCGAATACATTCGTGTTTTCTCTCCACAGACACGACTGCTGTACCCATCCAGTGCGGCAATTTACGGCAATCAAGAGATGCTTCCGTTGACGACGGACATGACGCCTAATCCGATTTCTCCCTATGGCGTGCATAAAAGCATCGTGGAAGAGCTGTGTGACATGTATGCGAAGCAATATGGGGTTCGTGCTGCGGTGCTTCGGTTGTTTTCGGTATACGGGAACGGTCTGAAAAAACAGTTGCTGTGGGATGCTTGCAGCAAGCTGTCACAGGGCATCAATACCTTTTGGGGGACCGGTGAGGAGACGCGGGACTGGGTTCATGTTTCCGATGTGGCGCAGGCATTTCTAATTGCAGGGGAAAAGGCATCGTCCAAATGTCCCGTTGTCAATGTGGGAACGGGTCATGCAGTGAAGATCAAAGAGGTTTTGGGCATCCTTTTTGAAGCTTATGGGGCGCAAGAGCGGCCGGCCTTCGGTGGAGAAGTCAATGCAGGGAATCCAAATCATTATGTGGCGGATGTTGCTGCGGTGTCCGAATGGGGATGGCATCCGTCTGTCGATTTGACACAAGGGATTAGAGAGTATGTAAGGTGGTATCGGGAGTATGGTGACCGTAGCATTCGTGCTTGACCTATCGAACAACTGGCTTGGCGGAGTAAATTACTATCGGAATCTCCTTACTGCGATTTCGCGATATGCATCGGACTCTATTCGTGTCAAGGTGTTTCTCCCCGAAGGGCAGGATATGGATGCGTTTCGTGATCTGTCAAAGAATATCGAGTTTGTATCTGTATCATTTCCTGCACGATGGACACTTCCTTGGTTCGTGCGAAAACTGGGGATGAAATTTTTTCATGAAGATCGATTTCTGGCGCGGCATCTTCGTTGTCATGGTGTCGGAGTTCTCTCCCATGCGCCGGATTCCGTTCGGTGTTCGGGAGTAAAAAATATCGCATGGATTCCGGACTTTCAACACAAGTATCTGCCGGAATTTTTTTCAAAAGAAGAGCTTTCTGGACGAGATGCAGAATTTGAGCATATAGCAGAATGTATGGATAAGGTGATCCTCAGCAGTGAGACCGCAAAGGCTGATTTTATAAAATATTACCCACAGTATAAAGAAAAAGCATGTGTCCTGCGTTTTGCTCCCGTTTTGGATTTTGATTCGCCCAAACAGGTGAATTTGGTTGAGGAGAAATATGGCATTACAGGAAAGTATTTCTTTTTGCCGAATCAATACTGGAAACATAAAAATCATAAGGTGGTTCTAGAAGCACTCCGTATTCTAAAGGAAGAAGGAAAGTTTGTCCGCGTCGTATCAACGGGGAATACGCATGATTATCGAGCACCGGGACACTTTGCTGCGATCGAAGCGTTCGTTAAGGAACACGAACTCAGCGACCGATATTTGATCTTGGGCATGATTCCCTATGCAGATGTGCAGGCCTTGGCAGAGGGCTCTTTGGGGTATATCAACCCTTCGTTTTTTGAAGGGTGGAGTACCACAGTAGAGGAGGCAAAATATCGGGGGAAACCGATACTGCTGTCAGATCTGAAGGTACACAGAGAGCAAGCACCGTCGAAAGGTGTGTTTTTCAATCCAAAAGATCCTGAAGATTTAGCGAAGAAGATGTGGGATATGTTGCAGCAGCCGGCACTGGATGAAGACGTTGAGGTATTGAAGAGAAGAAATGAGACAGCTCTTCAAAAATTTGTACAGGACTATGTTGAGATCGTGCTGTCATCATGAAAAATGCTCTTGTGGATAGAAAGGAGAGAACCGTATATGTTATCGGTACATCATAAAGGACAGAATATATACAATCTGGCAAAAAAGATATTCCCGTATTGCAGAAGTATCACGGGAGGGGGCGTTCGCTGTACGTTTGCGGATTTGAAGGAATATATTGAAACCGGAACCAATGCTCAACTGCATATTCACGAAATTCCCTCGGGTACGCCTGTTTTTGACTGGACAGTTCCAAAGGAATGGCGTATTCAGGAGGCCTATATTGAGGATGAGGCGGGAAACCGTATTGTTGATATGCAGGAAAATAACCTGCATGTTATGGGGTATTCAACCCATGTGGATCGTTGGGTGGATCTGGATGAACTGAAGGAGTATATCTATACAGAGCGGAACCAGCCCAACGTAATCCCCTATGTTACATCCTACTACAAGGAGCGTTATGGGTTCTGTATGAGTGAATGTCAAAAAGATACACTTGCTCATGGGAAGTATCACATGTATATCGACAGTGAGCTGTTTGACGGTGTATTAAATTATGCAGAGGCAGTTATCCCAGGTGAGATGGAGCAGGAGATTTTCTTCTCTACCTACATCTGTCATCCGTCGATGGCAAACAATGAATGCTCGGGTCCCGCACTTGCGGCGGAGCTGATTCGGTTTGTTGCAAGTATGGAACGGCGCAAATACACTTATCGTTTTATCTTTATTCCAGAAACGATCGGATCGATCAGCTATATGAGTACGGAAGATCATCTGGCTCATATGAAGGCGACAATGCTAGCCGGCTTCAATCTCTCTTGTGTCGGTGATGATCGAGCCTATTCCATTGTGGAGACGAGGTATGCTGACACACTTGCGGATCGGGTGCTGAAGAATGTGCTGCGCTACCATGTGGACGACTATACGACGTATTCTTTTTTGGAGCGTGGTTCAGATGAACGCCAGTACAATGCGCCTGGTATCGATTTACCTGTTGTATGCTACTGCCGCTCTAAGTTTGGAGAATATCCTGAGTATCATACATCAGCGGATGATATGACACTGGTCTCCCCAGAGGGCTTTCAGGGCAGTTATGAGGTCATGACGCAAGTCATTCAGACACTAGAAGCCAACGAAAAATATCAGATGATGGTTCTCGGTGAACCGCAGCTAGGGAAACGCGGTCTGTATCCAACGGTTAGTCAGAAGGGCAGTTATGATGGGATCGCGGCAATGGTGGATTTCATTGCCTATGCAGACGGGAAGCATGATCTGATAGAGATCAGTGAGCGAATCGGAGTATCTGTAAATCAATTGATCCCTATTATTCGGCGATTAAAAGAGGCTGAATTGCTACGAGTAGTATAAAAATTGTCTAGGTCATAGGAGCATTCTTTATGCAAGGGGCATTCTCTCATATTTTGCAGCTGTTGGATTCGATTCCACCAGGGCATGTTGTTCTTAATGACAACATTTGTGAAAGAAAATATACCAATGCTGAGTTTTCTGCTGCAGTAAATTTCCTGTCCGCCTATATGAAAGAACATATGGCAGATGAGGTTCTTATTTGTGCAGATAACTCTGCAGAACTTGTAATCTTATATTTTGCGGGGCTTTTTTCAGGGAAAGTGATGGTCCCGATTGATCCAGAAAAAGAAATCGGAGAGATCCAGCGGATCAGGGAGCTGCATTCTGCGGCTTTTTTCTTGGACAATAATGCAGTCCAGAAGCTCGTGTCTTTCCCAGTATATGCAGAAAAAAAATCCACGCGGCTTTTATGGGAACGCGTGGATTTTGACAAACTTTTTTTAATCACCTATACTTCTGGGAGTACAGGAATGCCGAAGGGCGTTCGACATACGGCGTCGAATTTGTTTCATGCGGCGTATGAGTTTGGCATCATGCTCAAATATGATCACCGCACGGTCATGGGACATTGTATGCCGATGACCTATATGGCCGGCATATTGAATACCGTCATCATGCCGTATCTTATGGGCGGCTGTATTGTCGTACTTCAGCGTTTTTCGATGAAAAGTTCGTTTTCCTTTTGGGATAATATCAAGAAGGGCTCGGTTAATACACTATGGTTATCCCCGACCATGCTTCGCATTGCCAACATGATGGATAAGCGCGCCGCGATGAAGGCGTATCTGCATGAGCATAACGTAAGGATCAGTGTCGGAACAGCGCCATTGGATAAAAATCTGCGGGATGAAGTGGAAGGAAAATATGGCATCCGGCTTTATCAAAGCTATGGACTCTCGGAAACCCTGTTCATTTCGACGGAAATTCCAGAGGAGTATATATCAAGACATACGGTTGGGCGACTTTTACCTAGCGTAAAAATTCGCTGTTCCGAGGATGGTGAACTGCAGATCAGTGTGCCTTGGATGTTTCTAGGGTATACCAATGAAGACACGTCCCTCTATATGAACGATGAATTTTATTTGTCAGGTGATCTTGGGCGGTTTGATGACAATGGAAATCTCGTCATTGCAGGACGAAAAAAAGAGGTCATTGTTAGAGGTGGTTATAATGTCAATCCGAGAGATATTGAAAACACCGTACTCGAACAGGAAGATATCTCTGAGTGCGCCGTTACCTCTGCGTTGATTCGCGGCGAAGAAATGATTGTATGTTGCTACGTTGCTGCTAGGGAATACGGCATAACAGACATTAACCATATGATTGTAAGCGTACTTGGTAAACACAGCAAAATAGATTTTCTTGAGCGTATGAGGTCACTTCCCAAGAATCTGAACGGTAAAGTAGATAAACGTGCGATTGCAAACATTGTGGAGGAGCAATATGATACTAAAGTTTGATCATATTTCATTCTCGTGTTCCAGTGAAGTGGAGGCGGCGAGGTATGTTCCCGCACATTACATAGAGGTTTTTCGGGACATAGAACTCAATAATATTCCGTGTAAGATGAAGTATTTGAAATTTAAGAGTCCAAAGCATAATATTATTATGCTCGCTCCAACTGCTCCGAATGGCCGAGGCATTCCGATCGAAATCACCCAATATCCGGAGGTTCTTCCGAACACGAAAACCTTATCATTCAAGGATGATACGATCTTTTGGGAAGTTTCTGACATACCGGCTGCCCACAGATTTTTTCTTTCTCTTGGAGCAAAAGAGGCAAACAATATGAAACATTTGGTTCTATCTCCGTTTTTGGATAAAAACAAGATTTTTATTCAACTCTCTGAGAATTCTATGTGTGCGAGAGAGCCTTTTCTGGATATTGCCGGATTTTCATCGATCGGGATCTTTGTCGATAATATCCAAAAACATCTGGCTCAATGTGCTGCCGCCGGTTTTCCAATCTCGGAGATATCCCCTATCAAAGTACAAGAACGATGGATGAATATTGCATTTGCTGAAGGAGAGAATGGGGAATTGGTAGAATTGATTTCTATCAAGAAAGAGAGGGCTTGATATGAAGATCATCGATCTTAGCTACACCATAGATAAGAACTGTATGACGTGCGGCACACCGTGGCACGAAAAAGTAAAGCTTGCGCCGCTTGGAACGCTTGCGACGGTGGGAAGAAATACGCATAGCATAACGCTGGGCAGTCATACGGGAACACACATGGATGCCCCACTGCATTTTTTGGATAGGACGGCAGGAATCGATCAGGTTGATTTGGACAAAATCTGTGGTTCATGCCAGGTTGTCAATATGACACATAAAGGTACGGGAGATATTGTTTCCCTGCAGGATGTAAAACCCCTTGCTGTAACAAAACGGATGCTGTTTCGTTTCGATTGGTTCCGCCACTGGCAGACCACACAGTTTTACAAAGATTTTCCGTTCTTTTCGGAAGATGCTGCGCGGTATCTCGTCGATGGCGGTATGCGTGTTCTTGCACTCGATACACCATCTCCCGATACCGGAGCTGCAATCGGAAAAATGGACGATTCACCCGTACATAAGATTCTCTTGAAATCGGATGTGACGATTATTGAATATTTGACGAATACGGATCAGCTTGATCTCACGAAGTCTCATACAATCTTTCCGCTTCCCTTGAAACTAAGGGATTGTGACGGTGCTCCGTCAAGAGTAATTGTGCTGGAGGAGTAAAGATGAACCACTTGAATTGGGTCATACATTGGTTTGCTGCACATGGAGCTGCCGAGGCTGCAATCAAGGAGCACCTCGACGAGAATTTTTTTGATTTGGGATACATTGACTCGTTTGCCTTTATTACGTTGATGTCCGACATTGAGGACGAATTTGGCGTATCTTTTGACAACGATCGGTTTCAGGATCGCGCTTTTTCCACTATTCGTGGTCTTGCCAAGGCTTTGGCAGAGGAAGCAGAAAAATGAGGGGAGATTATACGACTCAAGATATCACAAAAGCGCTTATGGATATTGGGATCGACAAGGGGGATGATGTGTTCATTCACAGCAACCTCGGATTTTTTGGTGTTTTGGAGGGATGCCGTTCTGCCGATCAGCTTTGTGAGATGTTCCTGACTGTAATTCGATCAGTCATCGGGGATGAGGGAACTGTTGTTACACCAACATTTTCGTATTCTTACTGCCATAATGAAGTGTATGATCCCTATCAAACAAAGACAAACTGTGGTATGCTGTCCGAGTATATGAGAAAAACATATCCGAATAATCGCACGTTAGATCCGAATTTCTCCGTATGCGGTGTTGGAAAGCATATGGCAGAGTATATGCAGAGCAATATCCATGAGGCTTTTGGGAAGAGTTGCTTTTGGGATAAATTTATGCAGCATAACGGCAAGATTATCTGCATGAATTTTGATTCCGGATCTACCTTTATACACTTTATCGAGCGGAACAATAATGTTTCTTATAGATATAATAAAGCGTTCAATGGAAAGACAATAATCCATGGTATTGTAAAAAAAGATTATGCCGTACATTTTGTGTTTGACGGAGCGGATGATGCCCCGTCTATGGAACGTGTTGATGAACTATGTAAGGCACAGAATGTGTCGAAGCAGGTGAATCTGGGGAAGGGAACAATCCTAGCGTTTTCGACACAGAAATACTACGATTTTTTCACAGAATTGCTGAAAGTGCGCCCAAGAGTTTTTTGCGTCAAGGAGTCGCTTCCCGATGAATAATAAATTTGAGATCATGGATGTTACCTGCCGTGATGGCAGCTATGTTGTCAAGTTCCAGATGTCCACTGCAGATGAGAAACACATCTGTCAAGGAGTAGAGGATCTAGGCTTTCACTATACAGAGATCGGCCATGGGATGGGGCTTGGTGCTGACCGTATTAAGAAATGGGAGGCACTTCATAACGATGAAGAGTATCTGAAATGTGCGCAAAAGAATCTGCATCGTATCAAATATGGCATATTCTGCATCCCTGGCATTGCCGAACTGGATGATATTAAACTGGCAGCAGATTATGGGTGTAGCTTTATTCGTATTGGCTGCAATGTAGAAGACATTGACAAGACGGAAGCCTATATCAAAGAAGCAAAGAGGCTGGGGCTCTATGTTGCATCAAACTACATGAAGTCCTATGCATCGTCATTGGAAGAATTTCAGGATGCAGTGCGGAAATCAGAGTCGTGGGGCAGTGATTTGGTCTATATTGTAGATTCTGCCGGTGGCATGCTGCCGTCCGATGTGGAGCGATATTTCAATGCCATCAAGCAGATCAGCAATATCAAGACAGGCTTTCATGGGCATAATAATATTGGGATGGCACTCGCAAATAGTTTGTATGCCGTCGAGCTTGGGATTGACTTTATCGATTGCTCCCTGCAGGGACTAGGAAGAAGTGCGGGTAACACATCTCTGGAGGAACTCACCATATGCCTGCAGAAAATGGGCTGTGATCTCCATGTTGATGAAATAAAAATGCTGTTGCTCAGTAAAAAGTATGTCTATCCTCTGGTGAAGAATCGTGGAATCAACCCTATTGATGTAGAATGCGGCATCTCCGGATTTCACAGCAGTTATTTGCAGGAAATTCATAAAGTCTCTGCTGCCTATGAAGTAAATCCGCTGATGCTCATTCGAGAGTACTGCAAATATGATCAGGTAGGCATGAATGTCGATACGTTGAAGGAATTGGCCGGGAAACTGCCGCAGGATCATGAGAGCGGGATGTTGCTTGATTTCTTTAACTACTTTGGTGGTGAACAGTGATTTATATTCCAAATAGTCCGTTTCTGATCGTGAAGAGGATGTTCCATGCGGGTAAGACAAGGTATCGTGGACTCAGGAAGAACCTGCTCCAATACTATCTGCTCTTTGCGTTGGCGAATCTCGCTACGTGTTTGAAGGCGGGAAGGTAGAGTGCGTTTTGTATGATAATGGGATAAGTGCGCCCATGTTCCCGAATTTCTCGTCCAAACGGAAAATTCGGGGAAGGAAAGGGAGCAACGGGGCGGTGTTGTACTCTGTTTTTCACTGCAATTTGTGAAAATTGTGTCTGCGGATGTGATTATTCACTATGTTTCACTGATTCTCTAGCAGAACTGGTGATGTTACTGGCACAAAACCTGTGAAAATGTGCATAGGGGATGTGTTTTTGTACCTATAGAACTAGAATTTTCAAGGTTTGACATATGTTTTTGATATGCGAAGTTTGAGTGAGGAAAATAAAATGAAGCGTATATTGACCTATCCGGTAGATTCTGTCAAGTTGTTGAAGAAGCGCAAAAAAATAAAGAAGATGCTGATGGAGAAGCTTGAAGGAGAAATGTGTGTTGAAAAACGCATTGCAATCCTCGGGGGGTCCACAACACATGATGTTCGTGATATGTTAGAGTTGTTTCTCCTAGATGCAGGTATCATACCTTCGTTTTATGAGTCGGAGTATAATCAGTATTGGCAAGATGTTATATTTGATAATCCTGCACTATCGGAGTTTCAGCCGGATATCATCTATATTCACACAAGTTCGCGCAATATCCATAGGTTTCCTTCACCTAAAGAGCCTTTGATAGATATTGATGCACTTGTGGATGAAATATATCGACCCTATGTACAACTGTGGGAAAAAATAGCAGCTGACTATCACTGCCCTTTGATCCAGAATAATTTTGAGCTGCCATTTTATCGACTCCTTGGGAATAATGATTTTTCTGATCCTCATGGTCGTGTGCGTTTTGTTAATACACTGAATGAAAAGTTTTGTCAATACGCACAATCCCATGAGAGTTTCTATATTCATGATATTCACTATATGGCTTCCTGTTATGGACTGCAGCAATGGGCAGATCCATACGCATGGCATATGTATAAATATGCTTGCGCCGTTGAAGCCATCCCGGAACTTGCCTACAATCTGTCAAATATGATAAAATCGCTTTACGGGAAGTCACAAAAAGCTCTTGTCCTTGATCTTGATAATACATTATGGGGCGGCATTGTCGGTGATGATGGTGCTGATAATATTGAAATTGGACAAGAGACATCTATGGGGCAGCTTTATAGTGAGTTCCAAACTTATATTAAGGAATACAAGGAGCGAGGTATTCTCCTTGCAATTAACTCTAAGAATGATATAGAAAATGCACTGGCAGGGTTGAATCGACCGGATAGCACTTTGAGACCGGAGGACTTTCTTGTAATTAAAGCAAATTGGGAAGATAAGGATTGTAATATTCGGCAGATAGCACAGGAATTAAATATAGGAACAGATACACTTGTTTTCGTAGACGATAATCCCGTTGAGCGTGATATTGTGAGGACTCGGGTTTCAGATGTCAAAATTCCGGAGGTTGATGATCCTGCGCAGTTTATCAGTGTATTGGATCGTTCCGGCTATTTTGAGGCAATGCAGCTGTCTGCAGAAGATGTGCAGCGTACAGAAATGTATCAAGAAAACATTTCTCGAAAAAAATCGCAGGAAAGCTACGCGGATTATTCGGACTATCTTCGTTCTCTTCAAATGAAAGCGGAGATAGCACCCTTTTCTCCCGTCTATATGTCTCGCATTGCACAGCTTACAAATAAAAGCAATCAGTTCAACTTGACAACAAAGCGATGCAGTCAGGCGGATATGGAAGGATATGTGAATAATCCCGAATATATCACGCTATATGGGAAATTAGAGGATCGATTTGGCGATAATGGTGTCGTGTCTGTCGTGTTTGGTCATGTGGATCAAGGAGATGCCACATTATTCCATATTGACTTGTGGCTGATGAGCTGCCGTGTACTGAAGAGGGATATGGAAATCGCAATGATGGATGAACTTGTCGGAAAATGTCGTGAACGTGGTGTTCGATGTCTCCGTGGCTATTATTATCCTACGGCTAAAAATGGTATGGTGAAGGGCTTTTATGGTCAGCAAGGATTCACAAAAATCCAAGAGGACGAGAACGGAAACACTGTTTGGGAATTTTTGATTACAAACGACTATAAGAACAGAAATCAGGTGATTGAGGTTCATGCAGACAGTTAGGCTTCTCAATGGCGTTTTGATGCCGCAGATTGGAATGGGTACATGGCAGATCAATGACAGAGAGGTCTTAGCGAATATCATTGAGCGCGGATATGACATGGGGTATCGTCTTATTGATACCGCTGCAGCATATGGCAATGAAATTGGGATTGGAAAGGCTCTGGAGAAGTTATCTGTACCACGAGGAGAGATGTTCCTCTCGGATAAGGTTTGGAATTCCTGTCGCGGTTATGAAAAGGTTCGTGAAGCCTGTAAACGCTCTATGAAAAAACTGAAAACGGACTATTTGGATCTCTATCTGGTGCACTGGCCTGCTTCTCCTAAGTTGTATTCAGACTGGGAGGCGCAGAATGCAAGCACGTGGCGTGGCATGGAGTCTCTATATCGGGACGGATATGTGCGCGCGATCGGTGTATGCAATTTTAAGCCGCATCATTTAGAGGCTTTGGGAAACACTGCGGAAATTCAGCCTATGGTGAATCAAATTGAGGTTCACCCCGGTATGATGCAAAGTGATACGACGACATTTTGTGCGGAAAAAAATATCTGTATCGAGGCCAGCAGTCCGTTGGGGAATGGTCAGATCCTTTCACACGAGTTGATCAGCACGATAGCTAAATCGCATGATAAGACACCTGCACAGATCTGTTTACGGTATGCTGTGGAACAAGGTTTTGTAGTGATCCCTAAAACGAGCAGTTCTGTTCGTTTGGCAGAGAACATGGATATATTCGACTTTTCCCTGACCCCGGACGAAAAGTCGAGCTTGAGTAAGATGCCCTATTGCGGTGGTGTCGGCATTGATCCGGATGAGGTGACTGAATTTGGATGAGAAGACAACAGCTACATTGAGGATGCTGCGCAAACAAATTGCTGTTACAGGATATCGTGGCGGGATGGCTCATCTTGCATCTTCATATTCTTGTCTTGAGATTTTATATACTTTGTATGCAGGGGGAATCCTGCGCTTGAATCGTGATGACCCTATGTGGGCAGATCGGGACCGTCTGATTTTGAGCAAGGGACATGCAGGTTTGGCACTCTATGCTATTCTGACACATATGGGGTTTATGAGAGAGGATGAATTTTCGTCATATCTTCAGCTCAAAGGCTGCATTGGTGGTGAGCCGTGTATGCGTGATAGCAAGTGGGTAGAGGCTACAACGGGTTCTCTTGGACACGGACTCTCGTTTGCTGCCGGAATTGCTATGGCTCTTCGGCTTAATCACAGTCTCGCTAAAGTGTATGTTGTCCTTGGTGATGGTGAATGCGAGGAGGGGGCTGTATGGGGAGCGGCAATGTCCGCAGCAGCGCATCAATTGGATAATCTGGTTGTGATTTTGGATTGCAATGAGATTCAGAAAATGGATCGAATTGACCGCATTATTGGTGCACCCCGGTGGATGGAGAAATGGACATCCTTTGGCTGGAGTGTTGAAGAGATGGATGGTCATGATATAACGGTGATGAGAGACCATTTTTCTCGTGAAGGTGTGAAAGGGAAGCCTCGATTTATTCTGGCACATACGATCAAGGGGAAAGGCGTATCCATTATGGAACAGAATCCCAACTGGCATTTTAAGCTGCCCAATCGCAAAGAGAGGAAGGTCTTTCAGGAAGAATTAGGCATTTCTGAAGCAGAGTGGGAGGGCTGATTCATGCAGAGCGCCTATATGGGGAAACTAATGGAACTTGCAGAGCGTGATCGGGAAGTCATTCACCTTCTTGCGGACAGTGGTACAGGTTACGATGAGATGTTTCGTCATAATTTTCCAGATCAGATTTGCAATTTTGGAATTAACGAGGAGCATATGGTTGCCGCTGCTGCAGGGATGGCTACGGTCGGAAAAATTCCGTTTGTCTATACTGCAGGGGCATTTCTTGCATATCGTTCTTTAGAGTTTATCCGCGATGATGTGTGTTTTCAAAATTTGAATGTTAAAATCACAGGAATGGGGAGCGGTCTTTCATGGAGTTCTTTGGGACCGACGCATCATACAACGGAGGATGTTGCTGTGCTGCGCGCACTGCCAAATCTCATGATTCTGTCGCCGGCAACGCCGTATCAGGTATCGAAGTGTGTGGAGGCGGCTTATCAACATATTGGCCCTGTCTATACCCGCATTGGAATGAATCATGAAAAAGAATTTTTCGATGAAACATATGATTTTCAAGTCGGTAAAAATGATGTTTTGCAGGAAGGGGGGGATCTCTGTATCTTTGTGACAGGGAGTATCTTAGAGGAGGTATACGAAGCTGCGCAGCTTTTAAAGGCGGAAGGCGTTCATGCAAGAATTGTTTATGTCCATACGCTGAAACCGTTCGATGAGGAGAATATTTTGTCTATGGTGCAGGACGTGCAGATGTTTATTACCGTTGAGGAGCATAATATATTGGGCGGCTTGGGAAGTATTATTTCCGAGGTGCTGTCTGCACATGGAATTGGGATGCGGCTGCATCGAATTGGATTGCACGATTGCTTTGCATCGGGCTACGGAACGCATAAAAACGTTAGGATAGAAAATCAGTTGGACGCGAGGAGTATTTTCCGAGAAATCAAGGAAGTGCTATAAAATGAAAAAATATACATTTTCAGAGATATATGTTGGTCTGCGGGAAACCTTTGAGCAGCAGATCAGCATAGAAATGGAGAATGCCTTTCGTGAGATGTCGGGGGACAATAACCCTTTACACAGAGATGATGTTTATGCGCGTGAGATTAGTGCAGGAAAGTATCCGGTGCATGTCTCCTTTGGTATGTTGACGGCATCTTTATATTCTACATTAGCAGGGATGTATCTGCCCGGTGCATATAGCCTTATTCACAGTTTGGAAAACGTATCCTTTTTGAACCCTGTATTTGTCGGAGATGTACTTTTTGTAGAGGGAGAGGTGACTGATAAGGATGAGAGCCTGCACCTGATTCGTGTGAATGCCTGTATTCACAATCAGGAAAAAAGGAAGGTCTCTAAAGCTAAGATGAAGATTATAGTTTTGAAATAGTACATAGAAAGAGGACGTATAACATGACCAGAGAAGAAGTTTATGAGAGATTGCAGAATGTTTTTCGTGATGTATTCGATGACGAGAGTATTGTTTTGCATGATGAAACCACAGCGAATGACATAGAGGACTGGGATTCCTTTGAGCATATCAACCTGGTTGTGTCTGTGCAGGATGAATTTTCCTTTAAGATTCCCATGGGCAAAGTCGTAACAATGAAAAATGTGGGTGAAATGGTAGATCTCATCATGGAGTTGGGGGAGTAGGTGATCCGGCAGAATGAATTTGATGAGCGGGGAATTTTTTCTGTTTTTGTGCCTTACTCTCGTTTTATACTATCTTTTTCCTAGGGCTCAGAAATATATCCTGCTGACAGCCAGCTTGATGTTCTTTTTGACAGCCTCTGCCGTTTCAGAGCCTCTTATGTGTTTGTTGATGGCGTATATTTTTTTTGTTACATATTTAGGTGCGATTGCCATCGAAAAAACTGAGGGCTGGAAAAAGGATGTTTATTCACTAGTCTCTATTATAGGACTTGTCGCGACACTGTTTATTCTTAAATATGCATTTAATATGGGCGAATTGTTTTTATCGCTCTTACAGATGGATACGAATCTTTCCTGGTTGGATTTCGTTCCCATTATGGGACTGTCCTATTTTGTGCTGTCAGCCATAGGTTATCTGCTGGATGTCCGTTGGCAGACGTGTTCAGCGGAGCGTAATCCGACGACAGTGGCATTGTTTCTTTATTATTTTCCCCAGCTAATATCAGGACCTGTAACACGATTTACTGCCATGAGGGAGCAGTTCGCAAGAAGATTCAGCCTTCAGTATGAGAATATTGAGTATGGTCTGCGTCGTATGTTGTGGGGATACTTTAAGAAGCTAGTAATCTCCGAGCGATTCGCTATGGTGGTGACAACTGTTTATGCGAGTCCGGAATCTTATGGTGGAATGGATTTTGTGTTGGCGACGTTGTGCTATGCGATACAACTTTATACAGACTTCTCTGGTTGTATGGATATTGTACTGGGTGCTTCGGCACTATTTGGTGTTCGTTTGCCAGAGAATTTTCGTGCGCCTTTTTTTTCGCGATCATTACAGGAATTTTGGCAGCGTTGGCATATTACATTGGGACTTTGGTTCAAGGACTACGTGATGTACCCAATCCAGATATCTGCACCGATGGTGGCACTTGGACGTATGTGTAAGAAAAGATGGGGGAAGAAGGCAGGAAAGAAGATTCCGTTCTATCTCTCCATGATAGTACTTTGGTTTCTGATCGGTGTTTGGCATGGATGTACTGCATATTACTTTGTCGCAGCTGCGTTGGTTCCGTGCACCTTGTTGATACTGAGTGATGGCATTTCAGCGTTGACTGTAAAGTGGCCGAGTTGCTTGCGTCTTGAATCGGACAATATCTTTGTTGCATATATACAAAGAGTACGAACTTTGTTGTTGATTTGTATTTGTTGGGTGTTTGTGTGTGCTGGCAGTGTTTCTGCGGGAATCTCGGTTTTTGTTAATATGGTTTCTAATTTTTCGGCATCACATTTTTATGATATATTGAATACGACGGGAATCGATGGAAAAAAAGCTGTTTTTATGTTTCTTTGCCTCATGCTCCTCGTATTTGCAGAGTATCTGGAAAATAAGGGGAGCTCTATTCAGAGGTTTATGGATGGACGGCATTATTTATTCCGCATCGGGGCAATTTATCTCGTGGTTTTTCTCATCTTGGGAACAGGCATGATTGGTAAATCGACCTTTATTTATTTTCAATTCTGAGGAGTGAATGATGCGTTTTCAAAACAAGTGGCTGAGATTTCTAGTGCTTTTGCCGATTCCTCTGATTGTTGCTGGTATCAACTATGTTGTAGATCCATCGGCCTTGTACCATGATAACACGGAGGCTATGGCACGTTCTATGGCGGCAGGAAATAAAACGTGGTTTGCACATAGTAATGTTAATGAACGTGAAGTGAAGCGACATTTGATTGAAGCTATGCCAAGGGAAGTGGATTGCATTGCTGTTGGTCCAAGTCTAATTATGGGAGTACGATCTGATACTGTTGGTACGCAGAGTTTTTATAATTTGAGCGAGTCAGGCGCAGATTTTTATGATATTTTAGCGCAGTTTGCATTGCTGGACTTGCATGAGATTACATATCATCGCGTTATATTTTGCGTGGATTCTTATTTCTTTGATGAGAAGCTGTATCGTACGCTTACGAGAAGTCAAGGGTTAAAGCCCTATGCACAATATATGATTGATACATTGGAGCAAAAAGATCCAATCCGACCGCACGGCCCCGCAAACTCGTGGAAAGAACCTGTGAAATCATTGCTATCTCCGTCTTATTTTCAAGCATCAATTGCAGCCCTGAAAAAAGAAGGAGGACATTCCCTTATTGGTGCACGCTGGGGAATTGTTAATGAAAACTATGAGGGGATATATTATATGCCGGATGGCAGTATCGTCTATGCAGTTGAGGCGCAGAATAGAACGGGCGACTATGTGACAAAAGATGCTGAAAACTATAATATAGAATATCAATTTTCGAAGGGAGGGCATATCGATCCCTACAGTAAGGAGATTTTTGAGAAACTTATTCAGTATCTATTGAAAAAAAATATTAGCGTTGAATTGTTTTTGTGCCCTGTTGCGCCGTCTTTGTGGGAGCGGATTAACTCTGATGATTATCCTTCGATACCAGAATTAGAGATGTTTGCTCATGAAATGGCTCAAGAGTACAATTTGAGAATTACAGGAACATATAATCCCTATTGTTTGAGAATGTCAGATGAAGATTTTTATGATGCACGACATGTTAGGCACGATCTTTTGACGAAATACTTTGACTTTAGGCCGTATAAATGAGGCATCAGTAGAATATCGATTGTATTCTCGTTTGGGAGTGTATGTTCTTGAAACTGAAATTGTTTATATGAATAGTGCAAGCATACTATGTGGGCTCTGAGAAAGAAAGTCTTTTGAGTTCGATGTGTCTGATGACATTGGTATTAACTATGGGAGTTGGGAAACATGAACTACCATACGATTACATTTCCAAATAACAGTCTGTTCCTCGTCACGGGCGGTGCAGGGTTTATAGGATCGAATCTGTGCGAGGCGATACTGTCGATGGGACACAGGGTTCGCGTGTTGGATAATCTGTCGACGGGATATGTGAAGAATATCGCGGGATTTCGAGACAATCCGAAGTTCGAGTTTGTCGAGGGGGATATCCGAGATGCGGCGCTCTGTTATCGCGTCTGTGAGGGCGTGGACTATGTGCTGCATCAGGCAGCGGCGGTGAGCGTGCCAGAGAGCATCGAGCAGCCTGTGGAGTATACGCTGACGAATATTGTCGGGACCGTCAATATGATGGAAGCTGCGGCGAAAAAAGGGGTGAAGAAATTCACCTACGCATCGAGTGCTGCGGTCTATGGTGATGACGAGACGATGCCGAAGCGAGAGGAGATTGTCGGGAATCGCCTCTCGACGTATGCGGTGACGAAGTTTGCTGCGGAGGAGTATGCTCATCAGTATACGATGCACTATGGGGTGGACTGCTACGGGATGCGCTACTTCAATGTCTACGGTCGCCGTCAGGATCCGAACGGTGCGTATGCGGCGGTGATCCCGAAGTTCATCGAGTGTCTGCTCCGCGATGAGCCGCCGACGATCAACGGCGATGGGGAGCAGTCGCGGGATTTTGTCTATGTCGAGGATGTCGTGCAGGCGAATCTTCTTGCGTGTGCTGCCTCGCATGAGATGGCGGGGACGGCGTACAATGTCGCTGCGGGCAAGCGTTCGAGCCTCAATGAGATGTATGCGGTGCTGAGTGCACTGTTCGAGAAGGACTTGAAGCCTGTGTTTGGCCCTGAGCGCAAGGGCGATATTCGCCACAGTGGAGCGGACATTTCGAAGATCTGCAAGAACCTCGGCTATGCGCCTGAGTATGATTTCGAGAAGGGGATCAACGAAGCAATCCAGTGGTATAAAGAGAATTTGTAAACTAAACGGCAGTACCGTATTCTACCTCACACGAGAATACGGTACTGCCGTTTTTGCTTGGCGTGCTTCTGTGGAGAAGGTGATTTGTTTTACAGAGAGAATATATACAATACTGAAATTGTCCGATTGGAGTGATAAGATGTGTATGGATTAACGAGTGCACAATGGAAACAAATCTATCATATCTTAGATCGGCATCGCGATCAGATCCACCGGGTTAGGCTTTTTGGTTCAAGGGCACGCGGGGATTACCATGTGACATCCGATGTCGATTTAGCGATAGAAACCGATCAAGACATAAGAAGCACCTTGTTGGAGGAATTTGAGCAGAGCAATTTACCCTATACATTCGATATTGTGCTTTACGATCACCAAACGAATGAAAAGCTGCGAGATGCAATTGATCGAGAGGAAAAACTCCTTTTTTGTGTGGAGGCAGGGAGAAGTGTTATGACAGCGGAGCAGATTCGCCTGAAAGCGGAAGATTATCATCGGGCATTATTGCGCTTGCAGACAGCGTTGGAAAAAGAAGCTGATCTGGATGACATGTATTTGGATGCGACGATTCAGCGCTTTGAATTTTGTTTTGAGCTTGCGTGGAAGTTGATGAAGGCCGTTTTAGAGTATGAAGGTATCGAGGCAAACAGTCCGCGCAGCGGCATCCGAGAGGGATGGAAACAGGGGCTGATTTCGGATGCTGAAGCGTGGCTGGATATGATGGAGAAGCGTAATCTATCATCGCATACCTATGATGAAAATGTGGCGCGGGATATTTATCATGAGGTTAAAGAGCAATATATTACTCTACTAGAGGCTTTAGATCAAAGAGTGAATATGTGGTTGATGGATATGGAATAGTTCAAGATGCTGCTGGCGTTTACTCTGTAAGGATGTGAGAAGATTGGCTGAATTTTTAAAGAATGAACCGATTGGAGAAGATTTGTTTTCAGGACGTGCCCAAGAGCATGTTGCAGAGACAATATGTGATAATATAGAGCGCCTCCATGTGATTGGTTTGGAGGGGGAGTGGGGCTCTGGAAAGAGCAATCTAGTAAAAATTCTACAGCAGAAATTGAGTAATAAAGACAAAAAATATTTCTTCTTTATTTACGATGCTTGGGCACATCAGATGGATTTCCAACGTCGTGCGATTATAGAGGAAATTGTAGAATTTATTGATAGGGAGGATGGTCTCTTAGTAACAAAAGATAAATTGAATTACGTTAAAATAAAAGCATTAGGTACAGTCGTTGAAACAGAAACAGAGCTTCAGTCATCCTTTACATGGGCAAGTTTTTTCTTGGTTTGCAGTATTATCCTTACACCAGCAGCAATACAACTGAGTACGACGTTGAAGTTTGAATGGATAAACTATGTGATATCTTTGATGCCAATAGGATGTATTTTATTTGCTGTTTTCATTTCAATGAGAAAACAACGTAAAGATTTTTTTAGTATGGGTCATTTGGAACACATCAAAAACCAGCTGATAGGTGCGTATAAACAAGGTAATACAAAGTCTACCAAACGAGAATATACGGATACAAAGAGACCTTCTACAGTAGTATTTCGACAATTTTTTCATGATGTTGATGAGAGTATACCTGAGAAACATGTGTTAATCATTGTTCTTGATAATCTAGATAGGCTGCCGCGAGCTAATGTTCAAGAAGTGTGGACAATAATACAATCATGTTTCAGTGATGGTGTTGTAGAGTTCCCAAAAATAAAAATTGTTATACCCTTTGATCGAACACATTTGTGTGTGAATGATGAACAAGATAGTGCAGGGAATAATATACATGATTATACAGATAAAACTTTTGATGCCGTTTTCCGAGTTGCCTTACCTGTCTTGAATGATTGGGAAGAATATTTTGATCGTCAGTGGGAAAAGGCTTTCGGTCAAGATGAGGTGAATGGGGATAGGCAAGAATTAGACTATGTAAAACGCATTTATGATTGCTATACAGAAACGATTACACCAAGAAAAATTCATGCTTTTATTAATCAATGCCTTATACTTTCTTTATTGCATAAAGGTCATGGTATAAAATATCGCTACTATGCTGTGTTTATCTCCCATAAAGAGCACATTCTAAAGAATATTATTGAGGCGTTAAGTGATTTAGCCTACTTAAAGGGATTGAAGCGAGTGTTTGAGCAAGACGAAGAGTTCTTTCAAACAATTCCGGCACTTTCACATCAGGTGACATTAGAGCGAGGTCAGGAGATTGCAATTCATAGAGTGTTGCGATTGGCTCTTGAGAATGGTGATGCTGATAAAGTAAAAGAAATTTCAAAAATACGGACTTTCCCATCGATTCTAGAGACTTTGCTAAGAGAGTTCAACACAGTGGATAGTCTTCAAATGCCTATTTGTGCCTTGGATGGTTTATCTCCAGAAGACTATGGTGGGGAGGAAATCTATGCTAATCGTTGGAATATGATATTTCAGGGGGTTTTGGATATAGACCTTGAACTGGATACATCTAAAGACGGGTATTTATTCCAATATCAAAAAGTCCTGATAAAACATGGAAGCAAGGAACAAATTGAAGCTATACTAGCAAAACTAATTCCACAATTTAATCAACTAGAAGGAATTAATGCAGCTAGGTATATTGATTGCATCAAGGAAGTTGAAGAGATTGTCGCTCCCAAAGACATTCAAGTTCTTGATCTCCTTGGGGAAATTGTTGTTCCATGGGAACAACTGGAAAAGATAATTACTGATTCTAAAGGAACTCCTAGCCAGTATAGGCTTCGGAGTAAAGAAGAGGAGGTTGATAAATTTCTGACAGATTTAACTGTTGAACAGTTAGCAAAGGTTAGCTATATTGGCGAGCTGCATAAAAGTGGATATAAATTGGAACAATTTAAAGAGAGGGCGAAAGAAGGTGCGGAACAAACTAATTCATATAATGAGTTTTGCACTTTATGGCGTAATTATCGGGAAGTTATTTCGGATAAAATCGAAATTAACTTGGACATAGAATATCTTGATCAGTATATTCGTGAAGCGAAAGAGCACCAGCATTCCGATATTGAGTCGGATTTATTATGCTACATATTTTCAAAATTTGATTTCAATACAGTCGAAAATTACTCAGAAATTACGTCTTATCTCAACCAAGAAGATAAGGCTGAGGAGATTTCAGATAAAATTTCTTTATATATGAGTTATTCTGATCTTATGTTCCGATCAACACAGTACAAAACTTCTTCGTTGTATTGTGCAATATGTAAGATTGTTACTGGCGATATAGAAAGACCATTAAGGGCAAATCCTAAGGAGTTGTTATTGCAATTTGAAATGGTTATAGTGTGTTCAAAGGTTTCTAAGGAAGACCTTTCTGCTCAACTATCACGGTGGAAGTTTGTAAAAATCTCCGACAATGAAGTGGAAAAATACTTGCCGGTAGATTTTCTATCGCTTATTGATGAGGTGGAGGATGATTTTTCGGAAAATTGTCGTACTCGCGTGAAAGACTATCTTGATACACGATCTGAGGAGCAATGGGCTCACTATATTGAGCAGGGAATTGATTCATATGGAATTTCTGCGGGGCGGATTATTGCCTATGATTGGCCAGATCTCGTTTGGACTAAAATAAAGGACTATCTACAGGGGTTGGTTAATGATAGAAGTCTTCCTGAGGATATTGATACATGGAAAAAATATATAGAAGAATTTCTAAAAAAACGAAAGCAAATAGGGCGTATTTTAGGAGTCTTCTATGATAGTCTCAAAACAGAAGCAATCTCTGTAGAAGAATTTAAATTTTGGGGAGAATGGCTTTTTAAATACAATAAGGTGGAGCTTGATGACAAGACAATGAGGCGGCTCATCCCACCAGAATTGCTAGATGATGAAGAATGCGTCAAGATTCTTCTTCATAATTTCACGAAGGTTGTTAAAATATACAGACAAGCGAGTGCTGATGAGCATGAGGATTTTGATGATAAAATTCAGAAACTCAGTGGTGTAGATGAAAACATAAAAGAGCTAGCCAATAGAATAGGAGGTTTTGACGTGAATAGTGCGTCTAGGCAAGATCATAAAGAGAATTAAGGCTTATGAAAAATTTGCTCCTAAGTTTGAGTTAGAGAATTGAAACTTTAAGAGGCGGGAAATCTCTTCATTTCCTTGGCAAATTTAGAAGGGCAAAGGTATATTTATGGCTCTTCATGAAGCTTTGTGAAATCGCTAAAGATTCCCTCCTCCGTCACAATCGCCGTAATGAGTTCGTGATTCGTGACATCGAATGCGGGATTGTACACGTTTATGCCTTTTGGTGCCATGCGTTCTTTGTACCACATGTCGGTGACTTCCTCGGGGGGGCGCTGTTCGATGTGGATGTCAGCTCCGGTGGGGGTGGAGAGGTCGATGGTGGAGGTGGGGGCGCAGACGTAGAAGGGGATGCCGTAATGTTTGGCAAGGATGGCGACCCCTGATGTACCGATCTTGTTGGCAACGTCGCCGTTGGCGGCGACGCGGTCACAGCCGACGAAGACGGCGTCGATCCAACCATTCTTCATGACGGTGGCTGCCATGTTGTCGCAGATGAGGGTGACGTCCATGCCGGCGGCACTGAGTTCGTATGCGGTGAGGCGTCCGCCTTGGAGGAGAGGACGCGTTTCGTCGGCGTAGATTTTGAAGTTATAGCCTTTTTGGTGACCGAGGTACATGACGGCGGTTGCGGTGCCGTATTTGGCGGTGGCGAGCTGTCCTGCGTTGCAGTGGGTGAGCAGACCTGCACCGGGCTTTACGAGGGTGAGCGCATGCTCTCCTATTTTTTTGCAGATATCGATGTCCTCCTGTTTGATGCGGAGGGCTTCATCGCGCAGGAGTGCACGGATCTCGGAGATGGATTTTCCTTCGCTCTTTTTGACGATCCCCTCCATGCGGTTCAGCGCCCATGAAAGGTTGACGGCGGTAGGGCGGGAGGAGTTGAGGTAGTCGGCGGCTTCGTGGAAGCGCCGTGCAAATTCGGCGTAGTCGTCGGCGTCGATTTCAAGGGCGGCGAGGTAGATGCCGATGGCGGCAGCATCGCCGATGGCGGGCGCACCGCGTACCTGCAGCTCTCGAATCGCCGTCCAGATTTCGCCCTGTGTTTTGAGGCGGAGGTATTCGGCTTTGTTTGGGAGTTTTGTTTGGTCAATGATGACGAGGGCGCGTTCCTCTTCGTCGAGGGCGAGGGTTTCCATGTCGAGGATGTTGGTGCTCATTGTATGCCTCCTAAACTGTCGGATACTTCCACTTTGCCAGTTCATCCGCAGAGATGGTATCTGGCTCGTGCCCGAGGACGGTGAGGCAGCGGTGGTAGATGTCGGCGAGTTCTTCGACGTAGCTTGCCTTGAGCAGGGCTTCCTTGAGACTTCCGGCGACGGCGACAACACCGTGCGCCTGCATGAGAGCAACGTCGGAGATGGTGAGCGGCGCAAGTACGTTTTCCGCCGCTGCGCGCGTACCGGGGCGTCCGTACGGGGCGACGGGAACATAACCCTCCTTGCAGCCGAGGATGGAGAGCTCGTAGACGATGGCGGGAATCGGCTTGTTCATGACGGCGAATGCGGTCGCTGCGCGCGAATGGGTGTGCGCGACAGCGAGGACATCGCTGCGGCTCCGATAGATTGCCGTGTGCATCATCAGTTCGCTCGTGGGCTTTCGGTCATTCAGTGACTCGACTGCGCGTCCGTCCATATCAATGACTACGATGTCGTCTGCGGTCATCTCTTCGCGATCCATGCCCGTCGGCGTGATGCAGATGTGTCCGCTCGCTGCGTCGCGGATGCTGAAATTTCCCGAACGGTGCCGACACAGGCCCGCATGATCCGCTTCGAGTGCACAGCGGAGCACGTCCTCTTTGATTTGTTCGAGCATAACGATCCTCCTCCATTTACAGGTCTATTTTAACGAAGATTCAAGGGATTTTGCAAGTATTTTTCCATATGTATAAAATTCGATAAATCACGTGCAGATGCAAGATAAAAGGTTTGACTTTTATTGGGAATGGTTTATAATATAAATCGTATGAAGAGCGCGGCGGCAAAAGGATCGCGGCGCAGAAACTAGGGACTCAACAGGGGGTATTTTAATGGCAGTAAAAGTTGCTATCAATGGTTTTGGCCGTATCGGTCGTCTCGCGTTCCGTCAGATGTTCGATGCTCCCGGCTATGAGGTCGTCGCGATCAACGATCTGACGAGCCCGACGATGCTCGCTCATCTCCTGAAGTATGACTCCACGCAGGGGCGTTATAAGTATGCGGATTCGGTCACGGCGGGGGACGATTCCATTACGGTCAACGGCAAGAAGATCAACATCTATGCACAGGCGGACGCCTCCCAGATTCCCTGGGGCAAGCATGATGTCGATGTTGTGCTCGAGTGCACGGGCTTCTATACGGCAAAGGCAAAGGCTGAGGCACATCTGAAGGCAGGTGCGAAGAAGGTTGTCATCTCTGCTCCTGCGGGCAATGACCTCCCGACGATTGTCTACAACGTCAACCACAAGAAGCTGACGAAGGACGACAAGGTCATTTCGGCGGCATCCTGCACGACGAACTGCCTTGCTCCGATGGCGAAGGCTCTGAATGATCTCGCTCCGATCAAGAGCGGAATCATGGCGACGATCCATGCCTATACGGGCGACCAGATGCCGCTCGACGGTCCGCAGCGCAAGGGTGACCTGCGCCGCAGCCGTGCAGCAGCACTCAATATCGTTCCGAATTCGACGGGCGCGGCGAAGGCGATCGGCCTCGTTATCCCAGAGCTCAACGGCAAGCTGATCGGCTCGGCACAGCGCGTTCCGACCCCGACGGGCTCGACGACACTCCTCTACGCTGTGGTTGAGGGCAAGGTCACGGTCGATCAGGTCAACGCGCAGATGAAGAAGGAAGCAACGGAGTCGTTCGCATACAACACGGACGAGATCGTCTCCAGTGATATCATCGGCACGACGTATGGCTCGATCTTCGATGCGACACAGACGATGGTCAGCGACACGGGCGACGGCAACACGCTCGTTCAGGTGGTTTCCTGGTACGACAACGAGAACAGCTACACGAGCCA
The DNA here is from genome assembly GCF_001717585.1 of Selenomonas sp. oral taxon 920. NCBI lineage: Bacteria > Bacillati > Bacillota > Negativicutes > Selenomonadales > Selenomonadaceae > Selenomonas > Selenomonas sp. oral taxon 920. The sequence continues at coordinate 528,213 of NZ_CP017042.1, forward strand.
GATGGTTCGTACGATCAAGTACTTTGCGGAGCTCGGCTGAGACAAGTAAACAGAGACATACGGGACATGGGTCGGAGTTGCTAGCGCTTTGATCCGGTTACCGTAAGCATACGATCTTTCACGAGGTCCGGCCGTCGTTTGGGCCGAACCTCGTTTTTATTTAGGAAACTCTGATACATTCAGCGGTTTCATTCTGGAGGGGATAATATGAATAAAAAGACAATGATGCACATTGATCCACACGGGAAAAAGGTATTCGTCCGCGTGGACTTCAATGTGCCGATGGACGAGCATCAGCACATCACGAACGATACGCGCATCCGTGCGACCCTCCCGACGATCCAGCACCTTCTGAACGCGGGTGCGGCGGTCATTCTCGCCTGTCACGTCGGCCGTCCGACGGAGGCGCGTGAGCCGCAGTTTTCGACGCGTCCGATTGTGGCGCGTCTCGAGGAGTGTCTCGGACAGCCCGTGAAATGGGCATCGGACTGCGTCGGTCCCGAGGCGGAGAAGGCTGCTGCCGACCTGAAGCCGGGCGAAGTGCTGCTCCTTGAGAACCTGCGTTACCATAAGGCGGAGAAGAAGAACGATCCGGAGTTCGCAAGGCAGCTCGCGTCACTGGCGGACATCGCGGTAGACGATGCGTTTGGTGTGGCACACCGCGCACACGCCTCGAACGTCGGGATTACAAAATATCTCGAGACGGTGGCGGGCTTCCTCATGGAAAAGGAGATCAACTACATCGGCAAGACGCTCGAGGCCCCGAAGCGCCCGTTCGTTGCCATCATCGGCGGCGCGAAGGTCTCGGACAAGATCGGCGTCATTGAGAACATGATCGATAAGGTGGATACGATCATCATTGGCGGCGGCATGGCGCACACCTTTGATGCATCGAAGGGCTATCCCGTCGGCGATTCCCTCGTGGAGCGCGACAAGATCGACCTCGCGAAGCAGCTCCTCGAAAAGGCGGAGAAGAAGGGCGTGAAGGTCGTTCTGCCCGTGGATGTCGTCATCGCGGACAAGTTTGCGGCGGACGCGAATACAAAGACGGTCGACGTGGACAAGGTGCCCGACGGCTGGCAGGCGCTCGACAGCGGCGCAAAGACCTCCGAGGAGTACGTCAACGCACTGAAGGGTGCAAAAACGGTCATCTGGAACGGTCCGATGGGCGTGTTCGAGTTCGATGCGTTTGCAAAGGGCACGGAGGCAGTCGCGCGTGCGGTTGCGCAGGCGACGAAGGAAGGCGCGATCTCCATTGTCGGCGGCGGCGACTCCATCGCGGCGCTGAAGAAGACGGGGCTGTCCGAGAAGATCTCGCACATCTCGACGGGCGGCGGAGCAACGCTCGAGCTGCTCGAGGGCAAGGTGCTGCCGGGCATCGCGGCACTTGCGGACGAGTAAGCGTGTAGAGTAGAGGAGAACATATTTATGGCAAGAACACCGATTATTGCTGGCAACTGGAAAATGAACAATACGGTCGCGGCGGGTGTCGCGCTCGTTAAGGAGCTCGCCCCGCTCGTCAAGGATGCGAAGGCAACGGTCGTGGTCTGCCCGACGGCGACGGCACTCGCGGGGGTGACCGAGGCGGTCAAGGGATCGAACATCGCAGTCGGCGCACAGAATGTGCACTGGGAGAAGAGCGGCGCATACACGGGCGAGATCTCGACGGATATGCTCACGGAGCTCGGTGTTTCCTACTGTGTACTCGGTCACAGCGAGCGCCGCGACTACTTCGGCGAGACGAACGAGGGCGTGAACAAGCGCGCCCATGCGGCGTACGCAGCAGGCATCACGCCGATCATCTGCTGCGGCGAGTCGCTTGAGATCCGCGAGGCGGGCACCTACCTCGCCTATGTCGCATATCAGATCGAGGCGGCACTTGCGGGCTTTGCGGCGGCAGACGTGGCGAAGCTCGTCATCGCCTATGAGCCGATCTGGGCGATCGGCACGGGCAAGACGGCGACGTTCGATCAGGCGGAGGAGGTCTGTGCGCACATCCGCAAGACCATCGAGGCGAAGTACGGCGCGCCAGCAGCAGAGGGCGTCCGCATTCAGTACGGCGGCAGCGTAAAGCCCGAGACGATTGCGGGGCTCATGGAGAAGCCGAATGTGGACGGTGCACTCGTCGGCGGCGCAGCGCTCAAAGCGAAGGACTTTGCTGCGATTGTCAACTTCTGATATCTAAAAATCTCAAAACACACTTAGGGTGGCGCGGATTCTTTGCAGAGACGAAGAATCTGCGCCTCCTGAGTATTGAGCAAAAGCTCTTAGAAAGAATCAAATATTATGGCAAAACTTAAGAATGCGCCCGTCGCCCTTATCATCATGGACGGCTTTGGCAACGGCGATCCGAACGACCTGAAGTACAATGCGATTGCCATGGCAAATACACCGGTCATCGATGGGCTGAAGAAAAAATACAAATACAATCAGATCAATGCATCCGGTGAGTACGTCGGACTGCCGGACGGACAGATGGGCAACTCCGAGGTCGGTCACACGAACATCGGCGCGGGACGCATCGTCTATCAGCAGCTCACGCGCATCACGCGCGACATCAAGAACGGCGACTTCTTCAAGAACAAGGCCTTGCTCACCATTGTACGCGGCGTGAAGGAGCGCGGCGGTGCACTGCACGTCATGGGACTGGTCTCGCCGGGCGGCGTACACAGTCATGACGACCATCTCTTCGGCGTGCTCGAGCTTGCCAAGCGCGAGGGACTGACCGAGGTCTGGATTCACGCATTTCTCGACGGACGCGACGTGCCGCCTAAGAGTGCGACGGAATATCTTGCGGCAGTGGAGAAGAAGGCGGCGGAGATCGGTGTCGGCAGGATCGCGACGGTCAGCGGACGCTATTATGCCATGGACCGCGACCACCGCTGGGAGCGCGAGCAGCTCGCCTACGAGGCGATCGCGCACGCCAAGGCGAAGTCGACGGCAAAGACGGCGGTCGACGGCGTACTTGCTTCCTATGCCGATACGAGTGAGAAGCCCGAGGGCGTGACGGATGAGTTCGTTGTGCCGTTCGTGGTCGCGGGCTATCCCGGCATGAAGAACGGCGACGGCGCGATCTTCTACAATTTCCGCCCCGACCGTGCGCGTCAGCTCACACACGCATTTGTCGATGAGAAATTCGACGACTTCGCGCGTGATGAGTCGCTGAAGATTCCATTTGCGACGTTCTCGCAGTATGAGGCGGGGATGAACGCGCTCGTGGCGTTCCCGCCCGAGGAGATCGACAACACGTTCGGCCAGTATGTGCAGGATCTCGGCTATACGCAGCTGCGCATCGCCGAGACGGAGAAGTACGCACACGTCACCTTCTTTTTCAACGGCGGCGTTGAGGAACCATACAAGGGCGAGGATCGCATCCTCGTGCACTCGCCGAAGGTTGCGACCTATGACCTGCAGCCCGAGATGAGCGCGATCGAGGTCACGGACAAGGTAGTCGAGGCGATCAAGTCGGGCAAGTATGACTTTATCATCCTCAACTATGCGAACTGCGACATGGTCGGTCATACGGGTGTTGTTCCCGCCGTTGTGAAGGCGGTCGAGACGGTCGATACCTGCGTCGGGCGCTTTGTCGATGCCATCCGTGAGGTCGGCGGCGAGGTCTGCATTACGGCGGATCACGGCAACGCAGATAAGATGTGGGACTACGAGACGAACCAGCCGTTCACGAAGCACACGACGAACCCCGTGCCGTTCATTGTCGTCTCTGACCGCGTGAAGGAAGTGCATACAGGCGCGCTCTGCGACATCGCGCCGACGCTCCTCACGCTCGCGGGCATTCCGATCCCGAAGGAGATGACGGGAAAGCCGCTCATCACGCTCGCGTAACGTTTTTCTGCATCGGAGGACAGCTGCCATTGTGCGGCTGTCCTTTTCCATTTGCATTTGAAAGAGCGTGAGCAGAATGGTATACTGAGCATAATGAAAGAAATGATCGGAGGTTTCTATGCTGCGATTTTTGGTGCTGCTGCGTGCTTTGCGGCGCGATATTGCCGTGCTGCTCTTTGCGATGGTGCGGCGCGATACGCCGCGTGCGGTAAAGTTCCTGTTTCCGCTCGCGCTGCTCTATCTCGTGAGTCCGATTGACATTGTGCCCGATACGATTCCGCTGCTCGGTGCGGTGGACGATATGGTGATCCTGCCGGCGGCTACGGAGCTGCTTGTGCGCATGCTGCCCCATGCGGCGCGCGCAGAGGGCGAGGCACGTGTGGCACGCTATGGGACGTTCATACTCGTCGCGGCATCTCTTGTCGTGCTTCTTTGGTTCGTGCTTCTTATCTGGGCGCTCTCGAAGGTGTTTGCATGAGGCTCTATATCGCGGAGAAGCCGAGTGTCGGGCGTGCACTTGCCGCGTGCCTGCCGCAGCCGCACCGCAAAGGTTCGGGGTGGATTGAGACGGGCGACGGAGTGGTGACATGGCTCTTTGGTCATGTCCTCAGGCAGGCGGAGCCGGAGGAATACGATCCGAAGCTGAAGCGCTGGCGCGCAGAGGATCTGCCGATCCTGCCCGAGGTGTGGCAGCTCGTCGTAAATGAGAGTGCGGCGCAGCAGTTTGCTGTCGTGAAGGGGCTGATCGAGCGCGCGGATGAGATTGTGCACGGCGGAGACCCCGACCGCGAGGGGCAGCTGCTCGTGGACGAGGTGCTGGACTACCTCAAGAACGAGAAACCCGTACGACGCATCCTGATCAATGCATTGGATGATAAAAGTATTCATGATGCACTGAATGACCTGCGGGACAATCGGGATTTCCTCCCGCTGAAATTGTCGGCACTCGCACGGGCACGTGCGGACTGGCTCATTGGGATGAATCTTTCGCGCGCCTATACACTTGCGGCACGGCGCGCGGGGCATGATCGGCTCGTGCTTCCGATCGGGCGCGTCAAGACACCGACGCTCGCGCTTGTCGTGCGGCGGGAGCGCGAGATTGAGAACTTTAAACCCGCGACCTATTACCTTCTCGACGCAGTATTCTGCCACGAAAAGACAGGCGACAATTTCCATGCGCGCTGGAAGCCGTCGGAGGAGCACACACCGCTCGATTCCGAGGGGCGGCTTGTAGACGAAAAGGCGGCGCAGGCGGCACTTGCCTCGTTTGGCGCGGAGCCGCAGGACGCGAAGGTGACGCGCTACGAGCGCAAGAAGAAGGAGGAGCCGCCGCCGCTCCCGTTCTCGCTGTCCGCGCTGCAGGTGCTCGCGGGCAAACGGTACGGCTACGAGCCGCAGCAGGTGCTCGACACGGCACAGAAGCTGTACGAGGAGAAGCTGACGAGCTATCCGCGCTCGGACGCGGAGTATCTGCCCGTGAGTCAGCATAAAGACGCGGCGAAGATTCTCTCCAATCTCGCCGCACTGGACGGCTCGGAGCTCGGCACATGGGCGCGGGAGGCGGATGCAAAGAAAAAATCCCGTGCGTGGAACGACGCGAAGATCACGGCGCACCACGCGATCATCCCGACGACCGTGCCCGTAAATCTTACGCGGCTCAGCGCGGTCGAGCGCAATATCTACGAATTGATTGCACGCGCCTACATCGCACAGTTTCACCCGAACTGCGTCTACGATCAGACGAAGGTCGAGGTCACTTACCACGGTGAGCTGTTTGCTGCGAGCGGACGTACGGAGCGTGCGGCGGGGTGGCGTGCGATGTACCGTACGGCGAAAAATGAGGAAGATGTGGAGAAAGAGGACGAAGAAAGTGCCGTCCTGCCGCCGATGAAAAAGGGCGACGTGGCGGACTATGTGTCCGCAGAGCTCGGCACGCGCCAGACGAAGCCGCCCTCGCGCTTTACCCCCGCGACTCTCCTGCAGGGGATGAAGGAGATTCACAAATACGTCAAGGACGAGGCGGCGAAGAAGATGCTGCGCGATGTCTCCGGCATCGGCACGGAGGCGACGCGTGCGAGCATTATCGAAGATCTGATACGGCGCAGATTCCTGAACGCGGCGGGGAAGAAGAAGGTGCTCACGCCGACGGCGGAGGCGTACCTCCTCATTGATGCGCTCCCTGATACGATGACGTATCCCGATGCGACGGCGGTCTGGGAGGATCGTCTGCACTCGATGGCACAGGGAGAGGGAACGCCTGAGGAGTTCCTTGCGGGACAGGCGGCGTTTGCGCGCGACCTCTGTGCGGCGGCGCAGACCGCTACGATCACGGGCGGCGGGGGGATTCCCTGTCCTGCGTGCGGGCGCGGGGTCATGCAGAAGCGTAAGGGGAAGCACGGCGCCTTCTGGGGCTGCTCCGCGTTCCCGCAGTGCCGCATGACAGCGAACGATGCGGACGGAAAGCCCGACTTTACGGGAAAGAGCATTCCGCGCAGCGCAGCGGAGACATCGGGAGCGCGTCCCTCCACGCACCCTGCGCCCGCATACGCTCCGCGCGGCAGCTACACGCCGACGGCGAACGAACAGGCGGAGATGGACGCGCTGTTTTTGGATTGATTCCGCAGGAGGAAACGATGGACTTTGCATCGCTTGGCGTGCCCAAGCATCTCAGAGAGGCACTCGCAGGGCGCGGCATCGCTGCGCCGACGGAGATACAGGCTGCGTTCATTCCCGCGGCGCAGGCGGGGGAGAATCTCATCGGTGAGGCACCGACGGGGACGGGTAAGACGTTCGCCTACCTCCTGCCCGTCATGGAGCGCATCGACCCCGCCGTCCGCGCAGCACAGGCACTCGTCCTCGCACCGACGCACGAGCTCGCGATGCAGATTGCGACGGTCGCGCGCGAGCTGGCACAGGCGGCAGGGCTGCCGATCGGCGTGCAGGCACTGATCGGCGGAGCGAACATCAAGCGGCAGATCGAAGCGCTGAAGAAGAAGCCCGCGCTCATCGTCGGCTCTGCGCCGCGTGTGCAGGAGCTCCACCGCCTCGGCAAGCTGAAACTCGCGGGCACACGTCTGCTCGTTCTGGATGAGTTCGACCGACTCCTCGGCAAGCAGCATCTGGACGAGGTGCGCACCGTGATCCGCCTCCTGCCCGCCGACCGTCAGGTGCTCCTGCTCTCGGCGACAGCGGGCACGGCAGCCGTGCGGATGGCACAGGAGCTGTTCGCGCCGCGCCTCATCCGCGTGGAGGGGGCGAGCGATACGCATGAAAACTACTATCATATTGTACCGTTTCGTGATAAAATAAAGGCTGTTCAAAAACTGACGCGGCGTCTGCCGATCAGGCGGGGGCTTGTCTTTGTCGGGCGCAGCTTCGATGCGGCACACGCCCTCGAAAAACTGCGCTTTGAGGGGATCAAGGCCGTTGCCCTGCTCGGGCAGGAGCGGCGCGACCAACGTCGTGCGGCACTCGATGCCATTCGTGCGGGACGTGCCGAGCTCCTCATCTCCACCGACCTCGCTGCGCGCGGGCTCGACATTGAGGATGTGGACTATGTGATCCACCTCGACCTGCCCGAGGACGTGCGCACCTACCGTCACCGTGCGGGACGCACGGCGCGTGCGGGCAAGGCGGGCGCAGTCATCTCACTCGTGGATGCGAAGGAACTCGACAAACTGAGGGTTCTCGCCGCACGCATGGAGATCGAAATCACGCGGCTGCCGTATGCCTGACGGTTTGGCACGGCGTTCATCCATTTCCAAAGGGGGATATCATACGTGGACATATTGCCCACATTGCTCGACATACTGCTTGTTGCCTTTTTGATCTTCATGAACGGTTTCTTCGTCGCGGCGGAGTTCTGCTGCGTCAAGATCCGCACCTCGCGTCTCGAGACGCTGATTGCGGAGGGGAGCAGCCGCGCCGGATATGCGAAGCAGCTCACCGAGCATCTCGACTACTCGCTCTCGGTGACGCAGTTCGGCATCACGCTCGCCTCGCTTGGTCTCGGCTGGGTGGGTGAGCCCGCGATTGCGACGCTCATTCTGCCCGTGACGCATGTGTTCGGGCTGCCCGACGAGGTCGGGCACACGATTGCGCTTGCGATAGCCTTTACGATCATCACCTCGCTGCACATCGTGCTCGGCGAACTCACACCAAAGTCGATGGCGATTGCGAACGTCGAGGACATCATGCTTGCGATTGCGTTCCCTATGGTGCTCTTCGGCCGCGTCATGCGCCCCTTTGTCTGGATTCTGAACACCGTTGCGAATGCGATCAGCCGTAAATTCGGTTACGACGTGAAGGGCGAGAACGAGGACGCGCACACGGAGGAGGAGATTCGTCTCCTGATGAAGGAGAGCTATCGGCAGGGGTTGATCAACAGTACGGAGGCGGACTTTGTCGACAATGTTTTTTCATTTACAGAGCTGAACGCACGCGAGATCATGGTGCCGCGCACGGATATGATCTGCCTCTACCTCGACGATACGCCTGCCGAGCGCATCAAGACCATCCTCGAGGAGCAGCAGACGCGCTATCCCGTATGCTACGAGGACAAGGATCACATCATCGGCTTTATTCATGTGAAAGACCTGCTCCCGCCGCTGATTCGCGGCGAGCGGCTGAATCTGCGCCGTTACATCCGCAAGGCACTCGTCGTACCTGAGAGCATGGACGGCAGCGTACTTCTGCGCACGATGCAGGAGGAGGGCTCACAGCTCGCGATTGTGGTCGACGAGTACGGCGGCACGGCGGGCATGGTGACGGTCGAGGACATCATCGAGCAGATCGTCGGCGATATCCGCGACGAGTTCGATGAGGAACGCGAGAGCGTGGAGTGGCGCGCGGGAGACATCTGCTCCGTCGATGCGAAACTCCTCCTCGAGGAGGTGGACGATCTGCTCGGCGTCCGCATCGAGGATGAGGACGTGGACAGCATCGGCGGCTGGCTCTACGATCAGCTCGGCGTGGTGCCGCAGATCGGGCAGATGGCGGCGCACGCAGGAACGCTGCTCTACGTCGAGGAGGTGGACGGCGTACGCATCACACGTGTGCTCCTTCATCTGCCGCATACGGTATTGGAGGAACAGGATGAGCCTGCATCCAATGAGGAGGAATAAATATGGCACTCAACTCCGCACTCTACGATGACATCATCGATGCGTTCACAGTCGATACGGAGCACCTGCGCGAGGCAGCAGCGGATTTTCGTCAGGATATGCGCCTCGGACTTGCAGGCTCGCCCGACTCCTCCCTGCGCATGCTGCCGTCCTATCTTGGCCTTCCGACGGGCACAGAGCGCGGCGACTATCTCGCGCTCGACTTCGGCGGGACGAACGTGCGCGTCCTGCTCTATCGTCTGGAGGGCAATGGAAAATATGAAGTGCTCTCCCACGTCGCAAAGCCGCTCAAGGTCGACGGCGTGTATGATTTCGTCGGCGCGGAGGCGACGGGCGAGGAGATGTTTGACTTCATCGCAGCGCTTGTTGATGAGGCGGTCAGCGGAGATCACGCAACGCCGTACCTCCTTGGGCACACATTCTCCTTCCCGTCCAGTCAGACGAATATCAATGATGCGCGCCTGATCATCTGGACAAAGGAGTTCGCGGCAAAGGGGGTCGAAGGCGAGGTTGTCAACGATCTCCTGCGTGCGGCGCTCGTGCGGCAGGGGCTCTCGAACGTTACGCCGAACTCTGTCATCAACGACACCGTCGCGGTACTTCTTGCAGCCGCCTATATCAACGGGGATACGAAGATCGGTGCGATCTATGCGACGGGGCACAACACCTGTTACCTCGAGCCGTATACGGGCACGGCACAGCCGCCGATGATCCTCAACATGGAGTCGGGCGGTTTCTCGAAGCTTGTTCCGAACCGATTTGATATTGCACTCGATGCCGCATCGGAGAAAAAGGGAGAACAGCGTCTCGAAAAGATGGTGGCGGGGCGCTACATGGGCGAACTCTTCGCGATGGCACTTGCTGAACTGCTCGGCGCGACGGGGCGCACATACGGCTTTACGAGCGTCGATCTCGGCCGTATGCTGGAGGATGTGAGTGAGGGGGCAGAAGTGACGGCGAAGATCGTCGAAGAGATGGCAGGCGCGGTGCTTTTGTCGGAGGATGCCGTCCGCGTGCGCGATCTCGCGCGTGCGATTGTCGTGCGCTCCGTGCGCCTTATCGCGGCGACGTTTGTCGGGACGCTGTGGCAGATCACAGCGGGCGGTGAGGTGCGCCCGCAGCACATCGCCGTGGACGGCTCGGTCTACGAGAAGATGCCGCTCGTCAAGGAAACGATGCTGCACGCATTCTCCGAACTCCTCGGCGAGGATGCAGCGCAGGTTGATACCATCCTTGCGTGCGGCGGCTCGGGACTCGGCGCGGCACTCGCGGCAGCGATGACGGAGCACGGGTGAAAATTTCTTGCCACTGCTGCGTCCTCTGTGCTATGATAACAAAATACAAATATTGGAGAAGGAAGGGGCTTTTTCTTGCTCACGCTTTTAATGGTACTTGATGCAATCGTTGCAATCATTCTCATCGCGTCTGTCCTCGGGCAGGAGGCAAAATCCGCCGGCATGGGCGGTCTCGACGGCGGCGGGGATACGGTATTCTCGGGCAAGGCACGCGGGATGGACGCGCTGCTTGCGCGCGTGACCGTCGTGTTTGCGATTCTGTTCGGCGTAATCACGATCGTGATTGCGCGGATGTCGAGCTGATCGATCGAATTAGGGAATGTCCCTGCTGCCGCTGCGGCGGCGCAGGGATTTTTTAGGATGTCGGGGGAAAGGGCGGAAATGTCATGCACCTAGAGGGCGCGGAGCCGTTTTTGCTGCCGGGCGGGCGGCATGGCGTGCTCCTCATTCACGGCTTCACAGGGCTGCCGGCGGAGCTGCGCCTCATGGGAGAGTATCTGAATGAGCGCGGCTTCACCGTGCTCGCGATACGGCTCGCGGGGCATGGGACGACGGCCGAGGATTTGAGCCGTATGGAGCATGAGGACTGGATGGACTCTGTGCGCGACGGCTACGCCATCCTCAGCGGCGCATGCGATGTGATCTCCGTCGTCGGGCACTCGATGGGTGCGGTCTTTGCCATGCTGCTCTCTGTTGAGGCGGACGCAGCCCACGTCGTCAGTCTCGGTGCACCGATCATGATCGCGCCCGAGCAGGGGATCGAGCATCTGCCGACGCGTGAAGCGTGCGTCGATCGCTATGTGCCCAAGGCGCGCCGCAAGCTGCAGAACGTGCCGCAGGGGGCGAACAATACTTATCGGCGTATGCCGCTCGTCTCCATCCATGAGATGATGGATGTCATTGCCATCCTCTGCAGAGAGATCGCACGGGTGACGGCACCCATTCTGATCGTGCATGGGATGCACGATCATACAGCAGACCCGAAGAGTGCGGACTATCTCTATGAGAACGTCCGCAGCGTGCGGCGCGAGAAATTCATCCTGCCCAATGCGGGACATCTGCTGCCGCTTGATATGGGAATTCGGGAGCTCGTTTTTGCGCGTACAGCGGAATTCCTGCTGGACGGAGCGGAACGAGAAGAATAGGAACGGGAAAAAGAGGAGATTATGGAACAGGAACAACTGGATACGCTGAAAGAACGCGTACACGCCTTTATGCGGGAGGACGCCTATCGCCCGCTGCCGGAGGCAGAGGTACGCACGGGGCTTGGCATGGCAGAGGAGGAAGGACCCCTTCTTTCGTCTGCGCTCGCAGCACTCGAAGCGGAGGGCGTGATCATCCGCAACCGCAGCGGTCTCTATGGTCTGCCGAGCCGCATGAACCTTGTTGTAGGGCGACTCTCCATGTCGCCGAAGGGGTTTGGCTTCATCATCCCCGACGTGCGTGCGACGGAGGACGAGTCGGATGTCTTCGTGCCCGGCCCGATGCTTGCGACAGCCATGCACGGCGACCGCGTGGTCGCGCGAGTTGCGCCGTCTGAACAGGCAGGACGTGCGCGTGAGGGCGAGATCATCCGCATCCTCGACCGTGCGAATACGCATATTGTCGGCACGTTCGAGCGCAGCAAGGCTTTTGGCTTCGTCACGCCCGACAGCGCGAAGATCGGGCGCGATATCTTCATTTTGAAAAAGGACTTCGGCGGCGCAAAGACGGGCAGCAAGGTCGTCGTGGAGATTACAAAGTGGCCCGAGGAACGCCGCAGTGCGGAAGGGCGCGTTGTCGAGGTGCTCGGCAAGACGGGGGATCCCGGCGTGGATGTGCTCGCTGTCATGCGTGCGTACAACCTGGACGAGCATTTTCCGCCCGCCGTGGCGGAAGCAGCTGCGCGCTGCCCCGAGAATCCGCTGCCCGAAGAGTATGAGGGACGGCGTGACCGCCGCGACTTCCCCATTGTCACGATTGACGGCGAGGATACGAAGGACATCGACGACGGCATCTATGCGTATGAGAAGGACGGTGGATTCTTCCTCGGTGTCTACATCGCCGATGTCAGCCACTATGTCCGTGCGGGCGAGCCGCTCGATGTGGAGGCGGCGCAGCGCGGGACGAGCGTCTACCTCGTCGACCGTGTGATTCCGATGCTGCCGCGTGAACTCTCGAACGGCATTTGCAGTCTGAACGAGGGCGTTGACCGCCTCTCGATGGCGTGCGAGATGGAGATCGGCGCGGACGGCGAGGTGCGGAGCTACGAGATCGTTCCGTGCGTCATTCACGTGGCACGCCGTCTCACATATACACTCGTGAATAAGGTGCTCGCGGGCGAGGAACCGTTTGTCTCGGACAATGAGGACATCCGTCCGATGCTTGAGACCCTGCGCCGCCTGCGTGAGGCACTGCGTGCAAAGCGGCACCGCCGTGGGGCGATCGACTTCGAGCTGCCCGAGATCAAGGTGAAGCTCGATGCGGAGGGGCATCCCGTTGCTCTCGTGAAACGCACGGGTTCAATCGGTGAGTCCATCATCGAGGAGTGCATGCTCATCGCGAACGAGACCGTCGCACGTCACATGGAGCTGAAAGAAGAGCCGTTCGTCTACCGCGTGCACGAAACACCGAACAGTGAGAAGATCGAGCGTTTCCAAAGCCTCCTCGCCGCACTTGGTCTGCGCCTGAACGTGGGCGAGGACGGAAAGGTGCAGCCGCGCGACATCCAGGCGGTGCTCGACCGTGTGAAGGGGGCACCCGAGGAGCGGATCATCGGCACAGTCGCGCTGCGCTCCATGCAGCAGGCACGCTACTCGACGCAGAGCCTTGGACATTTCGGACTTGCCGCACGCTACTATACGCATTTCACCTCGCCCATCCGACGCTATCCCGATCTCCTTGTGCATCGTCTCCTGCGCGAGACCTTTGCCACGGGGCACATTCCCGCAGAGAAGCGCGAGCGGCTGCGTGCCACGCTGCCCGATGCGGCGGAGCACTCCTCTGCGCGCGAGCGTATCGCCATTGAGGCGGAGCGTGAGACCACGGACATGAAGAAGATCGAGTACATGGCACAGTTCGTCGGCGAGACCTTTGAGGGTGTCATCAGCGGCGTCACGGCGTTCGGTGTTTTCGTCGAGCTTGAGAATGGCGTTGAGGGGCTCGTGCACGTCTCAACGATGGTGAACGACTACTACAGCTATGTCGAGGAGCAGTATGCGATGGTCGGCGAGCGCACAGGCATGCGCTACCGCCTCGGCGATGCCGTGACCATCATCATCACGCGTGCCGATGTACAGGCTCGGACGCTCGACTTCGTGCTGAAGGACAACGGTGTCTACGAGCCAAACACAGCAAAATCTGCCAAAACGTCCGCAAAGCCAAAGACCTTCGATGAAAAATCTGCCTCCTCTGTCGGACGCAGCCGTCGCTCCCGTAAAAAGAAGGGTGGACGCAGAAACGAACCGATCATCGCCGATGTCACGGCAACGCCCGCAGAGCGCCGCAAGAAAACGCGCGGCGCACACGGTACACAGGGCAGACGTGCGCAGGAGGGCGAACGCGCGGCGCACAAGGCTGCGGCGAGCGTGCCCGCGAAGCCGAAGACGAACGGTGGGCGCGGTGAGCGTCCCGCACGTGCTGCGCAGGGGGGCGGCGACCGCCGTGACCGTGCGCGTGGACGCGGCAGAACCGCCGACTATGGTGAGGATCGCGGTGAGCGCGACTACCACCGCGTCAAGGTGACGGGGCTGAACAGTGCTGTCTGGCCGGATCCGCCGGGCTATCGCACACAGAAGCCCGATGCGGACACCGCAGAGAAGCCGCGGCGTGCGCCGCGCCCCGCGCGCCGCATGAACCGCAGAACCGAGGGCGGAACGGGGAACGCCGAGTGAGGAATTTCGATGGGAAAGAAGAACGAGAGCGTCAAGATCGCCTGTGAGAACCGCAAGGCGCGTCATGATTATTTCATCCACGAGACATACGAGGCAGGGCTGGAACTCGTCGGAACGGAGGTCAAGTCCCTGCGTGCGGGCAAGGCAAATCTGCGCGACAGCTACGCCTATATCAAGAATGGGGAGATATTCCTCGACCATATGCACATCAGCCCCTATGAACAGGGCAATCAGTTCAACCACGACCCGCTGCGCGTGCGGCGTCTCCTCATGCACAAGGCGGAGATCCTGAAACTCTTCGGCAAGACGCGCGAGAAGGGCATGACACTCGTCCCGCTGAAGGTCTACTTCAAACGCGGACGGGCAAAGCTCGAACTCGCCCTTGCGAGCGGCAAACACAACTACGATAAGCGGCAAAGTTTGCGTGCAAAGGATGCCAAACGTGAGGTTGAACAGGCGTTAAAGGCACGGCAGCGTGGATAGATCGGAGGATTTATGCAGGAAAAGGAAGCATCGCCCGCACTTCGGCGCGGGCTGAAGAACAGACATCTCCAGATGATCGCACTCGGAGGGGCAATCGGGACGGGGCTTTTCTACGGATCGGCATCCACGATTGCACTCGCGGGACCTGCGGTCATGCTCGCCTACCTTCTCGGCGGCATCATGATCTTCTTCATCATGCGGATGCTCGGCGAGATGGCGGTCGATGAACCGGTCTCCGGCTCGTTCAGTCACTATGCGGGCAAATACTGGGGCGACTTTCCGGGCTTCCTCTCCGGCTGGAACTACTGGTTCAACTACATCATTGTTTCCATGGCAGAGCTTGCGGCGGTCGGCATCTACATGAATTTCTGGCTGCCCGATCTCCCGCAGTGGCTCTCCGCACTCATCTGTCTTGCCGTCATTACCGCGCTCAACCTCATCAATGTGCGCGCATACGGCGAGATGGAGTTTTGGATGGCACTCGTCAAGATCACGGCGATTGTCCTCATGATCGGACTCGGCGGCTGGCTGCTCGTCACGGGCGCACCGTTTCCGGAGAACGTCAGCAATCTCTGGGAATACGGAGGATTCCTGCCGAACGGATGGTGGGGCTTCCTGCTCGGCACGGCCGTCGTCATGTTCTCGTTCGGCGGCATCGAACTGATCGGTATTACGGCGGGCGAGGCGGAGGATCCAGACCGTACGATTCCACAGGCGATCAATCAGGTCATCTGGCGCATTCTGATCTTCTACGTCGGGACGATGGCGGTGCTCATGGCGCTCTGGCCGTGGAACGAGGTCGGCATGGAGGCGAGCCCCTTCGTGCAGATCTTCCGCAACGTCGGCATTCCAGCTGCCGCGCACATCCTGAACTTCGTCGTTCTCACTGCCGCGATCTCCGTCTATAACTCTGCGATCTACAGCAACAGCCGCATGCTCTACGGACTCGCGCAGCGCGGGGATGCGCCGCAGGTGCTGAAAAGCCTCTCCGCGCGCGGCGTCCCTGTGCTCGGCATTTTGATCTCCTCGGGAATTACGTTGATTGTCGTCTTTCTGAACTACTTCTTTCCGGGTGACGCGTTCCTCTATCTCATCTCGATTGCAACCTGTGCCGCTGTGATCAGCTGGGTGACGATCGTCGTGACGCATTTGAAATTCCGTCGAAAGGCGGAGCGTGAGGGAAAGCACATCAAATTTCGCGCGCCGCTGTATCCGTGGATCAACTACATCTGTATCATATTCCTCATCGGCGTTGTTGTCATGATGGCGCAGATCCCGGGCATGCAGCTCGCCGTGCCCATTCTGCCCGCATGGCTGCTCGTGCTCTGGCTCGGTTATCGCTCGAAACAAAAGAGAGCAAACAAGCGCTGAGAGAACAATAGAGACACTCACACAGACGTGAGTGTCTTTTTCATGTATACCGGCTTTTCCATTAGACAAAAAGAAAAAAATATGTTAAAATATGTAATAAAAATTTAATAGTAAGGAGGAATAATATGATCTGTAAGGAATGTGGAGCGAAAATTGAAAAACTCACGCGTATTTGTCCGCATTGCGGAGAGCGGGCACTGATCGATGACGAGCTTGAGACGTGGAGCTTCATTGCGGATACAGCGGCAAAGCACAAGCGGGAAATGCCCGCCGAGATCCCGCTGAACGAACCCGTGCCGATCCCCGACGAACGCACGGCGCAGATCGACGGACTGGAGCGCCTGAAGGACTACTTCGTTCAGCACAGCAACCTCTACAAGATTGTTGAGGATCTGGACTACATCGAGAGCGGCCTGCACCGTCCGTCCTTTGTGCTCTGGCTGCTCGCCGGCGGACTGGTTGCAGCACTCGTCTACTTCCCTCTCTCCCCATTCCTGCCGGATTTCATCTGGGCATACTACTTCGTGCTCTGGGGCGCGGTCACCACTGTCGGCTATCTGCGTGCCGGCCGCCGCTACGAACGCCGTAAGGCGGAGTACGCGCTCCTGCGCCGCGATGCGGAGAACGACCTGCGTGCGATGTACAACGACTGCGCGGACTGTTTTCTGCCGCTCGCCTGGACACCGCCGCCGCAGATCATACGCATGCTCGATGCCCTGCGCTCGGGAGAGACCGACTCCGTGCGCGAGTATATGGAACGGGAGGCAGGATGATGACGGCAAAGATTCAGATCAAGCGTATCTATGAGGCGGCAGCTGCGGATGACGGATTCCGCGTGCTGGTCGACCGCCTCTGGCCGCGGGGCATATCCAAGGAGCGTGCGGCGCTCGACGACTGGTGGAAGGACATCGCTCCGTCGCCGGAGCTGCGCACGTGGTTCGGGCACAAGGAGGAGCGTTTTGCGGAGTTTGCCGAAAAATACCGTGCGGAGCTCTCGACCGGTACAGCCGCACCGACGCATATGGTGACGGTGAACGAACACCTTACAGCCGGGGAGAATGTCACGCTGCTTTACGGGGCAAAGGATCCAAAGATCAACCAGGCGCTTGTTCTGCGCGACTGGATGCATGCGATGATGGATAAGTGAAGACATATACGAAAGAGCCGTCAATGGAGCAATGCTCCGTTGACGGCTCTTATGCATGCTGCAGCAAAATTACTTTTCTGCCGAACTCACGCGCGAGGAGAGAACTGCCATGAAGACGGCGAGGGCGGCGATGCCGATGCCGAGACCGATGTAGCCGTTCCCAGTGAGCCCATCGGTGATGTATCCGAGGAGGGAGCATGAGGCAACGACAGCGACGTAGGGCAGCTGTGTTGAGACGTGGTCGAGATGGTGGCACTGTGCGCCTGCCGAGGCGAGAATTGTGGTGTCAGAGATGGGGGAGGCGTGGTCACCGCAGACTGCGCCCGAGAGGATGGCGGCGACGGAGACGACGAGGATATCGGGTGCGGTCTGACCGAGGACGGCGATCGCGATCGGGATGAGGATACCGAACGTGCCCCAACTTGTGCCCGTCGCAAAGGCAAGCCCCGCCGCGACGAGGAAGAAGAGCGGCGGCAGGAACATGACAACGCCAGCGTTCGCCTGTACAACGGAGCCGACGAAGCCGCCGAGGTCGAGATACTCCTTGCTGCAGATGCCTGAGAGTGTCCACGCGAGGCAGAGAATAAAGATCGCAGGGGTCATCGCCTTGAACCCCCAGCCAAAGCTGTCGCAGAACACATTGAACGAAACGACGCGGCGCGGCAGGTAGAGCAGTCCCGTAAAGACAAAGGCGATGAACGAGCCGAGCACAAGTGACTTCGACGAGTCGCAGTTTGCAAACGCCTCCGCAATGCTGTTGCCCTCGTGGATGCCGCCCGTGTAGAGCATTCCGTAGATGCACGCGCCGATGAGAACGAGGAGGGGCAGCATGAGGTCGATCATCTTGCCGCGTCCTTCGCTCGCCGCGCTTGCGGATGCCTCTGCCGTATCCTGATACTCCTTCGGGATCTCGAAATGCGCATTGGATTTCTCAACGCTTTTCCGCATCGCGCCGAAGTCGCGCCCCGTCCAGATGATGAAGAGCATGAAGAGGAGCGTGAGCCACGCATAGAGATTGAACGGGATCGTCTGCAAAAAGAGCATAAAGCCGTCGATCTGCGCATCCTCGGGGAGCGAGGAGCCAACCGCCGCCGCCCAGCTCGAGACGGGGGCGATGATACAGATCGGCGCGGCGGTCGCATCGATGATGTAGGCGAGCTTCGTGCGTGCAATCTGGAACTTGTCCGTAACGGGGCGCATGACCGTACCGACGGTGAGGCAGTTGAAATAGTCGTCGATGAAGATGACGATGCCGAGCAGTACGGTGACGAGGGAGGCACTGCGCTTCCCCTTGATCGTGCGCGTCGCCCATTCGCCGTAGGCGTTCATTGCACCCGAGCGCGTGATGGCGGCGACGAGGATGCCGAGGATGACGAGAAAGACGAGGATGTTGACATTGCTGCCGACCTTGTCCGCCATCACCTGAAACATCGTGAGCGTTGCCTGCAGGAAATTCCCGCCCGCAAAGAGCATTGCCCCCGAGAAGATGCCGATGATAAGGGACATATAGACTTCCTTCGTCCAAAGCGCGAGTACGATGGTGATGATCGGCGGCAGAATCGACCATGCGGTTGCTGTCATGAGTTAGATACACTCCCTAAGATATTATTTTACAAAACCGCTTACCATTATAGCAAAAAAACGGAATTTGGCAAAAGGTTCGGATGAAAAATTGCAGCACTAAATTTCTTTGACAGAGGGCATGTATAAATATATTTTGCCGAGGCAGGAAAAAATGTTTATGCGGCGAATTAGAAAATCGTACACGAAAGTTATTTTTGATGGCAGCATGCGCTGCTGTCTTTGCGCGCGGTTATGGCAAGGAGTGCCTCGTTCTGCGTTGAAATGACCGGGCGCAGGGGAAAGGAGAGAATATTTTGCAGGAACAAGGGCTAAAGAAGGGAAGGGGTATCGGCTTTCAGCTGAACGCGATCACGCTCATCGGGATTGTTGTGATGGTGACGATCCTTGTCTCGTTCGTTGGCTATCGTGCCTACGATGAACTCCTCGCCGTTGGATCGCAGGCGAAGTACAATGAGCTGGGCGACAAGGTGCGCCCCGTAGTCGGTAGCTACGACGCGGTCAAGCAGTCGGGACTGGATCTGCGTCAGCACATCTACGAGCTCATGAAGGCTCCCCCCGAGGCACGCAGCCGTGAGGCACTGAACGCACTGCTTGAGGATGTCATGGAGTCCAATCCGAACCTCGTCGGGGTGGGCGTGGTATTCGAGCCGAATGCGTTCGACGGGCAGGATGCGGCGCATGTGGCCGACCCGCTCTCCGACGGGACGGGGCGTGTGATTCCGTTTGTGGGACGCGAGGGCGGTGTGCTTGAGTTCGAGCCGACGACCGGCTACGATACGGACTCGTGGTACACGGAGCCGGCAAAGACCTCGAAGCCGACGCTCACGCCGGCATACTATGATGAAGTCGGCGGCAAGAAAACACTCATGGCCTCCATCGGTCTGCCGATCCTTGTCGACGGCCGTTTTGTCGGTGCGATCACGCTCGACTTCGACATGGACAAGGTTCAGGAGATGTTCGAGAAGCTCAGTACGCCCGACAACATCTACCTCATGCTCGATAGCAAGGGACAGGTCATCGCACACGGCACGAACCGGGATATGGTTATGAAGGACGCGTTCCAACTCATGCATCTGGATGCGGCAGAGCAGAAGGAAATCTTCTCAGACGGATCGTACAGAAAAACGCAGGTCTCCCCGACCACGGGTAAGGACTCGGTCTATGTCTACCATGCGGTTCAGTACAACGGGATGGATACGTCGTGGGTGGTCTTCTCCATTACGGACAAGGATAAGTTTACCGGCGCAGCACGCCATATGGTCATCTTCTCCGTTGTGCTGGCAGTGATCTGTACCGTGGTGCTCGTCATCGCACTCGCAATGTTCATCCAGCGTCGTTTGATTGTACCGATTGGAGATGTGACGGGGATTTTGACGCGTTTTTCCGATCTCGATCTGGATCACGAGAAGGGAAAGCATGCTGCGATCTATCTGGATCGTGCCGATGAGATCGGCGCGATGGTTCGTTCGCTCGGGCGCATGGCGAACAGCCTGCGCGAGATTATCGGCAAGATCAACGGTGCCTCCCAGTCGGTTGCGGCGACGAGCGAGGAACTGACGGCGACGGCACAGAACACGGCGCACTCGGCGGAGACCGTGCGCAAGGGCATTCACGACATTGCCGAGAGTGCGCGTGTACAGGTGAAGGATACGCAGGATGCGGTCGATCATACAGAGCAGATTCTCGGGCTGCTTGATGACAACCGCAAGGTCATGGAGGAGATGAACGCGGCGACGGCGAACATCCAGAAACGCCAGTCCGAGGGCGCGGAGATCCTCTCCGACCTCATGAAGAAGTCCACCGAAACCGCCGATGCCACACAGGAAGTCTCGCGCGTGGTCGAGGAGACGAATGAGCGTGCGGAGCGCATCGAAGAGGCGAGCGCGATGATTCAGTCCATCTCCGAGCAGACGAACCTCCTCGCGCTCAACGCTGCCATCGAGGCGGCGCGTGCGGGCGAGGCGGGACGCGGATTCGCGGTCGTCGCCGAGGAGATCCGCAAGCTTGCCGAGCAGTCGCGCGGCTTTACGGATGAGATCAACGGCATCATCGGCGAGCTGAAGATGAAGTCGCAGCAGGCGGTTGATACGATGGAGGTCTCCAAGAAGCTGGTCGAGGAGAGCAACGTCAACCTCGGACGCACACAGCGCCGCTTTGAGATGATTGCCGAGGCGGTCGAAGGCGCGAACAGTGTCGTTACGAAGCTGAACGAATCCGCTGAGAAGTTGACGGAGAAGAATAAGGCAATCGCTGCCGTCAGCAACAAGCTCATGGATATGGCGAAAGAGAATGACGTAACGACGGATGAGGCAGAAGCCGCCGTCGACACGCAGACGCAGGCACTCGCGGACATCGCCGAGGCGAGCGAGAGCCTTGCCCAGATCGCAACGGATCTGCAGAACGAGATCGAGCGTTTCCGCGTTTGATCGTCGGTTACCAGTATATTGACATTGAAAAGCCCTGCCGCAGGAATGTGGCAGGGCTTTTGCCTATGTACAGTCTTACCGCAGCAGGAAGAACAGTGCGGGATAGACGAGGAAGAAGAAGGCGATGCTCGTGGTGAGAAAGCCGGAGATGGTATAGTCCACGTTGAGACGGTAGAGTTTTGCCGCCGTGACGGAGTTGATCGCCCCGGGAGTAACGGAGAAGACGAGGATCGCACCGAGAAGGACGGGATCACTGACGAATGGATAGGAAATTGCCATCATGAAAGCGGGCAGGATGAGAAAGCGCAGGGCGAAGAGGTCGAGGGTGTACGGTGCGTAGCGGCGCGCACGGTGCAGGTTGACAAGTGCGCCGACGGGCAGCATGCCGAACCACGCGCCGAAGTGGATCAGTCCCTCAAACGCAGTGCCGACTGCGGGCGGGCGTTCGATGCCCGCGGCGTTGAGCGCAAGCCCCGCAGCCATGCCGAGGATGCTGAGCTGGTTCCACGAGAGGAAGATATCGAGGAACCGCATGTGGATCTTGCCGCCGCGTCCGTGATTTTTGTGCTGCAGATAGTAGTACTGCGCCATTGGAAATACGGCGAGCACGAGCATAAGTGTCTGAAAGATGCCCATGATCTGCGCGTAGGCAAAGCCCTGCTCGCCGTAGAGGATGTAGGCGCAGACACCGCCGAGGGTGGTAATGTTGGACATCATCGCATTCGCGAGGTATGCGCCGCGGTCGAGGGGATTATGATATTTACGGATGAAGAATGCCCAGCCGACAAGCCCCGGAACAAGGACGATGAGGATGCCGTAGACCGGGATGAGGGCAAGATCCCACGAGATCGGCAGTGTCCAGCAGCTCATGAGGGCGAGCACGGTGTAGATGATGATGACGTTCAGGCGCAGGATACGGCTGATGAGTGCGTCGGAGATCTTCCCGTACCGATAGAGGAGATAGCCGACGATGAGCGGCGCGAGTAGGTCGGTGAAGAGGTAGATGATGCGGAAATCGGAATTATCCAAGAGAAGCCCTTCTTTCTATCGAAACATGAAAAATGTCACGGGGAATAGTATGGTTAGATACAGTACCGTCGTCACAAGAAAAACGGCAATGGTATAATCGACGTTCAGCTGATAGAGGCGCGCGGTGAGTGTGGCGTTGATCGCTGCGGGAACGCTCGCGAAGATGACGAGGGCGTTCTGCACGATCGGGTCGCTGATGAAGATGCGCGCGGCAAGGAAGGCGGCGAGCGGGACGATGAGGAAACGCAGGAGGATCATGTCGAGCGTCAGGTAGAAGAAGCGGCGCGCACGTCGAAAGTTGATGAGGGAGCCGACGGGCAGCATGCCGAACCATGCTGCGATGTGAATGATGTAGGAGAATACCTCCGAGAGCAGCGGCGGCCGTGTGATGTCCGCGGCATTCAGCAGCAGACCTGCCGCCATGCCGAGGAGGCTGAGTTGATTCCATGAGACGAGCAGGCCAAGGAAGCTGCGTCCCTCGAGACGTGCGCTGCGGCCGTGGTTCTTGTACAGCAGGTAGTAGTACTGCGCCGCCGGAAACGCGAGCAGAACGAGCACGAGGTTCTGACAGGCACCGCCGATCTGCGCGTAGGCAAAGCCGCGCTCCCCATAGAGAATGTAAGCGCAGACACCGCCGAGCGTGCCGATGTTTGAGAGCAGAGCGGAGACGAGGTGCGTGCCGCGGTCGATGGGGCTGTGGAAGCGCTGTCCGAGAAAACGCCAGCTGAGGAAGCCCGGAAAGAGGATGATGAAGGCGAAGAATGCGGGCAGTACGAGAAGGTCACGCGTGAGCGGCAGTGCCCAGAAGCTGAAGAGTGAGAGCAGGGTAAAGAAGACGACGACGTTGATGCGAATGAGGCGGTTGAGCGTCGCATCCGAGAGCAAGTGTCGCTGATAGAGCAGATAGCCGACGATGAGCGGCAGGATCAGATCGGTAAAGAGATAGATGAGCCGCGCGTTGATGTCATCCATATAAATCCCCCAAACATTGCGCAACAGAGATGGTGCGTTCATCCTAGCACAAGTCACGGGCATTGTAAATATTTTGCCCGTGTGCAGAGGAATGGGAAAAGTTCGTAAGATTTTGAGATGGGAGAGAGGAAAAGGCGGAAAGGGCGGCGAATATTTACCCTATGTTGTATAGTGTTTTGTTATGACCCGATGGCTTCGTCGATGGAGCATAAGGGGATTATGGGGATCGCCGAAGGCGTTTCCCAAGGAGGAGGGGACGTTACATGGCAGTGACAGACAAAGGTTTTGGCGCATACGATGTACGCGGTATCTATCCCGATGAGGTGAACGAGGAGCTCGCTTATCGTGTCGGACGCAGTTTCCCCACGCTGTTCGGCGCGAAGAAGGTTGCCGTCGGACATGATATCCGTCTGTCGGGACCTGCGATCCGTGATGCGCTCGCGAAGGGGCTCACGGAGGCGGGCTGTGATGTTGTGGACATCGGACAGTGCGGCACGGAGATGATCTACTTCGCAACGGCGCATTTGAAGCTCGGCGGCGGCATCATGATCACGGCGAGCCACAACCCGAAGCAGTACAACGGCATGAAGTTCGTGCGCGAGGAGTCGCGCCCGATCTCGAGCGATACGGGGCTGAAAGATATTGCGGCAATGGCGGTCGGCGAGACCTATCCCGCGCCTGCGGCAGTGCCCGGCAAGATCGAGAAGGTGGACGTGCTCGACGAATACATCAAGCACATTCTCACCTATGTCGATGTGAGCAAGCTCAAGCACTACAAGATCGTCGTCAACACGGGCAATGGGGCGGCGGGTCCCATCATCAACGCAATGGAGAAATTCCTGCCGTTCGAGCTGGTCAAGGTCTACAATGAGCCGGACGGCAACTTCCCGAACGGCGTGCCGAACCCGATCCTGCAGGAGAACCGCGAGGCGACGGCGAAGGTCGTGCGCGAGACGGGAGCGGACTTTGGCGTGGCGTGGGACGGCGACTTCGACCGTTGCTTCCTCTTTGACGAGAAGGGCGGATTCATTGAGGGGTACTACATGGTCGGTTTCCTCTCGGAGGCGTTCCTCAAGAAGAACAAGGGCGCAAGCGTCATTTACGATCCGCGCCTCGTCTGGAACACGATCGAGATTGCCGAGCAGCTCGGCGGCAAGCCGGTCATGTGCAAGAGCGGCCACGCATTCATCAAGGACAAGATGCGTGAGGTCAATGCCATCTATGGCGGCGAGATGAGTGCACATCACTATTTCCGTGACTTCTCCTACTGCGACAGCGGTCAGATTCCGTGGCTGCTCGTAGCGGAGCTGATGAGTGCGTCGGGCGGCAAGACCCTCTCCGAGCTGATGAAGGCACGCATGGATCGCTATCCGACCTCGGGTGAGATCAACAGCAAGGTCACGGATGCAAAGGCGATCATGGACCGCATCGAAGCGAAGTACGGCGCGAGCGGCAAGGTGACGAAGGTGGACGGCGTGTCCATCGAGTTTGACAACTGGCGGTTCAACCTGCGTATGTCCAATACGGAGCCGGTCATTCGTCTGAATGTCGAGACGCGTCAGGACAAGGCGCTGCTGAAGGAGAAGACGGACGAACTGCTCGCAGAGATTCGTGCCTGATTGCGTACTGGTACAGGAAGGAGTTTTTTGATGAGCCTTGTACTGAAATCCGGATTTACATTCGACTATGACAATCTCTACGGCGAGGGTAAGGTGACGGACGCCGACCTCGCGTTCTATGCGGATGATCTCAAGAAGGCGCATGAGGCGATGAAGGTCATGCGTGAGAAGGGCTTCATCCGCGCGCATCTCTCGAAGGACGGCGAGCCTGAGAAGGTGCTCTTCTCGCAGACACCCTACATAGAGGACGGGCATATCAACTCACCTGCGTCGATTGCACGTCTGAAGGAACTCGGGAAGCACGCGCAGGAGCATACGGATGTCCTTATCTCGCTCGGCATCGGCGGCTCGTTCCTCGGGAACAAGGTGCTCTTTGACGTGCACTGCGGCGAGCTCTGGAACTCGCTCTCGAATGAGCAGCGCAATAACTACCCGCGCATCTACTTCAGCGGCAACAATATCGACCCGCGCCGCACAGGCGACATCATCAATCATCTGAAAGACGTTGCCCAGATCAAGAAAACGCATGGCGGGCAGCCGCTGCGCATCATGCTCCTCGTCATCTCGAAGTCGGGCGGCACGCTCGATACGATGTCGAACTTCATGGTCATGTATGACGAATTCATGAAGGCGGACAATGTCGAGGTCGAGGTGGTTGCGGTCACCGACCCGAACGAGGCGAAGCCGACGCTGCTGAAAAAACTCGCGATGGACAAGGGGTGGAAGCAGTTTGCCGTGCCGGACGGCGTAGGCGGGCGCTTTACGGTGTTCACCGAGGTCGGACTGACGCTTGCCGCGTGCATCGGCTTTGACATCGAGAGCTTCCTTGCGGGCGCACGCGATATGGACAAGGCATGTCAGAATGACGATCTCTGGCAGAACCCTGCAATGCTCAATGCGGCGCTGAAGTTTGCCGCGTCGGAGAAGCACGGGCGTGACATTGAGGTCATGATGCCGTATGGAGACTATCTGAAATCCGTCTCCGAGTGGTACATCCAGCTGCTTGCCGAATCCCTCGGAAAGCAGTTCAACAAGGAGGGCAAGGAGGTCTGCTACGGGCGCACGCCGGTTGTCGCCGTCGGCACGACCGATATGCACGCACAGACACAGCAGCACCAGGAGGGCAAACTCAACAAGGTCGTGCAGTTTATCCGTATCGACAAGTGGAAAAATGACCTCGTGATCCCGAACGTGTTCCCCGAGGTTCAGAAGCTTGCAGATATCGCGGGTGTGACGATGGGCGCTGCGCTCGAAGTGGCGCGTCAGTCGAATGCGGATGCGCTCGCGTCGAACAAGCGCTACAGCGCAGTCTTTGCGCTGCCGGAGCTGACACCGTACCATCTCGGCGAGCTGCTCTACCTGCTCGCGATGTCCGTTGCCTATGAGGGCGAACTCGCGGATGTGGATGCGTTTGATCAGCCGGGCGTGGAGGCGTACAAGCGGATCATGGGACCGAAACTTCAGGCGCTGAAGGGATGAGTTTGCAGAAGGCATCTGCCTTCATGAGGGGAGGGGGCTGCTGCGGCAGTCCCCTTCCTATATTTTGGAGGGAAATTGTGAGAGGAGCATGGAGGGAATATCTGACAGCGCTGTCCGTGCGGCAATGGGCGATCATCGGAGCCGTCCTGCTGTGTGCGCTGGGCAGCGCGTATCTCCTGTGGTCGGATGCGGAAGAATCTGTCGTGATTGTGCAGAACGTGGAAACGGCACCGTCCTCGACGGAGATCGCGGGTCTCTCGGCAGCGGCGAAGCGCACGGCTCTGCGGAATCCATTCTCTTCCAGACACGAGCGGCGCGGCGAGATTCCTCCTGCCGCACCGATGGGAGAGAAAACAGAAAAAGCATCGCCTCCGCCCTTGCCTGTCTCCACGCAAATCCCGTCTGCAGCGCATATTCCGCCGCCTGCACCGTCTTCGCCGCCGCTCACACTCAGCGGCGTGGTGACGGCTGCGGACGGCACGCGCATTGCCATTCTGGCGCAGGGTGAAGAAGGAGCGGCGCTGACCGTGGGGGAGACGTGGAAGGGGCATACACTTCGTTCCGTGGCAGACCGATCCGCGACATTGGATACGGCATCCGGCATGATCACGCTGACAAGGGAGTAGAACGGTATGAAACGATGGATGATGATGGCGGTGCTCGCAGGGAGCCTGTTCCTGCCCGGCTCTGCCGTCGCTGCACCCGTGACGATCGACGTGACGGGCGGCGATGTGCGCGCCGTCCTGCTCGCTGTCGCACGTATGGGCAGCCTTCCGCTCATTGTCGATGACAGCGTGACGGGGACCGTGACTGCGCATCTGACGGGCGAGGGCGAGGAGGTGCTGCGTCTCGTTGCCGCTGCGCGCGGCATTCACATCGAGCGGCACGGCGCGGTCTTTGTTGCGCTCGCTGCGGACACACGCGCGGAGAATCGGCGCGTACATACCTATCACGTACGCTATGGCGACCCCGAGGAACTCGCGCACGCAGCAAATTTATCCCTCACAGGTGAAGGAAAACGGGCAATCGTGTCGAAAAATAACGAAGAGAAAGGGAATGAGGGCTCAGATTCTGATACTCAGAGGCGTGTGCTCGTCGACCGGGCAACGAATACGCTTCTCTTCTACGGGACAGAATCTGAGGCTCTTTCCGTGCGCGAAATTATCTCTGCACTGGATCATGCGCCCAAGCAGGTATCGCTCGAGGCGCGCGTTGTGGCAGTCTCCAAGCAGGCGGCAAAGGAACTCGGCATTGATTGGTCGTGGTCGTCTCTGCCGCAGTACCCGCGTGTGCAGCGAAACTCTGCGGGAGGTTGGCAGGTCAGTGAGCGCAATGCGGGTACGGGCGGGACGAGTGCGCCGGGCATCATCCGCTTCGGCAGGGGATCGGAGGGACTTCCGTACGAGTTCTATTACTCTGCTGCGATTCGGGCGCTCATTACGGACGGCAGAGCGAAGATGCTTGCCCGTCCGAACATTACGACCGTGCAGGGGCACGAGGCACTCATCAACATCGGTGCAGAGGTGCCCGTACCGCGTACGGCGACCTCGAACAATGTCACGACGACCGGCATCGAGTACCGCGAGGCGGGCATTATCCTGCGCTACACGCCGCGCATTACCGAGGACGGCAATATCGTCGCGCGTGTACACACCGAGGTCAGCACGCCCGTCTACGTCGATGAGCTGAAGGCGTACCGCTTTCAGAAGCGGAGCGCGGACACCACCGTGCGCCTCCGAAACGGCGAGACCATGGTGATCGGAGGACTCATCGACAGCGACGAGTCGCGTTCTCTTGCGAAGATTCCATTTCTTGGTGATCTGCCCGTGCTCGGCGCATTCTTCCGCTCCGTGCGGACGAGCAAGACCGAGACCGAACTCATGATTTTTCTCACAGCACATGTGCTGGATGAAGGATAATAAGGAAATCACTGATCAGTGAATGCTCGTCAGTGAGTCCTAAAATTGCAGGATGCAATGGAAAAGAGGAGATGTCAGTGGCAATCAGGATATTACTTGCAGACGATCACGCACTGCTCAGGCAGGGGATCAAGCGCGTGCTGAACTTTGAGGACGATCTCGAGGTGGTCGGTGAGGCGGAGGACGGGCAGGAAGCCCTCGCGCGCACACTCATGCTGAAGCCGGACATCCTCCTTCTCGACATCAATATGCCGGGCCTCACGGGACTCGATGTCACAAAACAGCTCAAACAGGCACGGTCGCGTACGAAGATCATTGCGCTCACGATTCACGACAGCGACAACTATGTTCTCGAACTCCTCAAAAATGGCGCGCTTGGCTACCTGCTGAAGGATGTGGAGCCGAATGTTCTCATCAAGGCGATCCACATGGTCAATGAGGGCAATCCGTTCGTCTATCCGAAGCTCGCGGAACGCCTCTTCGGCAGTACGGCGGTCTACGGCGACGTGAGCCGCATGGCAAAGGAGATATGGGACGAGAGCCGCGGCGAACGCCTCACCCCGCGCGAGATGGATGTACTCGGCTGCATAGCGAAAGGGCTGTCGAATCAGGACATTGGAAAAGCGCTCGGGCTGAGCGAAAAGACGGTCAAGAATCACCTCACCAGCATTTTTCACAAGCTCAAGGTCAATGACCGCACACAGGCGCTTGTCTACGTGCTCAAAAACAAGATTGTTACGTTGGAGTAACGAATGCAAAGCGGCCCGCATGCAATGATGGTGCGGGCCTTTTCTTTTGCCGCAATTCAAAGGCAGACCTTGTGGGTTTCAGTATTGGCAATATTTTTTGCTGCATAATATGACAGTGCGATGATGGATGCACATGCGCTGCCCAAAGGATCGGACTTTTCTGCATTGCCGGAGGCGTGGGGGATATTCATCGGCAGAACGATGAGCCAAGAAATATGAAAAAAACTATCATTTGTAGTTGAGAAAATAACGTGCTATAATCCGGCATGAGGTGAAATATATGCTGGAAGTTTTCCAAGGGCTCATGATACCGTTCATCGGCACGGCGCTTGGTGCGGGCTGTGTGTTCTTTTTGAAGGGGGCGCTGAACCGCAATGTGCAGCGCGGCCTGACGGGCTTTGCCGCAGGTGTGATGGTGGCGGCGTCGATCTGGAGTCTGCTGATCCCGGCGATGGAGGGATCAGCAGACATGGGGCAGTACGCCTTTGTCCCTGCGGTGGTCGGCTTCTGGGCGGGGACACTTTTTCTGCTCGCACTCGACCATATCATTCCACACCTCCATATGAACGCGCAGAAGGCAGAGGGACCACACAGCCGTCTCTCACGGACGACGATGCTCGTGCTCGCGGTAACGCTCCACAACATCCCCGAGGGCATGGCGGTCGGGGCGATCTATGCGGGCTGGCTCAGCGGCAGCGAGAGCATTACGCTCGGCGCGGCGCTCGCACTTTCGCTTGGCATAGCGATTCAGAACTTTCCTGAGGGAGCGATCATCTCCATGCCGCTGCGTGCGGCAGGGATGGGGAAGTGGCGCGCATTCGGCGGCGGCGTGCTCTCGGGTGCCGTCGAGCCGATCGGCGGAGCTCTTACAATTCTCGCAACGGCACTTGTCGTTCCGGTTCTGCCCTACGCACTCTCATTTGCGGCAGGAGCGATGCTCTACGTCGTAGTGGAGGAGCTGATTCCGGAGATGAGCGAGGGGGAGCATTCGGATGTCGGAGTTATCTCATTCGCCGCAGGTTTTTCTCTGATGATGATGCTCGATGTTGCACTCGGATAAAGAAATACAGAAAAAGAGCCGTTGGCATTGCCGCACGGCTCTTTTTCCTGGAAAGGGATGCGCGCAGGTCGGGAAAAACCTGCGGCTTGAGAAATGGGATGTAAGGATTATTTGCCTTACAATGAGGAACGCAGGGAAACGTTCCTATAGAGGGATGATCAACAGGGGAAAATGTCGGGGAGGACGTTTCGTGGTTCCCTGTTGACATCTGTATTGTATCATATTTTTTTTGAAAATTTTGTAACCCAAGTCACACAATATAGAAAAAGATATACTAATAATAAATTTTTGCCGATTTTTTTCGTGCATCCGGGAGAGTGACAGACCTCTGAAAAAATTCTTAATAAAGTCAATGATAATTGACGTTGCTCACAGCTCGCGCATTGCTTTTTCCTGAGAAAAAACGTATAATGATTGAGAAGGAGAATACGCAGGTGTGATTTGCGTATTCGGAGGGGATGCTCCCTTTGTTTGGTGATGAGGAGGAAAATTCATGCGTGATTACTTAAGAATCGCTCAGGTTATCGGCCGTGAGATCATCGACTCGCGCGGCAATCCGACGGTTGAGGCAGAGGTCGTCCTCGAGGACGGCACGATCGGCCGCGGTGCGGCTCCTTCGGGCGCATCGACGGGTGAGTTTGAGGCGTTGGAACTGCGCGACGGCGACAAGTCGAAGTTCGGCGGCAAGGGGGTCTCCAAGGCTGTTGAGAACGTGAACACGAAGATTGCATCTGCGCTCACAGGTATCGAGGCATGCGATATCTACGCAGTTGATCAGGCGATGTTCGATGTGGACGGCACGAAAGACAAGTCCAAACTCGGCGCAAATGCGATTCTCGCGGTTTCGATTGCAGCATCGGATGCGGCGGCAAAGTCCGAGGATATTCCGCTCTATCGTTTCTTCGGCGGTCTGCAGGCAAACGTCCTGCCTGTACCGATGATGAACATCCTCAACGGCGGCGCACACGCATCGAACTCTGTTGACACGCAGGAGTTCATGATTATGCCCGCCGGTGCACCGACGTTCCGCGAGGCACTGCGCTGGTCGACCGAGGTGTTCCACGCCCTTCAGTCGCTCCTCAAGAAGGCAGGAAAGACGACGGCGGTCGGCGATGAGGGCGGCTTTGCGCCTGACCTCGACTCTGATGAGGACACGATTGAGCACATTCTCAAGGCGATTGAGAACGCCGGCTACAAGCCCGGTACGGATTTCGTTCTCGCGATGGATGCGGCGTCGTCCGAGTGGAAGGACCGCGAGAAGGGCAAGGGCTTCTATCATCAGCCGAAGTCCGGCAAGAAGTTCACGTCCGACGAGCTCATCAAGCATTGGGAGTCCCTCGTTGACAAATACCCGATCTACTCGATCGAGGATGGTCTCGATGAGGAGGACTGGGATGGCTGGAAGGCGATGACGAAAGCGCTCGGACACAAGGTTCAGCTTGTCGGCGATGATCTCTTTGTCACGAACACGGAGCGCCTGAAGAAGGGCATCGAACTCGGTGCAGGCAACTCCATCCTCATCAAGCTCAACCAGATCGGCTCCGTCTCCGAGACGCTCGAGGCGATCAAGATGGCGCACAAGGCGGGCTATACGGCGGTCACGTCGCATCGCTCGGGCGAGACCGAAGACACGACGATTGCCGATCTCGCGGTTGCGCTTAATACGGCGCAGATCAAGACGGGCGCACCGTCCCGCTCCGAGCGTGTTGCGAAGTACAACCAGCTTCTCCGCATCGAGGAGCAGCTCGGCGGCAGCGCGGTCTATCCGGGCAAGCGCGCGTTTGGCTTCACGAAGTAAGCATCAATCACATATGGGAGGAATCCACTGCACTGCGGTGGGTTCCTTTTGTATTCTTTGATGAAAAGGAAGTGTCTGCGTATGAAAAAAATCGAAATTCCTAGCGATATGATGAAAATAGCGATCTCGCTGAAATCGTTTGGTATTGATGGGTGTGCATGGCGTGCACGGGATGCACTTGCGGTGATCTCATATTTATCGGAACAGAACGCCGTTATATTGGGCGGTGATGTTTATAAAATAATGGGCAATCAGATCGGGACAGCCTACGCTGGTTGGCATTATGATCCGATCACAACGAAAAGCGCACGGGAGAACATACGAGTGGGTGAAGAAAAAGCCGTTGCGTACATTCGACATTTTTTACAGCGAAATGGCGATGATTTTATTTATGCAATTGTATTTCAAGTGTTCATCAATGATTTTTGTTTGGAAACAGGGTACTGATGATACAAATAATATGAGCAATGAAGTTATATAAGCGCCGCATTTTGTGCATAGAAAAGGGACTGTCGCACGGATAGCTTCGTGCAGCAGTCCCTTGTTTCCGTCAGCCACTCACTTACAATACCTCCACGATTTCCACTGCAGCTTTGCGCTGCGGATGGCGCGGGGAGGGGATGCCCTTTTCGGTCGGGTAGCCGATGGGGAAGATGGCGATGAGGTCGTAGTCTGCCATCTGAGGGAATGTCTCTTTGAGTTTGGGCGCGTCGAAATGCCCGACCCATGTTGAGCGCAGACCCTCGTTGTGAATGGCGAGCATGATGTGAGTCGCGACAATGGCGGCATCCACGTCGGCGAAGCTGCGCCCGTCGTACTGCCGCACCCACGCGTCCTCGTTCTTTCCGCCGACGACAAGAAAGACACCCGCGCCGAAGGTATAGCTCGTCGTCTCCGCGAGCTTTGTCCGTGCTCCAGGGCTCTCGACCGCCCAGATCTTGAACGGCTGCTTGTTGACGGCGGTCGGCGCAAGGCGCGCTGCCTCGAAGATGCGGTCCAAGGCTTCGTGCGGGATATCCCTGTCCGAGAGGGAGCGACAGGAGGAACGCTCGCGAATGAGTTCGTTGAATTCCATAACATTGCCTCCTTTATGCTGATATGCTTATTATATCACACAGCACACAGAAAAATCTTTCAGCATAAAATAAGAAAGGTATGCTATGATAACAAACAAAATAACGGAGGATGAGGCGGATGATGCGAAAGAAATTATGTGCGGTATTTGCCGCACTCACGATAACGGCAGGTATCGTTTTCCCGCCTGCGCGCGCAGAGGCGATTGACGCGTGGGGGCTTGCAGCGCAGGCGCTCGGTGTGCTCGGCGCGTACCACTCGGCACTCGGTGCGGTGCTTGCGCTCGGCAACGATGTCCATGCGCAGGTACAGAGCAAACGACAGGATATTGCCGAGAACGGGCGTGCACACAATGCGAATGATGTCCTTTTGGTGGACAGTATTATGGAGCGGCTCGTGCGGGACGGCGACTACGTGCTCCGCGTGAACTCGCTGCCCTTTACATGGGCGGTGACTGACAGCTCCGTCTTCAATGCCGCCTGTTACCCGACGGACTATGTGAGCATCAACCGAGGGCTTATCCGCGGTCTCGGCGGAAATGTGGACGAGCTTGCCGCCGTGCTCGGGCACGAGATGACGCACGGCATCCGCCAGCACAGCGCGCACAACTACGCGAAGGCGGCAGCGCAGTTCTATGGGCTGAGCTTTCTCAACATGAACTTTGGGCTCATGGATTGGAACAAACTCAATGCGCTCGTAGGTTACTCTGTGGCGAAGAATGTCACGCTCCCCACAGAGTACGAGGCGGACGAGGGGGGCTTCCGCATCATGACGAGCGCGGGGTTCAATCCCGGCGGCGGGGCAGCGGCAATGGCGCGTATGGGATACTATTTGACGTATGTGACGCAGGATCTCGCGGAGTATCAAGACCCCAAAGAGAAGGATCTGCCGCAGGATGATTTCTCTGATCATCCTGCGACGGAGCGGCGTGAGGCAAAGCTTGCGGAATTTATGACGGACTACAGTGCGGGTCATGTGACGGTGCGCGACCGCAAGACGGTCTGCATCGACGGGACACCGCTTCTCACGGTGACATGGACGGCTGAGGACTACGACAACAGCCCTGAGAATGCGTACCTCGTCGCAGGTGCGCTCGCCCGTGCCTTTCATGACTGCGACCGTGCGGAGGACTGGGGGCTTAGCTTGAAGAGGGACGGCGGTGCGACACTCGGCGGCGATCCGCGTGTGAACGAGCTGCTCGTGTATTTTCTCGCGAAGGAGCGGGCAGGGGAGCGTCTCATCACGCTTGTTCGTGATGCCTATGCGGGCGAAGCCGTCAGCGGCGCACGGGAGAAGCTGCGTGCTGCTGAGAAATCACGCGCGGAGGCTCACGCAGCAGAGCGTGCCGCGGTGGAAAATGCCGACGCAAAGGCAATCCGGAAGATGCGCGAGAACAGTGACGCGTACAGTGATTACGGCGACAGTACGCGTGCACTCATGCTGATGGATCGCATCTTTGCTGCGCCAAATGATGAGAGCCGTGCGCAGAGTTTCGTTATCCGTGCGCGGGCCTATGCCGTACAGGGGGATTGGGCAAAAGCTCAGGCGGACGCGGACAGGGGTGTTGCAGACGCTCCGAAGGATGTGCTCACGTGGCTGAACCGCGCGGATGTGCGCCGTATGAGCGGCGACCGCGAGGGTGCACTTGCCGATGCGCTGAAGGCGATCGAAATAGATGCAAAAAATCCTTACGGCTATCTGATCGCCGCAGAGCTATGTGACGAGATGGAAAATGCGGCAGAGGCGCAGGAGTATTATAGGAAACTCTATGCCGTCGAGCCGAAAGCTCTTGAGCGCATCCCCGACGAATATCTCGAAGCCGTGGACAAGCGTGCCTATGCAAAGCGCATGAAGGACAAAGAGCGTGCACGTGAGGTGCGTGAGAAGGAAATACGCGAGAAGCTGCAGGAAAAAAGCCGTCCTGCGGACGGCAATACGGATTGATGAGGGCGCGGTTTTACTGCGCCTTTACTTTTTGCTGTGCTTTCTCCACAGCGTATAGCAGACTGTGCCGAGTGCGATGACAGCGACATCGACGATACTGTAGGTGAATGCATAGCCATAGGAGACGGCAACGACACCGAGGCCTGCGGCGGCGAGGCCGACGCTGATGTCGAGTGACCAGAAATAGGTCGCAGTGGCGACACCTGCACGTGCGGCGGGCGCGCTGCGGACAGCGAGCGTCTGGAGGGCGGGAGTGACCGCACCGAAACCTGCACCGAGGAGCAGCGCTGCCGTGATCAGCCCGCTGAGCCCGTCGATTCTGCCCAGGAGGAACATTCCTGCCGCGAAGAGACAGAGGCCCGGATAGACGGTGTAATCGGGACCCTTTCGGTCAAAGATGCGCCCGATGAAGGGGCGTGTGACGAGGATGGCACCCGCGTAGCACGCGTAGAAGAGGCTTGTCTCAGAGGACAGCCCGAGGCCGCGCGTGTAGAGCGGGATGAAGGTGAGGACACTGCCGTAGGCAAAGAAGAGGATCCCTGCAATGAGGGCGGGCGGGAGTGCCTTGCGCTCGATGAATGTGCTGACGGAGAGCGTTCGTGCAGACCGTTTTTCCGGCAGAATGACTGCATCGGGGAGTTTCTGTCCGCCGCCCGCAGCGATGGAGACGGCGGCGAGGACACTCAGCAGGCAGAACAGTGCGCTCGCGGAGAAATGTTCCATGAGCAGCAGCCCGATCATGGGACCGACCACCATGGCGAGATTCGTCGAGAGGGCAAAGTAGCCGATGCCTTCCCCCTTGCGTGCAGGCGGGAGGATGAGCGCGGCAATCGCCGCCGCCGTCGTGGTCGCAACGGCAAAGATGATGCCGTGCAGAAGGCGCAGCCCATAGAGCACGGAGAGTGCTGAGGCAAAGGCAAATGCTGTCATGACGAGGAAGAATGCCGTCGTGATGGCGAGCATGAGCCGCCGCTTGTTGAGGCTGTCGATCAAAATGCCTGCGCAGGGGCGCGCAGCGACTGTGCCGACCTGGAAGAAGGTCATGGCAAGTCCCGCCTCAACATCTCCGCCCCCATACTCCGTCATAATGACGATCGGCAGCGCTGCAATCATGGCATACTGCGCGATATAGATGAGAAAATTGCCCAGACTCATGCCCAGAAATTCGCGCGTCCAGAGCGGCGTGCTGTGTTTGTCTTTGTCCATGGAACCCCCTTTTCGATCTGTGTGCTGGTGACTCCCAATATACTACGGAGGAAGCGTTGTGTAAAGGCAATCTCGCTTGCTTTTTTTATCGCCTGTGATAGAATGGCAGGAGTCTTTCAGAGCGTGGGGGAGCGCATATGGGAAAGGAGCATTGAGGCATGGACAAAAAACAGATCGGGGAGCGCGAGGCGCACGCGACGCGCGCGTTCTTCTTTATCGGGGGATTTGGCTCAGCATCGTGGGCTCCGCTTGTACCGCTTCTGCGCGCACGGCTCGCCATCGGAGATGATGTTTTGGGACTCCTGCTGCTGTGCATCGGCATCGGCTCACTCGCAACGATGCCGCTCTCGGGCGCACTCGCAGCACGGCTCGGCTGCCGCCGCGTGCTCATGGTGACGGGGATGCTGTTTGCCTGTGCTCTGCTTGCGGTCACGCTTGTGGATTCGCTCTGGATCGCCGTGCCCATCATCCTCGCGTTCGGCGCATTGATGGGCTGCATTGATGTCGTGATCAATATTGCGGCGGTCATTGTGGAGAAGGGAATCGGACGGCGTATCATGAGCGGCATGCATGCGTTCTGGAGCCTCGGCGGATTCGTCGGCGCGGGACTCTACGGCGTGTGGGTCGGCGTACTCGGGCTGACGGCATTTCAGTCCACGGCAATTGCGGCAAGTATCGTGCTCGCACTGACAGTGGGCTTCGGCCGGAATCTCATCCCCTACGGCGGGGGCGGCGGTTCGCTCGTCGCGCTTCCGCGCGGCATTGTCGTCTTTGTCGGGATTACGGCGTTCATCGCGTTCCTCAGCGAGGGGGCGGTGATGGATTGGAGCGGTGTCTATCTCACGGCGGTGCGCGGGATGGATCTCGCACTCGCGGGCGTCGGATTCTCTGTCTTCTCTGCGGCAATGCTCACGATGCGGTTCCTCGGCGACCGCGTCGTCCAGCGCATCGGTCAGCGTCCCGTTGCCGTCGGCGGTGCACTGCTCACCTTCCTTGGAATCCTGCTTGTTATGTTCGCCCCTGTGGACGCACTACTCTATGGAGGCTTCTTTGCGATCGGCATCGGCAGCGCCAACATTGTGCCCGTATTCTTCTCCCTCATGGGACGGCAGAACGTCATGCCCATCGGAACGGCGGTCTCCGCCGTCAGTACAATGGGCTACCTTGGCATCCTTGCGGGACCCGCTGCGATTGGCTTCGTCTCCTCGGCGACGAATTTGCAGACCGCGTTCGGCATGCTCGCCGCACTCAGCATTGCGCAGGCAGCCGTCGGATTCTACGTGTTCAAGAAGATGGTCTGAGGGATTTTATTTTGCACATCAAA
Organism: Selenomonas sp. oral taxon 920; assembly: GCF_001717585.1. Classification (NCBI taxonomy): domain Bacteria; kingdom Bacillati; phylum Bacillota; class Negativicutes; order Selenomonadales; family Selenomonadaceae; genus Selenomonas; species Selenomonas sp. oral taxon 920. The sequence continues at coordinate 565,530 of NZ_CP017042.1, forward strand.
AAACGCCATTCCGCAGGGAATGGCGTTTTCTATAGCTTACTGTGCCAGCGCGTTGACCTTCTTCGCAAGACGCGACTTCTTGCGTGCTGCAGCGTTCTTGTGGTAGACGTTGTTTGCAGCTGCCTGATCGATGGACTTGTATGCCGCAACGAGGAGGGTTTTCGCCTCGTCTGCGTTGCCGGCGGCAACAGCGTCGTTGACGCTGCGGATGGCACGGCGGACGCGCGTCTTCTCTGCAACATTGCGTGCACGGCGCTTGGCGTCAGACTTCACACTCAAAATGGATGCCTTGATGTTTGGCAAATCATTCACCCCCTCAACGAAAAATGTACTGCGTCATTCTATCACACGGCTCTCTAAAATGCAAATTTTTTTTCGCGTGTACCGACGAAGCGAAGGCTCGCGGCGTTGAGCAGCAGGATGAGAGCCGATGCTGCGTGCCAGAGTGCGCCAGTGACGGGGGTCAGTACACCTGCCGCCGCCAGCCCCAGAGCGATGAAATTGAGCGTATGTCCGAAGATGGCGTTCTGTTCGATCTTTGTGCGTGTACGCCGTGCCATGCGGATAAGTGCGGGGAGATGACGCAGATCCTCGCCGATGAGGACGGCTTCCGCATCTGCATTGGCAGGGGAGGCGGGGCTTAGGTCGATGCGCATGAGGTCTGGATGTTCCGCATGCAGTGCGGAAGTGGGGGAGCCGACGAGGGCGGTGTGTTTTTCGTAAGGCATTTCGCACTCTTCCATAGAGCGGATATCCGTGATGCCTGCTGCCGCCGAGATGCGTGTCGCCGCGTCCGCATCGGAGCCCGTGCACAGGACAGGATGCAGCCCCATGTGGCGCAGGGACGCAGCAATGTGCGGGAAATCTGCGCCCAGACTGTTCGTGCGGCTTAGAGCATCCACGTCGAATACGATGGTCTCCGTCCGCCCGAGTGCCTCGAGGGCGCTGTCCGCACGGACGAGCATGCCGCGGCGCGCAAGGCTGGATCGTGCGCTCGTATCGACTGCTGCACCGGTGAAGACGAAGACGCAGGGACAGAACGCGATGAGTGCTGTGATCACGCGCATAGAATCGTCCAAATACCAGCAGACGAGTGCCGCAAGAGAGAGAAAAAGTGTATAAATCGGGATCAGGCGTACCCTGCCTGCCTGCCATATCTGTGCCATAAGAGCCCCTCCAATGAAAAATGAACTTGTTTCAGTTTTGAACATATAGTACAATAAACGCAGAAAAACCGTAAGAAACAATTCGATGGAAATGTCTGTTATCGGACAAAATAAACAATATGTTCATATAGGAAAGGAAACTGTATGGAGCGACGCCGCAAAAAGACACGACAGGCAATTCTTGCCGCATTTCAGGAGCTGCTCGCGCAGAAACGATATGAAAATATCATTGTCCAGGACATTATTGAAGCCGCGGATGTCGGGCGCAGCACATTTTACGCGCATTTCGAAACAAAGGATATGCTCCTGCGCGCAATGTGCGAGGATATGTTTGCGCATGTACTCGAAAACGTTGCGGATGAGGGAAGCCATGACTTTTCGTACGACCGCGACAATCCCGCAGTAATTATTTCACATATGCTCTATCATATGCAGGATCAGCAGAAGAACATTCGAAGCCTCCTGACCTGTGAGAGTCGGGATATATTTCTCCGCTATTTTCGCGAGAAGCTGAGCGAGACTCTGACCGCGCGCGGGCATGCACTGCTGCGCGGACATGTGCTTCCCGATGATTTCCTCATCAATCACATCACGGGCAGCTTTATGCTGATGGTGGAGTGGTGGATGCAGGGCGGCTGCGTTCGTACTCCCGAGGAGATGGCGGAGATGTATGCAGCGCTCATCGCGCCGATCTTTTGCGTGGGCGGCGGCAGCCTTTAAAAGGAATGTTGCACACCCTTCAGAATAATTTTTCTTTATATTGCTTCTTGATTTGGACAAAAACATAGAGTACAATAATGATACGATAAATATAAAAAATGGAAAGTACAAAGGTCCTTCCTCATTTTTTGATAAATTTGAAAAAAGCCTGAAAATACAGCGAAAACATGCAGGAAATTCGGCTCGTTTATCGAATTAGGTATGTATCATGAAGCGACTAAAAGAGGAAGAACACGACAAAATGAGTGCCATCTCATTGAAACAGGCAGGAATACGGCGACGCGGATGGGTGTACGGCGAGCCCGACCGATTTGCCGTTGCATATATGTTGGGGATACCACCCGGTATCCGTGAGGGGAGAAATACCTATGAGAAAAACAGAGTGCTTGGCAATGATTCTGGCAGGCGGACAAGGAAGCCGCCTCGGTGCGCTCACGAAGCGCGTCGCAAAGCCGGCGGTTCCGTTTGGGGGGAAATACCGCATCATTGACTTTCCCCTGAGCAACTGCGTCAACTCCGGCATCGAAAAGGTCGGTGTTCTGACGCAGTATCGTCCGCTCGAGCTGAACCAGTATCTCGGTTCGGGCAGCGCGTGGGATCTCGACAAGCGCGACGGCGGACTCTTTGTCCTGCCGCCCTACGCACGGGAGAAGGGCGCAGAGTGGTATCGCGGAACGGCAGATGCGATCTACCAGAACCTGAACTTCATCGACATGACGGATCCGGACTATGTGCTCATCCTCTCGGGTGACCACATCTATACGATGGACTATGCGTGGATGCTTGAGTCACATAAGAAGAACAAGGCGCAGGCGACGATCGGCGTGTTCGAGGTGCCGTGGGACGAGGCGCCGCGCTTCGGCATCATGAATACGGACGAGAGCGGCCGCATTGTCGAGTTTGAGGAAAAGCCGGCGAAGCCGAAGAGCAATCTCGCTTCCATGGGCATCTATATTTTCAATCGGGACTATCTCGCGGAGTATCTCACGGCAGATGCGAAGAGCGAGACCTCGAGCCATGACTTCGGCAAGGACATTATTCCAAAGATGCTCGCGGACGAGGGGCGCCTCTACTCTTACGCATTCAACGGCTACTGGAAGGATGTCGGTACGATCGAGAGCCTCTGGCAGGCGAATATGGATCTCCTGCAGGATGAGCCGCCGTTCGAGCTCTCGGGCAAATGGAGGATCTATTCGTTCAATCCGTCCATGCCGCCGCAGTTTGTCGGCAAGGATGCGAAGATTACGCGCTCGATGATCAGCGAGGGGACCATGATCCTCGGTACGGTCGAGAACTCTGTGATCTTCCCGGGTGTGCGCGTCGGCAAGGGTGCTGTTGTGCGCAACTCTGTTCTGCTTCCGTCTGCGGTGGTTGCGGACGGTGCCGCAGTGGACTATGCGATTCTCGCGCAGCATGCCGTCATCGAGGCGGGCGCGCAGGTCATCGGCGAGGAATCGCAGATCACGGTCATTCCAGAGGGGGAGACGGTGACGGCTGCCGAGAGTGAGCAGCGCGTCGGCTGATCCGCACACAGAGAATGGAGTGAACATAACATGAATAGCGTAATGGGGCTCATCAACCTGCAGGAGGACGGAAGTCTCATCCGTGAACTTGCTGACCGACGTGCTGTTGAATCCATTCCCTTCGCCGGACGTTACCGACTGATTGATTTTGCCCTTTCGAGCATGGTCAACTCCGGGGTTCACCAGGTGGGTGTCATGCTCCCCGATGAACCGCGCTCGGTACTCGACCATCTGCGCTCGGGCAAGGACTGGGATCTGGCGCGCCGCCACGACGGACTCTTCTATCTGCCGGCCGCGCACGACGATGCGCAGCGCCGTAAGGGCGACCTCAAGAATTTCTACCACAATCTGGACTTTATTGAGCATGCCTCTGCGCGCTACATCCTGCTGGCAAACGGCAGCTTTGTCTACAATGTGGATTTCGGCAAGGTGCTGCGCTTTCATCAAAACACGGATGCGGACATCACCATGGTTTCGCACACCACGATCGACGAGAATACGGGCAACAACATCGTGCTCGATACGGCAGAGACGGGGCTCGTCCTCGATATCGCGGAGAAACCTGTTGCCTATCAGGGCATGAAGGTCTCCATGGGGATCTATCTCATGGATAAGCGCGCATTCGTTGAGACTGTCCGCTATGCCTACGAGCGCGGCGGGCAGGACTTCGTACTCGACGGCATCATCCGACGTGCGGCGGACTATACCATGTTCGCCTACGAGCACGACGGCTATATGGCACATGTGGACTCCATGTCAACCTACTATCGGGCGAACATGGAGATCCTCGATCCCGAGGTCTGGCAGAGTCTCTTCATGGGTGAGCGTCCCATCTACACGAAGATCAAGGACGGCGTGCCCGTGCAGTACAAGGAGACTGCAAAGGTCACGAATTCTCTCATTGCGAACGGCTGCATCGTGCGCGGTGCGGTGGAGAACAGCATCCTCTTCCGCGGAGTAAAGGTGGGCAAGGATGTGAAGATCCGCAATTCGATCATCATGCAGAAATGTGATATTCAAGACGGCGCGCTTGTCGAAAATGTCATTTGCGACAAGAATGTCGTGATCACGGCGGAGAAGTGGCTGAAGGGAGCCGCCGAGTACCCGCTTGTGATCAAGAAGAACATCACCATCTAAAGTTTGTTTGTTTTGCCGTTAGCGGTTCTCTCCCGCTCCGAAAATCGGAGCGGGAGAGACTATAACGGCTTCTTGTTTCTGATACTTCTTATGGGGGTTCCTGCCGCAGGCAGGGAAAGAATGTCGGGGAAAGCAAGAGAATAGGAAAAGGAGTGGACGATTTGGCACAGAAGGATCAGGTCAATAAGCCGACAGGGAAAACCCTTGACACGATGAAGAAAATCTTGAAGAGCCGCTTTATCACGACCGCACATGTTATGTTTGGCCGCGAAGTAGAGGAACTGACGGAGATCGAAATCTACAAGACGATCGCGGCGACCGCCAAGCAGTCCATCTCGGATAATTGGATCAAGACGAACAAGCAGTACGGGGAGCGCAAGGAGAAGCAGATCTACTACTTCTCCATCGAGTTCCTGCTCGGCCGCCTGCTGAAATCCAACCTCATCAACCTCGGCATCGAGGAGGCACTCAGGGAGGTTCTGAGTGACTTCAAGCTGAACCTCTCGGATGCCTACGAAGCAGAGCCGGACGCGGGGCTCGGCAACGGCGGTCTCGGTCGTCTTGCGGCGTGCTTCATCGACTCGCTCGCGGCACACAGCCTTCCGGGGCATGGCTGTACAATTCGCTATCAGTACGGGCTCTTCGAGCAGAAGATCGTCGGCGGCAACCAGGTCGAGATTCCGGACAACTGGCTGCGTGACGGCTTTGCGTGGGAGTACCGCAAGCCGGATAAGTCCGTGGATGTGAAGTTCGGCGGCAATGCCTATATGCGTGATGTGGGGAATGGAAAGCTTGAACTTGTCCACGAGGATCCGATGATCGTTATGGCAGTCCCATACGATATGCCGATCGTCGGCTACCACAATACGACGGTCAACACCCTGCGCATGTGGAACGCGGAGGTCAACCGCGATTTCTCGGATTACGGCATGCTGACACAGGAGCAGATCCAACAGCGGAACGATTACCGCAGCTTTGTCGAGTCCATCACGCGCTATCTTTATCCGGATGACAGTACATTCGAGGGGCGCCGCATGCGCCTTATTCAGGAGTACTTCTTCGTCTCGGCAGGGGTGCAGAGCATTGTCCGTCACTACAAGAAGACGGGCATGAGCATCTATGACCTCGGCAAGAAGATCGGCATCCACATCAACGACACCCACCCTGCACTCTGCGTCGCAGAGCTCATGCGCATCCTCGTCGATGACGAGGCGCTGACGTGGGAGGATGCGTGGGCGATTACGCGTGACACGATCGCGTACACAAATCACACGATCATGCCCGAGGCGCTCGAGACGTGGGGGATTGACATGTTCCGGCCGCTCCTGCCGCGCATATACATGATCATTGACGAGATCAACCGCCGCCACCTCGAGGAGGTGCGCCGCCGCTATCCAAACAATGAGGACAAGGTGCGCGCTCTCTCCATCATTCAGGACGGCGTGATCCATATGGCGCGCCTCTCCATTGTCGGCGGCCACAGTGTCAACGGTGTGGCGAAGATCCACACGGGCATCCTGAAGTCGACAACGCTCAAAGATTTCTATGACTACACGCCGCGCAAGTTCAACAACAAGACCAACGGCATTACACATCGCCGCTGGCTGATGGGGGCGAACCCCGAGCTTGCGGCACTGATTGACGAGATGCTGGGCAGCCGCAAGTGGCATCGCCATCCGGAGCAGATGGACGGACTGTATGCGCGCGTTGAGGACAAGAACTTCCTCGAACAGCTGATGAAGATCAAACACCTGCGCCGCGAGGGCCTTGCCCGTTACATCGAGCAGCACAACGGGGTAAAGATCGATCCGGATTCGATGTTCGACATTCAGGTCAAGCGCATTCACTCGTACAAGCGCCAGCTGATGAACATTCTGCACATCATGTACCGCTACCATCGTGCGCAGAGTGAGCCGTCCTTCCTCACGCAGCCGGTGACCTACTTCTTCGGCGGCAAGGCAGCACCGGGCTACTATATCGCGAAGGAGACAATCCGTCTCATCAACGTGGTCGCGGACCGCATCAACAAAGATCCGCGTGTGAACAAGTTCATGAAGGTCATCTTCATCGAGAATTTCGGCGTCTCCATCGGCGAGCTTGTCTATCCTGCGGCGGATGTCAGCGAGCAGATCTCGACGGCATCGAAGGAAGCTTCGGGCACGGGCAACATGAAGTTCATGATGAACGGTGCAATCACGCTCGGCACCCTTGACGGTGCCAACGTCGAGATCCGCGATGCGGTCGGGAGCGAGCACTGCGTCATCTTCGGCCTCAAGGCCGAGGAGGTTATGAACTACTACGCGACGGGCGCGTACTCTGCGTGGGATGAATATAACACGAATGAGAAGGTGCGCACGGTGATGAATCAGCTCGTCGACGGCACCTATGGGGATTTCCGTTCGCTGTATGACTATCTCCTGCATGCGAACGATGAATTCTTTATCCTAAAGGATTTCAATGCGTACGACAACGCACGCATCGAGGTCATGCGGAGGTTCAAAGACAAGGAGGGCTGGGCACACACGGCGGCAATGAATGTCGCACACTCCGGCGGATTCTCGTCTGATCGTACAATTGACGAGTATGCACGGGACATCTGGAACATCCGCCCCGTCATCATCTCGTAGAGATGCGGGGGCGTGCGCATAGGAAACACACGTCCTTAGGAAAATACAGGAGGGGATCGTATGAAAACATCGACACTCAGTGAGTTTGATCTGTACCTCTTTCATCAGGGCACGAACTACCATGCCCAGGAAATGCTCGGAGCGCATTTTGTGGAGCAGGATGGAAAAAAGGGCGTCCGATTTACGGTGTGGGCGCCGAATGCAAAAGCGGTCAGCGTTGTGGGAGAGTTCAACGATTGGAACGTATTCATCCATCCGATGAGCCGCATTGATGATGGAGAGATCTGGGAGGTCTTTGTCGAGGGACTCGGCGAGGGCGAGATCTACAAGTACGCGATCGAGCCGCAATGGGGCGGTCCCCGTATTATGAAGGCAGACCCGTACGGGTTCTATGCTGAGAAGAAGCCTCTGACGGCATCGCGTACCTACGATATGAACCACTACGTGTGGGGCGATGCCGCATGGCAGAAGCGCAAAGAGGAGGAGTCCTCCTACGAGCGCCCCATGCTCACATATGAGGTACACGCAGGGTCGTGGCGCCGTACGCTCGAGGGGGAGTACCTCTCTTATCGGGAGCTTGCGGACCAGCTGATCAGCTATGTAAAGGACATGAACTACACCCACATCGAGTTCATGCCTCTGTGTGAGCACCCCTATGACGGCTCGTGGGGCTATCAGGCGACAGGCTACTTCGCGGTAACAAGCCGTTACGGCACACCCGACGATTTCCGTTATCTTGTGGATACCGCCCACCAGAACGGCATCGGCATCATCATGGACTGGGTGCCGGGGCACTTCTGCAAGGACGAGCAGGGGCTTCGTCATTTCGACGGAAAGAACCTCTACGAGTCCGACAACGAAACGCGCGCGGAGAACTGGGAGTGGGGCACCACAAACTTTGACTACGGGCGCACGGAGGTCCAGAGCTTCCTCATCTCGAACGCGCTGTTCTGGTTCGAGGAGTTCCACATCGACGGCCTGCGCATCGACGCGGTCGCCAATATGCTCTACCTCAATTACGGGCGCAAGGACGGCGAGTGGCAGCCGAACAAATACGGCGACACGGGCAACCTCGAAGCGATGGATTTCCTGAAGAAGCTCAACGAGACGATCTTCAAGTATCACCCGCACGCACTGATGATCGCAGAGGAGTCGACCTCGTGGCCGCTCATCTCAAAGCCCGTCTATATGGGCGGCATGGGGTTCAACTACAAGTGGAACATGGGCTGGATGAACGACATGCTTTCCTATGTGAGCCTTGACCCGATCTACCGCAAGTGGAATCAGGACAAGATCACGTTCTCCCTCATGTATGCGTTTTCCGAGAACTTTGTGCTCCCGCTGTCGCACGACGAGGTGGTGCATGGCAAGTGCTCCCTCATCAGCAAGATGCCGGGCGACTACTGGCAGAAATTTGCGGGGCTGCGCGGATTCTTCGGCTACTGGATGGCGCATCCGGGCAAGAAGCTGCTTTTCATGGGCGGTGAGTTCGGACATTTCATTGAGTGGAACTTTGACGACAGCATGGACTGGCACCTTGTCGAGCAGTACCCGATGCACACGAAGATGCTCGCGTACTCGAAGGCGCTCAACAAGTTCTACGTCGACAACAAGGCGCTCTGGCAGGTCGACTTTGACTGGAACGGCTTCCAGTGGATCGACTGCAACGACAGCGAGAACAGCATCATTGCGCTCGTCCGCCGCGCTGAGGATCGGAGTGACTTCATTATCTGCGTGCACAACTTCACGCCTGAGGTGCGTCACGGCTACCGCATCGGCGTGCCGACGAAGGGGACCTATGTCGAGGTGTTTAATTCCGACGAGGAGGCATACGGCGGCAGCGGTGTGCTGAACACAGGTGATATCGTGAGCGAGGACTATGCGTTCCACGGACGCGAGCAGTCCATCGTCATCACGGTGCCGCCGCTCGCCTCGACGTTCTACCGCCTGAAGCGGCAGAGCGGCGCGGGTACCCCCGTCAGTGAGGTCTCCGAGCCGGTTGATGCCGTTGCAAAAAAAAAATCAGTAACGTCTAAGTCGACCGCCGCCGCTGCAAAGAAGCAGGAAGCAGCGACCGAGACTCCGAAGAAGGCTGCACCAAAGAAGCGCACGACAGAGGCAAAACCAGCCGCGAAGAAGACGAGGCGGACAAGCACCGCGAAAAAGGCGGATACGGCGTCCGCAAAGACGGCGGCCCCCAAGAAAACTGCAGCAAAGAGCACGGCCGAGAAACCGGCAGCGAAGGCGAAGACCTCGAGAACGTCTGCGAAATCCACGGCAAAAGCATCCGCGTCCGTGACTTCAAAGGCAGCAAAGCCAACTGCTGCAGCGACTGATGCGAAGGCGGCGAAGTCCGCCGCGATGACGGCGACGAAGAAGAAGCCCGCCCGCAAGAGCACTGCGGATGCGGAGGAACAACCAAAGAAAACGCGTGCGGCAAAGTCATAGGCTGCCCGCGCGCATTGATAGGAGAATGACGAAGGCAGCGAGTACAGGATGAACAGCTCGTGTCGCAGATGATTACGGCATCGCTCACGAGGAAAAGGAGGATATTGGGATGAAGGTACTATATGTAGCATCGGAGGCAGTTCCATTTGTAAAGACCGGCGGTCTTGCGGATGTGGCAGGCTCTCTGCCCGCGGCACTCGTCAAGGATGGCGTGGACTGCCGCGTCATTCTGCCGAAGTACGGGGCGATTGCCGATGAGATCCGCAGCGCGATGGACCATATCTATGACGGAGTTCTGAATGTCGCATGGCGGGATAAGTTCGTCGGCATTGACAGGTATGTGCTCGATGGCGTGACCTACTACTTTGTGGATAATGAGGAGTATTTCAATCGCGAGGGATTCTACGGGTACCCGGACGATGCCGAGCGCTTCTCGTTCTTCAGCCGCGCCGTCCTCAATCTCCTGCCGGCGCTTGATTTCTGGCCGGACATCATCCACGCGAACGATTGGCATTCCGCACTCGTCCCCGTGTTCCTAAAACTGGAGCATATGGATGATCCGCGCTATGCAGGGATCAAGACGCTGTTTACGATTCACAATCTGAAATATCAGGGGGTCTTCCCCAAGGATGTCATGACGGATGTGCTCGGGCTTGACTGGCAGTATTTCAACAACGGCGATTTCGAGTTCTTCGATGCAGTCAACTTTATGAAGGCCGGCATCATCTATGCCGACTACGTATCGACCGTCAGCAAGACCTATGCCGAGGAGATTCAGTACGACTACTACGGTGAGCATCTGGAGGGGCTTCTGCGCAAGCGCCGCGAGGAGCTCTTCGGCATTGTCAACGGCATCGACTATGATGTCTACAACCCCGAGACGGACAAGAATCTCTATGTCAACTACGACATTAAGAAGGCGGTCGAGGGCAAGAGCGACAACAAGGTACGCCTGCAGCACGATCTCGGACTCCCTGAGAACCGACGCACGCCGATGGTAGCGATGATTACACGCCTTGTCGCCAACAAAGGGCTCGATCTCGTGGTGCGTGTCCTGGATGAGATCCTTCAGCACGAGAACGTCCAGTTTGTTCTGCTCGGTACGGGTGACCGCGGCTATGAGGACTGGTTCAAGGAACTCGCATGGCGCTATCCGAACAAGGTGTCGATCAACATCCGCTTCTCGAACGAACTGGCACAGCGGATCTATGCAGCATCGGATATCTTCCTCATGCCGTCCATGTTCGAGCCGTGCGGCCTCGGACAGCTCATCGCCATGCGCTACGGGACGATTCCCGTTGTGCGCGAGACGGGCGGGCTGAAGGACACAGTTGTGCAGTTCGACCGTTCGGATGTGGACAAGGGCAACGGCTTCCTGTTCTACGAATACAACGCACATGAGATGATGTATGCTCTGAAGCGTGCGCTTGCTGCCTACGGCAATCTGCGTGAGTGGCGTCAGCTCGTATTCACGGCAATGCACAGTGATTTCAGTTGGAAACGCTCGGCGAAGGAATATGAAACCCTCTATGAGCGCCTCCTGCTTGAGAGCTGAGGCACGTAGCTGCGCATATCCGATTCGTGCGTTGATTGGACGCGTTTAAGTCATATACGACGCATCTCTTATGAAACCGCTGGTGAATTAGTTCAAATAAGAACATTTGATTCCCCAGTGGTTTCTGTGCGTTTAATTTTAGGAAGGGAGAGGGTGCTATGCTGGAATCGTATCAGGTGGAGCACAACTCACAGGACATCTATTTCCGCTCCATTGTCGGGGCAGCCGAAGCGGGGAGCCGGCTGCGTCTCGGCATCCGCATTCGGACATTCGAGCCGATTCATCAAGTGCTCGTGCGCCTGTGGCAGGACAAGGCGGGGGAGCGTCTGGTTGCGCTCGAGACGAAGGAAGGGCAGGGGGAGCAGAAATTCTATACGGCGTGGATTGATCTGCCGGATTACGGCTGCCTCGTCTGGTACTACTTCATCATCACAGCGGAGAGCGGTACCTATTTCTATGGGAACAATCCGGAGATGCTTGGCGGTGTCGGTACACTCAGCACAGAGGCCCCCGCGTCTTATCAGATCACGATATACAACAAGGGTGCACGCACGCCGGACTGGTTTAAGAACTCTGTCATGTATCAGATCTTTCCCGACCGCTTTGCGCGTTCGGGAGATACGATTGTGAAGAAGAAGGGCGCTGTCATTCGTACGGATTGGACGGATGACCCCATGTATCTCAAAGATCCTGACACAAAGGAGATCATCGCCTATGATTTCTTCGGCGGAAACCTGCGCGGGGTCATGGAGAAGCTGGACTATCTGAAGAAGCTCGGTATCTCCTGCATCTACTTCAACCCCGTCTTTGAGTCTGAGAGCAACCACCACTACGACACGGGAGACTACCACAAGATCGACCCCGTGCTCGGCGATATTGAGGACTTTCGCGCCCTTGTCACGGCAGCCGAGGAGCGCGGCATCCGTATCATCCTCGACGGCGTATTCAGCCACACGGGCAGCAACAGTATCTATTTCAACCGCCAGCATCAGTACAGCTCGCTCGGCGCCTATCAGTCGAAGGAATCGCCGTACTACTCGTGGTACCATTTCCGCAGCTACCCGAATGAGTACGACTGCTGGTGGAACTTCGACACGCTGCCGAACGTCAACGAGACGGACCCCGACTACATGGACTTTGTCATCACAGGCAAGGACAGTGTGCTTCATCACTGGATGAACGAGGGCATTGCGGGCTGGCGGCTCGATGTGATCGACGAACTCCCGCCGACGTTCTCCAAGACGTTTTTCGCAGAGCTGAAGAAGCGCAACCCTGATGCCGTCATGATCGGCGAGGTTTGGGAAGATGCCTCGAACAAGGTCGCCTATGGGACGCCGCGTGAATACCTCTCGGGCAACGAGATGGACTCGGCGATGAACTATCCGCTGCGCACGATGATGCTCGACTTTCTCACGGGTGCGATCGACGGACGTCAGACGGCGCGGCGGCTTGCGAGTCAGATCGAGAACTACCCGAAGGAAAATCTCTATGCGATGATGAACCTTATCGGCAGTCATGACGTGCAGCGTGCCATCACTGTACTCGCCGGCGTACCCTACTATGAGGGAATGCCGGCAATCGAGCAGTCACGCGTCCGCATGACGGACGAGCAGTTTGACCTCGGGTCTCGGCGCCTTCTCATGGCAACGCTCTGGCAGATGACCTATCCCGGCGTGCCGAGTGTCTACTACGGCGACGAGATCGGGATGCAGGGGTTCAAGGATCCGTTCAACCGCCGTCCCTACGATTGGGAGCACGGCAACAAGGACATTCGCAGCTGGTTCGAGCGCTTTATCGCCATTCGTAATGAAAATGATGCTCTGCGCACAGGCGATATCCTGCCGCTCTACGGTGCGGGCGATGTCATTGCCTATGCGCGCACCATCCGTTCGGGCTACGATGTGTTCAACCAGGAGAAGGAAGACGGTGTCTTTATTGCCGCATTCAACCGCAATCTCACGGAGACACTGACCATCGAGGTGGATGTGAGTGACTTCGCCTGCGGCGTGTTCGAGGACGCATTCAAGCCCTCGCGCACCTATGAGGTGGAGCGCGGACACCTGCGGATCAAGATTCCGCCGCTCTTCGGTCTCCTCCTGCGTCAGCGTAAGGAGCCGCAGCGCTGGGAACGCAAGGCGGGTGTCCTCCTGCATCCAACTTCTCTGCCGTCGAAATACGGTGTGGGTGACTTTGGCGAGGAGGCATATCGCTTTCTCGACTTCCTCGCAGAGGCGGGGCAGAAGATCTGGCAGATCCTGCCGCTCAGCCCCGTCGGCTATGGCTACTCGCCTTATCAGTCCATCTCCGCCTTTGCGGGCAACATCATGCTCATCGACCTCGACGAGCTTGCCGCGCGCGGATGGCTGACGGAGAAGGATCTCTTTCTGCCGTACGAGGCGAACACGGCGTTCATCGACTTTGAGCGCGTCAAGCAGTTCAAGAAGGATATGCTCGAAAAGGCGTTCCGGGCATTCCGTAAGACGAGTGCACAGGATAAGGCCTTCCAAGATTTCTGTAAGAGGGAAGCGTACTGGCTCGACGACTATGCACTTTTCCACGCGGGGAAGAAGGCGTATGAGCGCGCACCGTGGACGGAATGGCCGGAGGAGATTCGCCGCCGCGACCCTGCCGCACTCAAAGAGCTTGCCGAGCGGCAGCGCGATGAGGTCGAACTCGACCGCTTCAAGCAGTACGTCTTTCATCTGCAATGGAATCGCCTGCATGACTATGCGAAGAAAAAGGGGATCGAAATTCTCGGCGATATGCCGATCTTCATCGCACAGGACAGTGCAGACGCATGGGCAAACCAGCAGCTCTTCGATCTCAATGAGGATGGTACGCCGCGCACGGTGGCGGGCGTACCGCCTGACTACTTTGCCGCCAATGGGCAACTCTGGGGCAATCCGCAGTACAATTGGGACGCGATGAAGGCGGAGAACTACGCATGGTGGAAGCGGCGCTTCCGAAAACTGCGTGAGCAGGTGGACATCATCCGCATCGACCACTTCCGCGCTTTTGAGTCCTATTGGTCGGTGGACGGCAAGGCGGAGACCGCAATCAACGGACACTGGATCAAGGGGCCCGGCAAGCCCTTCTTCGATGAGATCGAGCGGGAACTCGGTGAGATGAATATCGTCGCTGAGGATCTCGGCATCATTACGAGCGAGGTTGAGCGCCTGCGCGATGACTGCGGCTTCCCCGGCATGAAGATCGTCCACTTCATGCTCGAACCGAATGAGTCGGGGCGCGTCGGTTTCGTCACGCCAGAGAACAGCATCGTCTATACGGGGACGCACGACAACAACACGACCGTCGGCTGGTTCACACACGACATTGACGAGGTGCTGCGCGAGACCCTTGCAAACCTCATGGGGACGACCTCCGACCGTCCTAAGACCATCTGTAAGCGCCTCATCAAGGCGGCGTATGCCTCGCGTGCACGCATGGCGATCATCCCCATGCAGGATTTCCTCGGACTCGACGAGCGCGCCCGCATGAATACGCCCGGTACCGTCGGCATCAACTGGCGGTGGAGCCTCAAGAAGGACTACCTCCTAGAGCTCGACTCAAAGAAACTGAAGGCTCTCTGCGTGCGGTACCGTCGGTGAGAGAAATCGTGACCAAGGAGCTGTCGCACGGGACAAATGTGCAGTGACTAAAAAGTTAGACCTGAAAGCGCAGGAAAGCGCTTTCAGGTCTAACTTTTTGGGGGCACTACAGATCCCAGCCTTTTATATTTATCGTCTTTAGAGTGCAGCACGCAGGAGGTTCTTTGTATATCCATCACACGGCTCTTGGAGAACGCGCGGTGTTGCGCCCTGCTCGACGATGCGTCCATTCTGCATGATGAGGACGCGGTCGGCGATGGAGCTGACGAGCGGAAGATCGTGCGAGATGAAGAGGAGACTCATGCCGTGCTCCCGCTGCAGATGCAGGAGCAGGGCGATGATCTTTGCCTGTACGGATACGTCGAGTGCCGAGGTCGCCTCATCGCAGACGAGGATTTCGGGATGAACCGCCATCGCGCGTGCAATCGCCGCCCGCTGGCACTCGCCGCCGCTCATCTCGTGCGGATAGCGATCCGCGTATGCGGCGGGCAGTCCGACCTCGGCGAGGAGTTCGGCGACGCGCCGTTTGGTGTCGCGTTCATCAGGCGTACACAGGCGGCAGATGGTTTCGCCAATCATCGCGCCGACGGTGCGGCGCGGGTTGAACGAGCCGGGGGCATCCTGAAACACCATCTGGATGCGGGTGTAGAGGGCGCGGCGTTCCTTTCCGCGTGTGTGCGTGATGTCCTTGCCGTCGAGGAGAATATTCCCGCCCGTCGGCAGATGCAGCCCCGTGAGGAGCTTTGCAACGGTGGATTTGCCGCTGCCGCTCTCGCCGACGATGCCGAGCAGTTCGCGCCGCGCGAGGGAAAAGGAGATGCTGTCGACTGCCTGAACGCGCCCCGCCGTATCGTCAAAATGCATGGAGACATTTTCAAAGCGCAGGAATGTGTCCCTGCCATTGGATTTCTTTTCTTCCTGACGGGGAGCAAAGCTGTCCTCTATGTGATGGCGGCGGTCGCAGCCATCATGTGCCGCTGCATACATTTTCGGTACTGCTGCAATCAGGCTTTGTGTGTATGGATGCTGCGGATTTTCGAGCACCTCCGTGACACTGCCCTGCTCGACGATCTTTCCTTTGCACATGACGGCGACGCGGTCGGCGATGTGCCGTACGACGCCGATGTTGTGCGTGATGAGGAGAATTGCCGTACCCGTGCGCTCCTTGAGTGCGTGCAGCTCGTCCAGTACCTGCAGCTGGATCGTCGCATCGAGTGCCGAGGTCGGCTCATCGGCGAGGAGGAGCTGCGGGCGCAGGATGACGGCGAGTGCGATGGCTGCACGCTGTGCCATGCCGCCCGACAGCTCGAACGGATAGGCAGAGAGGATACGGTGTGCATCGGCAAAACCCATGCCGCCGAATACCTCTGCCGCGCGTGCGTAGATTTCCTCACGCGACAGATCGGTGTGTGCACGCATCGTCTCAACGAGCTGCGTGCCAATCCGCCGCGCAGGGTTCAGCGATGCACCCGCGTACTGAAACACCATCGCGATCTCCTCGCCGCGCAGCCTGCGCCGCTCTCCCTCGGAGAGTACGGCTAGGTTCTTCGTGTCAAAGGAGACCGTACCCGCGTGAATCTCGGTGGAGAGTCCGCGGATCTGCACGATTGCCTTGAGCAGGGTAGACTTCCCGCTGCCGCTCTCACCGACGATACCAAGCACCTCGCCCGTGTGAAGGCTGATGCTGATGTCCTCGATCACGGCATCGCCGCCGTACCCCGCAGTCAAATGGTCAATTCGTAAGAGTTCCTGCATGACGCTGCTCCGCTGTACGCTGTGTGTGCGCTCACTTCTTATCCAGATCCTTTGTTACATGGTAGTAATCGCTCGGCGTGGAGAGGAACCCCGTGACCTTTTTCGAGATGCCGATCTGCATGTTGTTGAAGCCAATGAAGTCCATCGCCGCATCGTCGATCACCTGCTGCTGAATGTGGTTGACGAGTGCGATGCGCTTTGTCGGGTCAAATGTATTCGGCAGGTCGGACAGCAGCTGCTCCACGACGGGATTGTCATAGTGCCCGAAATTCGATATGCCCTTTGCACTGAGGCTGTCGCGCAGGAATGCGTACGGGTCGCCCGTCGGCATGGTGATGACGGAGTAGAGGGAGAGCTCAAACTCGCCGGGCTTGAGATACGTTGACTTTTCATGTGAGACGATATTGATGTTGATGCCGATTTTCTTGAGCTGTGCCTGCATCTCCGTTGTGATGTTCTCGTTGAAGAGCCGCTTGTAGACACCCATCTCGACGGTGAGCGGCTTGCCGTTTTTCTCGACGATGCCGTCGCCGTCTGTGTCCGTATAGCCTGCTGCCGCAAGCACCTGCTTTGCCTTCTCGGGATCGTAGGAACGCGCCTTGAGTGCGGGATCGCCATAGGGCGTGGAGGCGAGGAACGCACTGTTCGATGCGGTCATTGCGCCCTTCAGGTACTGGTCGCCGATGGTCTTTTTGTCCACGCCGTACATGATCGCCTGACGAACTGCGGGATCGGTGAGCTTATCGAGGTTCATGTAGAGCTGATAGGTACGCGTCTGCGGTGTTTTGACCACCGTAAACTTGTCATTCG
The DNA here is from genome assembly GCF_001717585.1 of Selenomonas sp. oral taxon 920. Classification (NCBI taxonomy): domain Bacteria; kingdom Bacillati; phylum Bacillota; class Negativicutes; order Selenomonadales; family Selenomonadaceae; genus Selenomonas; species Selenomonas sp. oral taxon 920. The sequence continues at coordinate 582,879 of NZ_CP017042.1, forward strand.
CTGCAATCGTCTCTGCCGTCTCGGGGCTGAGGTCCAGTGCTACATCGATCTCATCACCCTGCAGTGCCATTGCAAGCGTGTTGAAGTCTGCGATCTTCGTGTACTCGACCTCGTCGACCTTCACGTCGCCGCCCCAATACTTCGTGTTCTTCGTCATAACGGCGTGCTTGTCTGCTTCAAAGCTGCTCATGACAAACGGACCTGTGCATACGGGGGCATTGTCAAAGTCCTTTGTGCCCGCAACGTCGACGATGACAGCGTACGGATCGCACAGATCGTTGACGAGGGTCGCATACGGCGCTTTCGTACGGATCGTGAGGACATTTCCCTCTGCCGTGTACTCTGCATCCTTCAGCCATGCGGCGCGGTCATTCGTCTCCGCCGTGCGTTTGAGCGAGGCGATGACCTTGTCCGCCGTCATCTTCTCCCCGTTGGAGAACGTGACATTATCTTTTAGTGTGATGCGCCAGACGGTCGGTTCGACATTCTCCGCCTTTTCAGCGAGCCACGGCTGCGGCGCCATCTCATCGTCGAGGCGGAAGAGTGTTTCGCCCACGCCGTAGCGTACGGCGTACCAGCCCATCCACTCCTTCGCGGGATCCATCGTACTCGTCACGGCAACTGTGCCGCCGACGCGCACGATTTTCTTGCTGTCTGCCGCCTGATCCGAGCCGCCGCAGCCGCTCATCGTGAGCGGAACGGCGAGCAGCAGTGCGGCACAGAGACATTTCAGTGTTTTGTTCATGGTTCCTCCTATTAGAAATGCAAGGAATGATAATATGTGGTAATATGATGCCATGTCCTAAAGCGAACCCTAGTGGAGCAAACGGAGAAAAGCGTGCGACCCGCCCCCTGCGGATTTCTTTCGTTCAAGCGAAGCGCGTTTAAGAAGTCCGCAGGTATTTAGGTGGACGAGCACGCGCCCGTTTGCGTAACGAGGTGTTTGCGTAGGACTTGCATCATAAAACTGCCTTTACACTCGTTTTTCCCGCGTCTTGGGATCGAGCAGATCCCGCAGCTGATCGCCAAACATATTGAACACCATCATGACGGTGACCATCACCGCGCTCGGCGCGAGTGCCGCCCACGGTGCCTGCTGCAGATACTTCTGTCCCTCGCTGATCATTGCGCCCCACTCGGCGGCGGGGATCTGAACGCCGATGCCGAGGTAGGACAGCCCCGCGAGGCCCATCATCATCGTGCTGACGTGGAGAACGGCGGTGACGATGAGCGGTCCTGCGATGTTTGGCAGGATGTGCCCGAAGAGGATGCGCGCGTCTGTACAACCCGAGAGGCGTGCCGCCTGTATGTAGGTCTCCTCCTTTACCGCGACGGCAGCACTGCGCGCAATGCGTGCGTACTGCGTCCACGTCGTAACGATGAGTGCAAGCATGGCATTGACAAGACCGCCGCCGAGAACGCCCGCCACTGCGATTGCAAGCACGATATCGGGAAATGCCTGAAATACATCGGTGATGCGCATAAGCACTGCGTCCATGCGTCCGCGATAGTAGCCCGAGAGCAGTCCAATGAGACTTCCCAGCGAGCCGGCGATGAGAATGATGAAGAGGGCGGCGAAAATTGAAGTTTTCCCGCCCGCGAGAATGCGCGAGAGAATGTCTCTGCCGTAGTTGTCCGTGCCGAGGAGATGCTCTGCAGACGGTGCTTTTAGAATCAGCTGCGGATCGGTCGCATATGGATCGTAGGGCGCAAGCTGCGCGGAGAAGAGACTTGCGATGAGAATGAATGCTGCCAAAAGCGTGAGCAATCGAAAGAGCAGCGGTGTATGCAGAAAGAAGTTCATCATTTAAAGATCCTTGATTCTCGGATTGAAATAGCGATACGAGAGGTCGGCGAGCAGGTTCACAAGGAAAAATGCCAGTGCCATCCAGACCACCACCGCCTGAATGACGGGATAGTCACGGCTCGTGATCGCCGTCATGATGAGACTGCCAATGCCCGGCCAGTTAAAGATCGTCTCAATAATGACTGTTCCGCCGAGCAGCGAGCCAATGGAAATACCCGTGAGCGTGATGACAATGACCATGATGTTCTTGAGGACGTTGCGGAATAGGATCACGCGCTCCGGAATGCCGCGTGCACGAAGCCCTATGACATAGTCCTTAGCCAGCTCGTCGAGGGCTGCCGCGCGAATCTGGCGAATGTAGCGCGAGGACATGACGAGCGCGAGCGAGAGCGCGGGCAGTACCATGCCGATCGGTTTCGTGGTCGCAAGGACCGGAATCCAGCCGAGCCGATAAGAAAAGATAAACATAAGGACAATCCCGATGATAAAGCCGGGCGTTGCGTTGCCGATGAAGGTCAGAAAGCGAATGACATAGTCCACGCGGCCGTTGCGGCATGCGGCGATGGCGATGCCGAGCGGCAGGGAGATGAGGAGGGTGAGCCCCATCGCCGTACCTGCCATACGGAGCGTGTAGGGGAGTGCCTTCCAAAACGTCACAGCGACAGGAAGATCGGTGATGTAGGATGTGCCCATATCGCCTTGGAGGAAATGCACGAGCCAGCGTCCGTACTGCACGAGAAAGGGCTGATCGAGCCCCATTTCCGAACGCATCCGCTCCACGAGCTGCGGATCGGCGGCGACACCGCCCGCTGAGAGACGGATGCCGACGGGATCGCCGGGAGCGATGTAGATAAGACCGAAGGAGAGAAGTGTGATGCCGAAAAATACAGGGATGAATTGCAGACAGCGACCGAGAAGCGTCTTGTATGTCATAGGTACTCCATTATATTGTATGTTTTGAAGTGAGTTCTTTTTTCATTTATCTGTCAGACAATAATTTTTAGTATATCGCCCATGGAAGAAGATTGTCAACCGAAGCGTAAAAATATGAATATGTGTGAATTTATCGGCGGTTTCTTAAGTATTTGACACACCTCGCCCCTTTTGTCTATAATGAAACGTATTGTATTGTGTATATAGACCGCGGCATTATGCCGCACTGGAGGGCTGGCGGATGAAGATTTTGGCTGCGGACGGTATTTCACCCGAGGGAATCGGACTACTGGCAGAGTATGAGGTCGATGTGCGTGACAAGATCGCGCACGAGGAGCTTCTGGAGATCATCGGCGATTATGATGCGCTCATGGTGCGTTCGGCCTCGAAGGTGTCGGCGGATGTACTGGCGCGCGCCGATAAACTTAAGATCATCGGACGCGCAGGCGTCGGTGTAGACAACATCGATGTGAAGGCGGCGACGGAGCGCGGCATCATTGTCATCAACTCGCCGGGCGGCAATACGATTGCTGCGACGGAGCACACGATGGCGATGATGCTCTCGCTCGCACGCAACATCCCTGCGGCGGATGCAACGATGCACGCGGGCGCGTGGGATCGCAAGGCATTCGTCGGCGTGGAACTGCGCGGCAAGACGCTCGGTATCATCGGCATGGGGCGCATCGGCAGCGGCGTTGCAAAGCGTGCACTTGCCTTTGATATGAATATCATTGCGTATGATCCGTACATCAATGAGGAACGTGCAAAGGCGCTTGGCGTGACTGTAGGGACGCTCGACGATATCTTTGCGGCGGCGGACTTTGTCACGGTACATATGCCGCTCACGAAGGAGACGCGCGGTATGATCTCGATGCCGGAGCTGCGTAAGATGAAGAAGGGCGTGCGTCTCGTCAACTGTGCGCGCGGCGGCATTATCAACGAAAGTGATTTGGCGGCGGCGGTCAAGGATGGGATCGTCGCGGGGGCGGCAATCGACGTGTTCGAAAGCGAGCCGCTCGCGGAGGATCATCCGCTGCGCGGCGTTCCGGGCATTGTGCTCACGCCGCATCTCGGCGCGTCCACGGTGGAGGCGCAGATCGGCGTGTCCGTCGACGTAGCGGAGGGCATTCGCGCGGCACTGCGCGGCGAGCCCGTGACGGCGGCAGTCAATATGGCACCGGTATCAAAGGAAGTCATGCGTGTCATTCGTCCCTACATCACGCTCGCAGAGCAGCTCGGCTGCACCGTTTGCTCGCTCGCTGAAGGTCCCATCTCCCATGTGGAGGTCATCTACAATGGAGAGATTACCGAGGTCAATACGAGTTTTCTCACGACGGCACTCCTCAAGGGAATGCTCAATCCGATCCTCGAGAGCGAGATCAACTACGTCAATGCCCCGAGTGTTGCGAAGTCGCGCGGCATCAAGGTAACGGAGATCAAGGAGAAGGAAACCTCGCACTATTCGACGCTCATCACCGTGCGCGTTACGACGGCGGCGGGTACGGCAGAAGCAGGCACGGCAGAGGTGCAGGGCACACTCTTCGGTACGGAGGGGCGTATTGTGCGGATCAACGGATTCCGTGTGGATATTGACCCGCACGCACGTCTCCTCATCTGTCCGCACATCAACCGTCCCGGCGTCATCGGCACGGTTGGCTCCATCATGGGCGAGGCGGGCATCAACATCTCGTCCATGCAGGTGGGCAAGTCCAAGCGCGAGGGGATGAGCATCATGGCACTCACAATTGATCACGACATCCCCGATGGTACGCTCGCACGCCTGCTCGCCATCGACGGCATCTTTGATGCGAAACTGGTCAATTTCGAAACGATTTGAGAGGGTTTCAGCCTTTTTCCATAATTGACCTATATGATATAGTCAAAAGGACAAAGAATCTATCGCAACAAGGAGGCAGAAGCCTATGAACTCAATCAAGACAACGATGCTGATGGCGCTCCTGATGGCACTCATGGTTGCTCTTGGCGGAATTTTTGCAGGACATACAGGCATGACTGTCATGCTGATCATCGCACTCGGGATGAACTTCTTCTCGTATTGGTTCTCCGACCGCATGGTGCTCAGCATGTACAACGCGCAGGAGGTCGATCGTTCGAGTGCGCCGGAGCTCTATGGACTCGTCGAAAAGCTCGCGGGGCGTGCGGGACTTCCCATGCCGCGCGTCTACATCATCAACGAGGATGCACCGAACGCATTTGCAACGGGACGCAACCCGTCGAACGCGGCGGTTGCTGTGACAACGGGACTGATGCGTGCGCTCGACTACAATGAAATCTCGGGCGTGCTCGGACATGAGCTCGCGCACGTCAAGCACCGTGACATTCTCATTTCGACCATCGCGGCGACGATGGCGACAGTCATCTCCTACGCGGCGAGCATCGCCCAGTGGGCGGCGATCTTCGGCGGCGGGCGTTCGAGTGACGATGACCGCGGCGGCATCATCGGGCTCATCGCAACGGCAATCATCGCACCGATTGCGGCGGCACTCATCCAGATGGCAATCTCGCGCTCACGCGAGTACAGCGCGGACGAGGGCGGCGCAGAGATCTGCGGCAACCCGAACTACCTCGCATCAGCACTTGAGAAGATCGAGTACTACGCCGTGCACGGCGCACCGCTGCCCGAGGCAACGCCCGCCACGGCGCATATGTGCATCATCAACCCGCTGACGGGGCGTGACATCTCGTTCAAGAGCCTGTTCTCGACCCATCCCGATACGCAGGAGCGCATCGCGCGTCTGCGTGAGCAAGCGCAGCGGATGAACATTCGCTGAATATAATACCGAATACAACACCAGAAGCCCCTTCGGCGCAGCAAATTCGTCGAAGGGGCTTTTTGTGTTGCTTTACAGAAATTGTATACAATGGATATTGAAAACCATAATCGACTTATGTTGATGGGAGGTCTCTTTGGGGGGGAGGGGCTTGACCGAATAAGAGATGTACGGGTGGATGGCGGCAGCCGGGCGAAGGGATCGTCCGCTGCCGCCGGCTATGGGATGAATTTAAGGAGATTTTAAGGAGGCTTTATGAAAAAAGTGCTTGGAAGGTTTTGGCGGCGACGCTTGCGCTCGGCGCATCGTTGATTGTCGGCGGCTGCGGAGGATCGAACACGGCGGAGCGTCCGAAGGACGAGATCGTCTATGTCAACTTCCGCGATACGCGTGACCTCAACCCGCATCTGTTCGCGGGTGAGATGTACGCACAGAAGCTGCTCTACGATACGCTCATCACCATCAATCCGGATGGCACCTATGCGCCCTCACTTGCGACAAGCTGGGAGATCAGCCCCGATGGGCTGACGTATACGTTCAAGATCCGTGAGGGCGTTAAATTCACGGACGGCGAGGTCTGCGATGCGCAGGCAATCCTTGCGAACTTCAATGCGCTGAACGGCTTCAAGGAGCGTTATAAGTGGACGTTCCTGCAGGTGCTCGATCACTTCGAGGTGCCCGCAATACGTTCGTCATCAAGCTGAAGGAGCCGCGCGGTGCGATGATGACGGAGCTCGGCGTTCTGTGTCCGTTTGCGATGTGCTCGCCGAAGGTCATGAAGAACGGCTTGACGAAGGACGGCGTGACGGAGTACATCGGCACGGGTCCGTATAAGCTCGTCGAGCACGTCACGGACGAGTATGCGGTCTTTGAGCGCAACGAAGACTACTGGGGCGAGAAGCCCGCGATCCGCAAGATCACAGTCAAGGTCATTCCCGACAACCAGACGCGTCTGCTTGCGCTTGAAAAGGGAGAGATCGACCTCATTTTCGGCAAGAATATGATCGACGGCGATGCGGTCAAGAAGTTCTCGAATATGAAGGGGTATAAGACGGCACTCTCCTCGCCCGCTTCGACGCGAGAGCTCGTGCTCAACACGACGAACCCCATCCTGAACGATCTGAATGTCCGTCGTGCGCTCAACTACGCGACGAACCGTCAGGCAATCTCGGAGAATATCTTCTATGGCTTTGAGCCGCCCGCAGAGACGCTCTTTGCAAAGAATGTGCCGTATGCAAACATCGACGTGATGGAGTATAAGTACAATGCCGATACTGCCGGACAGCTCCTCGAGCAGGCGGGCTGGACGATGGGCGCGGACGGTGTGCGCGAGAAGAACGGGCAGAAGCTCAGTCTCAACCTCCTCTACAACGTCGATTCGGTCATGGAAAAGACCATCTCGGAGTATCTGCAGGCAGAGTATGCGAAGTTCGGTGTCAAGCTCAATATCGCAGGACAGGAAGAGCAGTCCTACCGTGACAATATGAAGGCGGGCAACTTCGACATCATCTTCAACATCGTCTGGGGTATGCCGTACGACCCGATGTCCTCGCTTGCGGGCATGACCGAGCCCGTCTACGGTGACTTTGCTGCACAGCAGGGCATTCCGACGAAGGCGGAGATTGACCGCAATATCCTCATGGCAAACAAGGATACGACCGATGCCGCGCGTCAGGAGCACTACAGCTATGTGCTGAAGCAGTTCGCGGAGCAGGCTGCCTACATTCCCATTACGTACGAGGTCAACAAGGCAATCTATCGTGAGGGGCTTGAGGGCGTTCAGTTCACATCCTCGCAGTATGAGGTGCCTTTCTGGCTCATGAGCTGGAAGTAATTATTTTTGGATGAGGAGAACTGTCGCGGCAAGCGCGGCAGTCCTTTTCCTGCGTTCTATGCGCAATAGAAATGGTGTGACTATGAAACAGTATATCATTCGGCGCGTTCTGCTGACGATTCCGCTGCTCGTTGCGATTTCGTTTGTCTGCTTCGCGCTCATCAGTCTCATCCCCTCCGATTCCGCCGAGGTGGCACTGCGCGTGCGCCAGATCCCCGTCATCAGCGACGAGATGATCGCCGAGACACGGGCGGAGCTGGGGCTGGACAAGCCGTATCTCATTCGCTATCTCACATGGGTGTGGAATGTGCTGCACGGGGATTTTGGCTTCAGCTATGTCAACCCACTGCGCAGCGTCGCGGATGAGCTGCTGCGCTGTCTGCCGGCGACGCTCGAGCTGGCGGGGGCGTCGCTCGTTCTCGTCATCCTGATTTCGCTGCCGGTCGGATTCCTCTGTGCGGTCTACAAGAACACGCTGATCGACAAGGCTGTGCGTCTCTTTGTCTTTATGACGACGGCGATGCCCGCATACTGGATCGGACTTCTCCTCATGTGGCTGGTCGCCATCGAGATGAACCTCCTGCCGACGAGCGGGAACAAGGGCTTTGACTCGTTCATCCTGCCCGCCTTTACCGTGGCACTGACGTACATTTCGACGTACATCCGCCTGATCCGCAACAATATGCTCGAAAATATGAAGCAGGACTATGTGAAATACGCGCGCGTGCGCGGCATCCGTCAGCGTGTGATCCTTGTGAAGCACATCCTGCGGAACTCGCTGCATACGTGTTTTGTCGCAATCGGCATGAGCATTCCGCAGTTCATCGCGGGGACGATTGTCGTTGAGAATGTCTTTGCGTGGCCGGGGCTCGGAACGCTCTGCATCAAGTCGATTTTCAATCGGGACTATCCCATCATTCAGATGTACGTGCTGTTCATTGGCGTGCTGTTTGTCATGTTCAATCTGATTTTCGACATTTTGCAGACACTCGCCGATCCGCGTGTGAGAGAGGGGGAGTAACGTGCTCGACAGATTTCTGCACAACCGCACGGCGATGGGGACGACGATCTTCCTCGGTATCATTGTGCTTCTGGGCATCCTCGCACCGTGGATCAGCCCGCACGATCCCTACGCGAACAACATTGCGAACAAATTTGCCGGCTTTAGCTGGGAGTATCCGCTCGGCACGGATCAGCTCGGCCGCTGCATTCTCCCGCGCATGCTCGACGGCATCCGCCCGACGCTCGGGCTTGCCGCGCTCACGATGCTCGGCACGATCGGCCTTGGTGCGTTTATGGGGCTGTGTGCCGGCTACTTCCGCGGGGCGGTGGACGAGGTCATCATGCGCATCGTCGATGTCATGCTCTCGTTCCCAAGCCAGATCATGGTGTTTGCCATTGTCGCACTCCTCGGCGTGGATGTCCGCAACATCATCCTCGCGCAGGTGTTCATCAAGTGGGCGTGGTATGCACGCATGATCCGAACGGGTGTCATTCAGCACCGCGACAAAAACTTTATCTCGTTCAGCCGCGTGGTCGGTACGAGCAACAGCTTCATCCTCATGCGCCATCTGCTGCCCTCGATAGCGGCGGATCTCGCCGTCCTCGCGAGCCTTGACATCGGCTGGGCGATCATCAACATCTCGACGATGTCCTTCCTCGGTCTCGGCGTGCAGGCACCGATTCCCGAATGGGGCGCGATGCTCAACGAGGCGAAGAACGTCCTCACGACGAACCCCATCCAGATGCTTGCGCCCGGTATCGCCATTGTCTCCGTCGTCACGGCGTTCAATCTGCTCGGCGATGCCATCCGCGACGTGCTCGACCCGAAGGAGGTGCGCTCATGAGTGAAGGAAAAAACGTCATTGAGGTCAAGAACCTGCGGGCTGTCGTGCATGAGGAGGGGCAGGACATCACCCTGCTCCATGACAGCAGTTTCGTCGTTCGTGAGGGCGAATGCCTCGGCATTCTCGGTGAGTCGGGCAGCGGCAAGAGCCTCTGCATTGCGCGGGCGATTGCGTGTCGGAGCGAGCTGATCCTCTTTGACGAGGCGGTGTCTTCCCTCGACGCGCATACGCAGGTACAGAACATGGATCTCCTGCTCGACCTCAAGGAAAAACTCGGTCTGACCTATATTTTCATCACGCACGACCTCACTTCGATCACCTACTTCTGCAGCCGCGTCATCTTCCTCAAGGACGGCAGCGTCGTTGCGGATTCGCCCGTCAGCGAGCTGTCGAAACTCGACGTGCCCTACGCAAAAGAATTGCTCGGTGCGGTGCTTGATTTCAATGCGGAGAGTGCGTAAACATGGGAAGCCTATCACACGGAAAGCCTGTGAGATAGGCTTTTTTGTTGCCTGCAGTGATGTGTGAATCTTGAGTTTTGCACATAATTATGCTATATTAGCATACAGAGAGGAGGGGGTGTTATGCCACAGATTCGACCAATTACCGATCTCAGAAACACAACGGAGATTTCTGCGCTCTGCCATGCAAAGCGTGAACCGCTGTTCATCACGAAGAACGGCTATGGCGATTTGGTTGTCATGAGCATCGAGATGTACGAGGAAATGCTCGATGCGGCGCGGGTGGATGCCGCGATCCATGCGGCGGAGGAGGAGTATGAGGCGGACGGCGTCCTGATGGATGCACGGGAAGCTCTTTCCTCTCTGCGGAGGAAGCATTTTGGAGCGGTATGATGTAAAGCTCTATGCGCGTGCCTATCAGGACTTGGATGAGATCTATGCCTACATTGCGGGTCATCTGTTAAATCCATCTGCTGCAACGCAGCTCATCGACGCATTGGATGCAGCGATATGCAGCTTGGAGCAGCAGTCTGAACGCGGTGCTCTTCGCCGCACGGGTGCATATGCAAATAGGGGATATCGTCAGCTCTTTGTGAAAAACTACGTTATCATTTATCGTGTTCTGAAAGAGCTCAAGCAAGTCCATATTGTCACGATATGTTATATGTCGCATATGATCTAATTGTCATGGCAATCATAATTTTAGGAGGAAAATCTATGAGTTCACTGCACATTGCTGCCGAAAAGGGCGAGATCGCCGAGCGTATCCTGCTGCCGGGTGATCCCCTGCGTGCAAAGTTTATCGCGGAGAATTTCCTGGAGGGGGCGAAGGAGTACACCTCCATCCGCAACATCCTCGGCTATACAGGCACGTACAAGGGCGTTCCAGTCTCAGTGCAGGGCACGGGCATGGGCATGCCGTCGATCTCCATCTATGTGAATGAGCTGATGGACTGCTACGGCGTTCAGAAGCTCATTCGCGTCGGCACCTGCGGCGGCATGCACGAGAAGGTAAAGCTGCGCGACGTATTCATCGCGCAGGGCGCAACGACGGACTCGGGCATGATTCGGAGCATCTTTGGCGGCTCGATCAACTATGCACCGCTCGCGGACTACGAGCTGCTCTCCGCCGCTGTGGAGAATGCAAAGAAGCTGAACCTCCCCGTGCGCGTCGGCAATGTCATCTCCGTCGACCGTTTCTACGATGAGGAGATCGACAATGCGAAGCTGCGTCAGTACGGTGTGCTCGCGGTCGAGATGGAGGCGGCGGCACTCTATACGCTCTCGGCGAAGTATGGACGGCAGGCACTCGCGCTCTTTACCGTCAGCGATCATCTGCTGCGAGACGAACACTGCACGGCAGAGGAGCGACAGACGACGTTCAACGATATGATCAAGATCGCACTTGAGACAGCGATTGGCTGAACGCATACCACACACAGATATCAAGGATTGCTGCGTGGATCTCGTAAGGGACGCATGCAGCAATCTTTTTATATGGATGATTTTGAATGGTACTCACGTAATTATCATCAAAAGTTTAAAAGAAAACGTTTGCTTTTTGGAAAATGATGGAGTATAATGAAAACCGTAAGAAAGAAAACGTTTACTTTTCCAAAAAACCTTTTCCTTTTTATCATTTTCAAGAGTTGTTTGTGGGAAACGTTCATCCGTTTCCCATGATGAAGGAGGGAGTCACATGGAGGAGAAGAAATTCATCCTCACAATCAGCCGTCGGTACGGCTGCGGCGGACGGGAACTCGCGAACATTCTCGCCGAGAAACTGGGCGTTCATCTCTACGATCGCCAGATTGTCCATCTCGCGGCGGCAAAGCTCGGCATCAACGATTTGCATGAGAAGGAACTGCTCGAGCTTGAGAACACGGTGAAGCCGCTTGCATCGCGCTTCATTCCGTTCCATTCGTTCGGCATGGCGATGGGGGAGTCCAGCCAGGGGATGTTCATGGCGGAGTCGAATGTCATCCGCAAACTTGCCGATGACGGTCCGTGCATCTTCCTCGGGCGCTGCGCGGACTATGCGCTCCGGAAGCGCGACGATGTGTTTTCCATCTTCGTCTGTGCGGACGACGACTACCGTGAGGAGCGCGGACGCACGGTCTACGAGGGCAAGACGCTCAAGGAGATGGATCGCGAGGACGAGAAACGCGCGCGCTACTATGACTACTATACGGGGCGCAAGTGGGGCGACGGCGCACACTACGATCTCGTTGTGAATGCGGGGCGTGCGCCGCTCGCGCAGATTGCGGACGGTATCATTGCCTACATCCGCACGGTCAAAGGCTGAGGAGGGCTTCCCATGTCGGACAAAAAGAGCAAGTTCTGGCCGCGCATCGCTTATTCCTGCGGCACGTTTGGACACGATGTGTTCTATGCAATGCTCGGTACATACTTCATGATCTTTGTCACGAGCAATCTGTTCCACTCTGACAATCACGAGCACGATGCCTATATGATCGGCATTGTGACGACGATTATCCTTGTACTGCGCATCGGAGAACTCTTTCTTGATCCCTTTATCGGCAATACGATTGACAAGACGAAGACGCGTTGGGGCAAGTTCAAGCCGTGGGTTATCGTAGGTGCATTCGTTGCGGCAATCGCGCTGGCGATTCTCTTCACGGATATGGGCGGGCTGACGGTATCGAATCCGATGCTCTATCTCGTCCTCTTCGCACTGCTCTATCTCATTATGGATATTTTTTACTCTGCAAAGGATGTTGCGATCTGGTCGATGATTCCCGCGCTCTCGTTCGACTCGCGTGAGCGCGAGGTGACGGCGACCTACGCGCGTATCGGCTCGGTGTTCGGCGGTCAGCTGGTCACGGCGATCGTCATGCCTGTCGTGCTCTACTTTTCACTGAACGAGAACGGCGGCGCGGGCGACTCTGCGGGGTGGTTTGCGTTTGCGGTCATCGGCGGCGGCATCGCAACGCTTGGCGCGATTATCCTCGGCCTTGGGACAAAGGAGGAGGACTCTGCGCTGCGCGAGAATAAGACGGAGACCTCGTTCAAGGACGTGTTCTCGATCCTCATCAAGAATGATCAGCTGCTCTGGGTGGCGATTGCGTATCTTGTTTTTGGTCTTGGGCAGAATGTCATCAATAATTTCAACCTCTATTACTTTATCTATGTGCTCGGCGACGCGAAGCAGTTCTCGTTCCTCGGCATCATCAACGTCATCATCGGCTTGCTCGCCGTGGCGCTCTTCCCGACGCTGACGATGAAGTTCAGCCGTCGAAAGCTCTTCTTTGCCTCGGTTGCTGTGATGCTCCTCGGGATCGTGCTTTATTCCATGGCGGGTACGAGCGTTCTTATGACGCTCTTTGCCGCAGGACTCTTTGCCCTGCCGCAGCCGCTGATCTTTCTCGTCGTGCTCATGACGATCACGGATACGGTCGAGTATGGGCAGCTGAAGCTCGGCCATCGTGATGAGGCGCTTGTCCTCTGCGTGCGTCCGCTGGTGGACAAGCTCGCGGGTGCGATCACAAGCGGCATGATCGGCATTACGGCGATCTGGGTCGGCATGACGACGGGCGCAACGGCGGCGACGATTACGCCGGAGAACCTCTTCAACTTCAAGCTCGTCATGTTTGCGCTTCCGTTCGTTCTCATTCTGCTCGGTGCGATTATCTACCGTGCGAAGGTGACACTGACGGAAGCAGAGCACGCGCGCATCGTGGAGGAACTCGAGGAGAAATGGGATGAAATGAATAAGTAATCCTGTGGTAACATTTGTGGAAGCGGTCGCTAGCGACCGCTTTCTTTGCAGAAACGGAGGTCTTGACATGAGCGGCTTCGATTTTGAGAAACTGAAAGACCCGCAGTACTTTGCGGAGAACCGCCTGCCTGCGCACAGCGATCATATCTTCTACCGCGACGAGGCGGAACTGGCACGCGGCATATCCTCGTTCTACCGCACGCTCGGCGGTATTTGGCATTTTGCTTATGCGCGGAATACGGCACGCATCCCGCAGGGCTTCGAGGCGGCGGACTACGACTGTCACGACTGGGAGACGATCCGTGTGCCGGCGCACATCCAGATAGAGGGGCACGGCGTACCGCATTATACGAATACGACGTATCCGTGGGACGGGCACGAGAGCATCGCGCCGGGGGAGATTCCAACGCGCAGCAATCCCGTCGGCTGTTATGTGAAGTATTTCAACGTGCCGGAGGACTGGGAAAATGTTTTCATCTCCTTTGGCGGTGTGGATGAGGCACTCGCGCTCTTTCTCAACGGACATTTCGTCGGCTACAGTGAGGACAGCTGCACACCTGCGGATTTCGATCTGACGCCGTATCTCACAGCGGGCGAGAACAAGTTGGCGGCGATGGTATTCCGCTATGCGAGTGCGAGCTGGCTTGAGGATCAGGATTTCTGGCGGTTCTCGGGGATATATCGGGATGTTCTGCTCTACACAAAGCCGCAGCACCACATCGAGGATATCGCTGTTCGTGCCGTGCCGCTTGAACGGGATGGATATACGGATGGGCAGCTTGATGTGCACCTTACGTTCGGCGATGCGTCTGAGAAGCATGTCGAGATCCTGCTCTGCGATGAGGACGGAGATTGTATATGGGAGGATGAGGCGAGCATACTCGCAAAGACACATACGTTTTCGGGGGAGGCTGCCTGTGTGCTCCTGTGGAGCGCTGAATGTCCGTGGCTCTATCATCTTCTGATTCGTGTGCGCGATGCGGCGGATGTTTTGCAGGAGGTCGTGCGCGTACGCGTTGGCTTCCGTGAGTTCTGTCTCAGGGATGGACTGATGCAGATCAACGGCAAGCGCATTGTGTTCAAGGGAGTGAACCGTCACGAGTTCGACTGCGATCACGGGCGGGCGATGGATCCCGCGCTCTTTGAGCAGGATCTCATTGCACTCAAACGTGCGAATGTCAACGCGATCCGTACATCGCACTATCCGAACAGCAGCCGGCTCTACGAGCTGTGCGATATCTACGGACTCTATGTGATCGATGAGACGAATCTCGAGACGCACGGCTCGTGGATGAAGAACGGCGCGTATGCGAAGGATGCGCATACCGTGCCCGGCGATCACGAGGCGTGGCTGCCCGCCGTGCTCGACCGCGCACAGTCGATGTACGAGCGCGACAAGAACCATCCGAGCATTCTCATCTGGTCGTGCGGCAACGAGTCCTGTGGCGGGCGTGACATCTACGAAATGAGCGAATACTTCCGCCGCGTCGATCCGACGCGCCTCGTGCACTACGAGGGAATTTTCTGGGATCGCAGCTATCCCGCGACGAGCGATATGGAAAGTCAGATGTATACGAAGGCGGCGGACATCGAGGCGTTCCTCAAGGAGCACAGGGACAAGCCCTTTATCTGCTGTGAGTATACGCATGCGATGGGCAATAGCTGCGGCGGCATGCACAAGTACACGGAGCTGACGGAGCGCGAGCCGCTCTATCAGGGCGGCTTTATCTGGGATTTCGGCGATCAGGCAATTCGTCGGCGAGGGCGGTATGGTGAGGACGTATTTCTCTATGGCGGCGACTTCGGCGACCGCCCGTCGGACTACAACTTCAGCGGCAACGGCATTTTCTTTGCCGATCGTCGTCCGACGGCAAAGCTGCAGGACGTGAAGTACAACTATCAGAACTTCACCCTGCGCCCCGCGTGGAATGGGGTGGAGATCGAGAACAAGAGTCTTTTCTCCGATGCGGATGACTATGAATTGCGGCTGACGCTCCTCCTTGACGGGCGAAAAATCTGGGAGACTTGGCAGCAGGGACATCATGTGGAGCCGGGGGAAACTAAATTCATTGATGCGGTGATCTACAAAATGCCGTATCTTGGCGAGGGTGAGTACGTGCTGACGGCATCGCTCTGCCTGAAGAATGAGGAGCCATGGGCACCTGCCGGCTACGAGATCGCCTTCGGACAGGCAGTTGTTACTCCCTCCAAGGAGGAAGGGATACGTCTCTTTGATATTCTCGGACGCGGCGTTGCTGCTCCCGCCTATGCACCGATTGAAGCGGCGGGCAACCTGCGCGTGGTGCAGGGGGACATCAATCTCGGCGTACAGGGGGCGGGCTTCTCCCTTATGTTCTCGAGTGCGCAGGGCAATCTCGTTTCCTATCGCTATGGCGGGCGGGAGCTGATCGAGGAACTGCCGCAGCCGAGCTTCTGGCGCGCGCCGATCGACAACGACTACGGCAGCGGCCGCATGGCGGATTGTGCGCAGTGGAAGCTCGCGAGCCTCTATCACCGCTGCACGCGCATCGAGTACAGCGTGGACGGCGCAGCGTTTACGGTGGTGGATGGCTTCTTTGGCAGACAGGAGGAACGCCGTGCACAGAGCGTTACGGTACGCTTTACCTATGCGCTCACAGCGTCGCCCGCAGCAACCTGCAGCGTCACCTATACAGTGGATGCAACGGGGGTACTCCGCGTTGCACTCGACTATGAAGCGGCAGAGGGGTTGCCGGAGATGCCGGACTTTGCGATGCTCTTTACGCTCTCTGCGGACTATGACCGCATTCGCTTCTACGGGTACGGGCCAAAGGAGAACTACATTGACCGCTGCGAGGGTGCTCGGCTCGGTATCTATGAGAGTACGGCGGCAGACGAGGTTGAGCCGTATCTGCGTCCGCAGGAGACGGGCAATCATCGTGGTGTGCGCTGGGTTGAGGTCACGGATCGCAGCGGGCACGGTATTCGCCTTGCAGGCGATGTGCCGTTCGAGGCGTCGGCACTTCCGTACAGCCTGCATGAGCTTGAGAATGCGCGTCATGCATACGATCTGCCGCGTCCGCAGCACACGTATCTGCGTGCGTCGGCAGGGATGTGCGGCGTGGGCGGAGACGACAGCTGGGGCGCACCCGTGCTTGCGGAGTATGTGCAGAAAAACGAAACGCGGCATCTGGCGTTTACGCTGAAGGGGATTTGAGGAAAAACAAAAAAACGCAGGAGTTTTCAAAAAGCTCTTGCGTTTTTTTGCAAAAAGAGATAGAATGGAAAACGGAAAAGAAAACGTTTACTTTCGATTAACTACAATTTTGATGCTTATCCAAAGATGAACGGAGGATGCAGACGATGGCGATATTGGACGAGATGAACGAAGTGTTTCGCGAGAAGTTCGGCGCGGCGGACACACATGCATATTTCTCACCGGGGCGCGTGAATCTCATCGGCGAACACACGGACTACAACGGCGGACACGTTTTTCCGTGCGCGATTTCGCTCGGGACGTATGCGCTCGTCGCGCCGCGCACGGACAATGTATCGCGCCTCTACTCGATGAATCTGCCGGAACAGGGCATTGTGGAGTTCCCGATGCACGGCGCGGTCAAGAGCGAGGCTTACGGTTGGGCGAACTATCCGATCGGCGTCGTGCGCATGATGGAGGATGCGGGACACGCGGCGGCACACGGCTTTGACATCCTTTTCTACGGCAATCTGCCGAACGGTGCGGGACTCTCCTCCTCGGCATCCATCGAGGTGCTGATGGCAGTTATCCTGAACGACGAACTTGGGCTTGGCATCGACCGCGTGGAGCTCGTGAAGCTCGCGCAGAAGGCGGAGAATCAGTTCGTCGGAATGAACTGCGGCATCATGGATCAGTTCGCGGTCGGGATGGGGAAGAAGGACTGTGCAATCCTGCTCGACTGCAATACGCTTGCGTACCGCTACAGCAAGCTCGACCTCAAGGGGTGCAGCATTGTCATCACGAACACGAACAAGGCGCACAGCCTCGTCACGTCCGCGTATAACGAGCGTCGGATGCAGAGCGAGGCGGCACTCAAGGCTCTGCAAAAGGTCAAGGCGATCAAGTCCCTCGGCGAACTGACAAACGCGGAGTTTGATGAGAACGCCGCCGTAATCGAGGATGAGGTTGAGCGCAGACGCGCACGCCACGCGGTCTATGAGAACCGCCGCACGCTTGAGGCAGTGGAGGCGCTTGAGAAAAATGATGTGAAGCGCTTCGGTGAGCTGATGAACGATTCCCACGTCTCCCTGCGCGACGACTACGAGGTGACGGGGCCGGAGCTGGACACGCTCGCGGAACTTGCGTGGCAGCAGGAGGGCGTGCTCGGCTCGCGCATGACGGGCGGCGGTTTTGCGGGCTGCACGGTCAGCATTGTGCGCGATGAGGCAATCCCCGCATTCGAGAAGAATGTGGCGGAGGCGTATACGGCGAAGATCGGCTATGCACCGAGCTTCTACGTGGCAAATATTGCGGACGGCGCACGCCGCCTGTAAGGTGAAAGGAGCATACTCATGGCTATCTTGGTTTGCGGCGGTGCGGGCTACATCGGCTCTCATGCCGTGCATGCGCTCGTCGAAAAGGGCGAAGAGGTCGTCATTGTCGACAACCTGCAGACGGGGCATCGCGGCGCGCTGAACCCTGCGGCGAAATTTTACGAGGGCGATATTCGCGATGCCTCCGTGCTCGATAGTATTTTTACGGAGAATAAGGTCGAGGCGGTCATCCACTTCGCGGCAAATTCGCTTGTCGGCGAGAGCATGGAAAAGCCGCTGCTCTACTTCAACAACAATGTCTACGGGATGCAGGTGCTCCTTGAAGGGATGGTGCGGCACGGCGTGGACAAGATTGTCTTCTCCTCGACGGCGGCGACCTACGGCGAGCCAAAGCGCGTGCCGATTCATGAGGACGACGAGACGTGCCCGACGAATACCTACGGCGAGACGAAGCTCACGATGGAGAAGATGATGAAGTGGGTGAGCCGCGCGAACGGCGTGCGCTATGTCTCCCTGCGCTATTTCAACGCGGCGGGGGCATTGCCCGATGGCTCGATCGGCGAGGATCACAAGACGGAGACGCATCTGATCCCGCTTATCCTGCAAGTACCGACGGGGAGGCGCGACCATATCACGGTGTTCGGCGACGACTATCCGACGCCGGACGGGACGTGTCTGCGCGACTACATCCATGTGGTCGATCTCGCGGATGCTCATGTGCTTGCGCTCGAATATCTCAGAAAGGGCGGTGCGAGCGACATCTTCAACCTCGGCAACGGGCAGGGGTTCTCGGTGAAGGAGATGATTGCGGCGGCGGAAAAGGCAACGGGACGCTCCATCAAGGTGGAGATCGGCGCACGCCGCGCGGGCGATCCTGCACAGCTCATCGCGTCGAGCGAGAAAGCGCGTACCGTGCTCGGGTGGAAGCCGCAGTTCACGGATGTGGAGCAGGTGATCGGGACGGCCTGGAAGTGGCACGAGAGCCATCCGCACGGGTATGAGGACTAGGGAGGATGCGTCATGTGTGACATTCAGCATGAAATCAGCCGCCTCCTGCACTTTGCCCGTCAGAAGGGGCTGATTGCGTCCGAGGACGAGGTCTATGCGGCGAATCGCCTCCTTGATGTGCTGCACGTCGAGGACTATGTGCCCAAAGAGGTGGATGAAACGCTTGAAACGGCAACACCGATTCTGGAGTGCATGCTCGACTACGCTGCAGAGAAGGGGCTGATCGAGGGCACGACGGACGAGCGCGACCTCTTTGATACGCGCATCATGGACTGTGTGATGCCGCGCCCATCCGAGGTCGTGCGTGCGTTCCGCGCATACTATGAAGAATCGCCGCGCGAGGCAACGGACTACTACTATGCGCTGAGCATCGCCTCGAACTACATCCGCAAGGTGCGCATCGACAAGAATATCGCGTGGAAAACGGCGACGGAGTTCGGGGATCTCGACGTGACGATCAACCTCTCGAAGCCGGAGAAGGATCCGCGCGATATTGCCAAGGCGAAACTCGCGAAAGCGGCAGGTTACCCGAAGTGTCTTCTTTGCCGCGAGAACGAGGGCTATGCGGGGCGTGTGAACCACCCCGCACGCGAGACGCATCGTCTTATTCCTCTGGATCTTGCGGGCCATCCGTGGTTTTTGCAGTATTCCCCCTATACCTACTACAACGAGCACTGCATCGTGCTGAACAACGATCATGTGCCGATGGTGATTTCGCGTGAGACGTTCGAGAATCTTACGGCATTTCTTGAGATTTTCCCGCACTATTTCGCGGGGTCAAATGCAGACCTTCCGATTGTCGGTGGCTCGATCCTCTCGCATGACCACTATCAGGGCGGGCGTTATACATTTGCGATGGAGCGCGCGGCGGTGGAGCAGGAATATCGCTTTGCGAACTATCCGCAGGTGCGTGCGGGGCGTGTGAAGTGGCCGATGTCGACGCTGCGGCTCACGTCCTCCGACAAGGGGGCACTCATCGATCTCGCGACGGCGATTCTCGCGGCATGGCGCACATACAGCGATGCCTCCGCAGACATTCTTGCGGAGACAGATGCGCCGCACAATACGATCACGCCGATTGCACGGCGGCGCGGCGCGGACTATGAGTTCGATCTCGTGTTCCGCAACAACCGCACGACGGCGGAGCATCCACTTGGGCTGTTCCACCCGCACGCGGAGGTGCACCACATCAAGAAGGAGAACATCGGCCTGATCGAAGTGCTGGGGCTGGCGATCCTGCCCGCGCGTCTCAAATCGGAGATGGAGCAGATCCGTGCGGAGCTGCTGCGGGGAGCGGCGGACATCGCGGGAATCGCGGACATCGAAAAGCATGCGGACTGGTATCGCTCGGTACGTGCGGCGCATACGACGGTCACGGAGGGAAATGTCGATGGGATTCTGCGCGACGAGATTGGAAAGGTGTTCCTGGAGGTGCTCACGCACGCAGGTGTGTTCAAGCGTGACGCGGCAGGAATGGCGGCGTTCGACCGCTGGATTGAAAGCATAGCGGGCGTGTAGATGTCTGCGTACTCCTCGCAAACACCTCGTTACGCAAACGGTCGTACACTTATCTGCCTAAATACCTGCGGACTTCTTAAACGCGCTTCGCTTGAACGAAAGAAATCCGCAGGGGGCAGAACGTGTACTTCCCCCGTTTGCTTCACTAGGGTTTGCTTAGGAGTATCGCATGACAATGATACAGGGGGAAGAGAGAATGAAGGCGACGATCGTTGATGTGGCGAAGGAGTCGGGCGTGTCTGTCGCGACGGTTTCGCGCGTCGTGAACGGGAACTATCCCGTGCGTGAAAAGACGCGGTTCAAGGTGGAGAACGCCATCAAGAAACTGGAGTATGTACCGAATCTGCAGGCACGCGAGCTGAACACGCAGCGTTCCTCGAGCATCGGGGTCGTCGTACCGAGTTTTGACAATATGTTCTTTGCCCAGGTTCTCGACGGCATCGAGGAGTATCTGCGGCAGAGCTCGTACTCTCTGCTCCTCGCGTGTGCGCAGAACGATGCGGCACGCGAGGAGGAGTGTGTGCGGGACTTCATCACACGCAATGTTTCGGGCGTTATCGTCGTCAGTCCGAATACGGAGACGGGAGTCTCAGAGTTCTATGAGAATACGGCGGCGCGTCTGCCGCTGGTCTTTGTCAACAGCGAACGCGAACGCGCGGGCATCTCGTATGTGACGAGCGATCAGCGCGGCGGGGTGCGTGCGGCGCTCGAGCACCTCTTTCACTACGGGCACGAGCGTATCCTCTTTGTGCAGGGCGAGAACAGTGATTCCTACCGCATCAAGGAGAAGGTCTACCGCGAGATCATGCGGGAGCGCG
Source organism: Selenomonas sp. oral taxon 920 (assembly GCF_001717585.1). Classification (NCBI taxonomy): domain Bacteria; kingdom Bacillati; phylum Bacillota; class Negativicutes; order Selenomonadales; family Selenomonadaceae; genus Selenomonas; species Selenomonas sp. oral taxon 920. The sequence continues at coordinate 604,145 of NZ_CP017042.1, forward strand.
GGGCGTTCCATCCGGAGGACATTGTAAACGTCGGCGAGGGCAACCGCATCGAGACGGTAGAAAACACCATGTTCATCCTCATGGACATGATGCTCGACCTAGAACCGACGGCGATCTTCTGCTGCAACGATCTCATGGCGATGGGGGCGGTCAACGCCTGTCAGCGCATGGGGCGGCGCGTGCCGCAGGACATCTCGGTGATCGGCTACGACAACACGGCACTCAGCCAATATACCGCACCGCAGCTCACGACCATCGATCAGCATATGGGCGATCTCGGGCGGGAGGCGGCACGCCTCATGCTGAAGCAGATCGAGGAGGACGTGACGGAGAATGTCGTGCTTGCAAATACCGTGGTTGAACGTGAGACGACGGGCTTTCGCGTGGAGTAAAACGAACAACCAATCGAAGGGGGATATAAATGAATATTATCTATCATGAGCGGGGCAAGGTCTTTCATCTCTTCAACGATTCCATCAGTTACATCTTCATGGTACTGCCCCACGGCGGGCTCGGTTCGCTCTACTACGGCAAGGCGCTGCGCGACCGCGAGGGATTCGAACACATCTTTGAGCGCGTGCATCGCGGGATGTCCGCGTGTGTCTTTGCCGACAGCCGCGACTACTCGCTGGATGCGATTCGGCAGGAGCTGCCAACCTACGGCTCGTCGGATTTTCGTCGTCCCGCGCTGAACGTATTGCAGGAAAACGGCAGCCGCATTCTTGATATGCAGTATACAGGCTACCGCATCATGGACGGCAAGCCGAAGCTTGCAGGTCTGCCTGCGACCTACGTGGAGTCGGACGATGAGGCAAAGACGCTCATCGTTGAGGTGAAGGACGCACTGACGGGACTGCGCGCGGAGCTTCTCTATACGATCTTCGTCGAGGGCGGCGCGGTTGCACGCAGCGTGCGCTATATCAACGACGGCAAGGAAGTCCTGCACCTGCAGAAGGTCATGAGCATGTCGATTGACCTGCCCGATACGGAGTACGACTGGATGGAGCTGACGGGTGCATGGTCGCGCGAGCGTCACATCGAGATCCGTCCGCTTGCAACGGGCATCACGGCAATCGGCAGCCGCCGCGGGCACTCCTCGGGGCAGTACAATCCGTTCGCGGCACTCCTGCGACGCGGAACGACGGAAACGCAGGGCGAGGTGCTCGCCATGAGCCTCGTATACAGCGGCAATTTCGAGATGCTTGCAGAGGTCGACAACCACGGTGTGACGCGGCTGCAGGCGGGCATCCACAGTACGGATTTCGACTGGAAACTTGCGCCTGGAGCGGAGTTCCAGACACCAGAGGCGGTGCTCGTCTGGTCGGACGAGGGGCTGAACGGCATGAGTCAGACCTATCATCGTCTTTATCAAAAGCGTCTTGTGCGCGGGCAGTGGCGTGAGAAGGTTCGTCCCATCCTCATCAACAACTGGGAAGCGACGTATTTCGACTTTACGGAGGAGAAGCTGCTTACGATCGCAGACAAGGCGGCGGAGTGCGGCATTGAACTATTCGTGCTCGACGACGGTTGGTTCGGTGCACGCACATCCGACTATGCGGGGCTTGGAGACTGGACAGTCAACCGCGACCGTCTGCCGAACGGCATCGACGGGCTCGCGGAGAAGATCGAGGCGCGCGGCATGAAGTTCGGTATCTGGGTTGAGCTGGAGATGGTCAACGAGGACTCCGACCTCTACCGCGCACATCCCGACTGGGTGCTCTCCGTGCCGGGGCGGCGCAAGTCGCTCGGACGTTCGCAGTGCGTGCTTGACTTCTCGCGCAGGGAGGTCGTTGACAATATTTACGGACAGATGGAGGCAATCCTAGCGAGCGGAAAGGTTTCCTACGTGAAATGGGATATGAACCGCAGCATCACGGAGTGCTGGTCGCACGCGCTTCCCGCCGACCAGCAGGGCGAGGTGTTCCATCGCTACATCCTCGGACTTTATGATCTGTACGAGCGGTTGACATCGAACTTCCCCCATGTGCTCTTTGAGTCCTGCGCCTCGGGCGGCAGCCGCTTCGACCCCGGCATGCTCTACTATGCGCCGCAGACGTGGACGAGCGACAACTCAGATGCCTCCGAGCGGCAGAAGATCCAGTACGGCACGTCGATGTGCTATCCCGTGAGCAGTATGGGCAGCCATGTCTCCGTCGTCCCGAATCATCAGATGAACCGTATGACGCCGCTGCACACACGCGCGAACACAGCGTACTTTGGAACATTTGGATATGAACTCGACCTAAACAAGCTGGGCGAGGCGGAGATTGCCGAGGTCAAGGAACAGGTCGCCTTTATGAAGGAATACCGTGAAATCTTTCAGTACGGGACGTTCTACCGTTTGCAAAGCCCGTTTGAGAACAATGTTATGGCATGGATGAGCGTGAGCGCCGATAAAAAGACAGCGATTGTCGGCTGGTATCGTACGCTGAACCGCGTGAACTACCGTTTCGAGCGTGTGCGGCTCGCGGGACTCCTGCCCGATGCTCTTTACGAGAACAGCCGCAGTGCTGTTCGCTGCTACGGCGATGAGCTGATGAACTATGGGCTGATCACGACGGACGGCACGACGGGGGAACCGATTGCAGAGAATGGGCTCTCCACGGATTTCGAGTCGCGTATCTATGTGCTGAAGGCTGTCAAATAATTTTTCAGCTGGAACGGGTATCTGTGCGGATGCCCGTTTTTTTGTGTCATCTGCGAAGAATCAATCGTTGCATATTTGATTAAGTTTCGATAAAATAGAGCGTGGGAAAACAAGGAAATCGCTGATGCAATGAAGTCTGTCAGATGGGCGCAGAGTGTATCAGTGCTTCCCAAGGTTTGAGGAGGAGGATTCCTATGGCTGTCAAACGAATCTTTGTGGAGAAGCGTCAGGGTTTTTTTGATATTCCTGCACAGCGGCTTTGCAGCGATCTGGTGGAGACGTTCCGCCTGACGGATCTGCGCGCCGTGCGCCTCATCACACGTTATGACATAGAGGGGCTCAATGACGAGGAATTTGCGCAGGTGCGCAGCATCGTTTTTGCCGATCCGCCGGTCGATACGGTCTATGAGGACACATTGCCGCTCTTTTCCGATGCGCGTGTCTTTGCCATCGAGCCGCTGCCGGGGCAGTTCGACCCGACGGCAGCGGCGGCGGCGGAGTGTGTGCAGCTCGTGACGCAGGGGGAGCGCCCCGATGTGCGCAGTGCGCGTGTTGTTGTTCTCGTCGGCAAGATGGATGATCGCGTCTACGAGCAGATCAAGGCATACCTCATCAACAAGGTAGAGAGCCGCGAGGCTTCGCTTGCGACACCTGCGACACTGGAGAGCCGCATCGTACTGCCGGCAGACGTGGAAATCCTAAAGGAGTTCAATCATCTCTCGCATGCTGAGCTGGAGCAGTTCCACAGGGAGCATGGCTTTGCGATGAGCGTGGAGGATCTTGCATTTGTGCAGCAGTATTTCCGTGACACGGAGCGTCGTGTTCCGACGATTACGGAGCTGCGCGTCATCGATACCTACTGGTCGGATCACTGCCGACACACGACCTTTACGACGGCGATCGATGCGGTGAACATCGAGAACGGCCCCTTTTCTCTGCCGATCTTTGAAACCTATCAGCGCTACATGGATGACCGCAAGATGCTGTATATGGACGGGAAGCAGCGCGATGTGACTCTGATGGACATTGCCGTCATTGGGATGAAGGCGCTGCGCGCAGAGGGGAAGCTCGACGACCTCGATGAATCCGAGGAGATCAACGCATGCAGCATTCGCATCACAGTCGATGTGGACGGCAAGGATGAGGACTGGCTCCTCATGTTCAAGAATGAGACGCACAATCATCCGACGGAGATTGAGCCATTCGGCGGTGCCGCGACGTGTCTCGGCGGAGCGATTCGCGATCCGCTCTCGGGGCGTTCTTACGTCTATCAGGCGATGCGTGTGACGGGGGCATTTGATCCGCGCATGCCGATTGAGGATACCCTCCCCGGGAAGCTGCCGCAGAAGAAGATCACGCTCGGTGCGGCGGAGGGATACAGCTCCTACGGCAACCAGATCGGACTTGCAACGGGTCAGGTGCGTGAGATCTACCACAAGGGCTATCTTGCCAAGCGCATGGAGATCGGCGCGGTCATCGGCGCCGCGCCCGCTGCACAGGTTGTGCGCAAGCGTCCCGCACCGGGCGATGTCATCGTCCTGCTCGGCGGACGCACCGGGCGTGACGGCATCGGCGGGGCGACGGGTTCCTCCAAGCAGCATACGGAGAGCTCGCTTACGACCTCGGGTGCGGAGGTGCAGAAGGGAAATCCGCCGACCGAGCGCAAGATTCAGCGACTCTTCCGAAATCCGGAGGTCAGCCGCATGATCAAGCGCTGCAATGATTTCGGCGCAGGCGGCGTTGCCGTTGCAATCGGAGAACTTGCGGACGGGCTGACGATCAACCTCGATGCCGTGCCAAAGAAGTACGAGGGACTCGACGGCACGGAGCTTGCGATCTCCGAGTCGCAGGAACGCATGGCAGTTGTGCTCTCTCCAAAGGATGTCCCTGCATTCCTGCGTCATGCGGACGTGGAGAATCTCGAGGCGACTGAGGTCGCTCGCGTAACGGCAGAGCCGATTCTCGTCATGAAGTGGCGCGATAAGGAAATCGTGCGGATCGCGCGCAGCTTCCTTGCAACGAACGGCGTGCGCCAGCGTGTCCGTGTCATTGTCGAGCCGCCGAATGAAAAGACGCCCTACCTCCAGCAGGTTCCTCAGCAGGTGAAGCAGGTGGGACGAGAGCTGGAGGATATGTGGCTCGCGAATCTCTCCGATCTCAACGTATGCAGTCAGAAGGGACTGGGAGAGCGGTTCGACGCGACCGTCGGCGCGGCATCCGTTCTCATGCCGTTTGGCGGCAAGTACCAGCTCACGCCGTCGGAGGCAATGGTGGCGAAGCTTCCCGTCCGACATGGGGAGACGAACACGGCATCCGCGATGGCGTTTGGATTCGATCCCGATCTCTCGACGTGGAGCCCGTTCCACGGAGCGGTCTACGCCGTCGTTGAGGCTGTGGCGAAAATCGTCGCCACGGGCGGCGAGGCGCGTCGGGTACGTCTCACCCTGCAGGAGTATTTCGAGCGGCTCGGCACGGATCCGAAGAAATGGGGCAAGCCCTTTGCCGCACTCCTCGGCGCACTGCGCGCGCAGCATGAGCTGGGGATTCCTGCGATTGGCGGCAAGGACTCCATGTCCGGTACGTTTGAGAACCTGAACGTGCCGCCGACGCTCGTCGCCTTCGCTGTAGCGACCATGCGCGCCAATGAGGCACTCTCGCCCGAGTTCAAATATCCGGGCAATACCGTCGTCATGGTTCCCGTTCCGCATGACGCGCAGGATCTGCCCGTCTTTGCACGCCTCAACACGAATTTTGAAAAAGTTCATCAGCTGATCGCGGACAAGAAGGCGTTCTCTGCGATCAGTGTCGGTCGCGGCGGCATCGCGGCGGCGATCTCGAAGATGTGTCTCGGCAACAATCTGGGCTTTAAGTTCACCTCGTTTATTCAGCAGGACGATCTCTTCAAGCCGCTCTACGGAACGCTGCTGCTTGAGGTCTCGCCCTCGTTCGATATCGCAGCAAACCTTGCGGGAACGGGCGCGGTTGAGATCGGCAAGACGCGCGACGTGCCGAGCATCATCACGGAGCTTGACACCATTGTTCTCGCCGATGTCAAGGAGGCGTATACAGCACCGCTTGAGAAGATCTTCCCAACAACGGTGCCGCAGGTCGTGCGGCAGATCGACCGCCCGACGTATGCACCCTACAAACAGGGGAAAATTGTGGGCAGTTCCGTGAAGATTGCAAAGCCGCGCGTCTGCATCCCCGTATTTCCGGGAACGAACTGCGAGTACGATTCGGCGCGTGCGTGGGAGCGCTCAGGTGCGATCCCCGAGATCTTTGTCGTTCGCAACCTCACGCCGAAGGCGGTCGAGGAGACCGTTGCCGAGCTTGCAGCGTCCATCCGCCGTGCGCAGATCCTCATGCTGCCGGGCGGCTTCAGCGGCGGCGACGAGCCGGACGGGACAGGCAAATTCATCGCGGCAATGTTCCGTGCACCCGCACTCACAGAGGCGGTGCAGCGCCTCCTGCGCGATCAGGACGGTCTTATCCTCGGCATTTGCAACGGGTTCCAGGCACTCCTGAAACTCGGCCTGCTGCCATACGGCAAGATTGTCGACCTAGATGAGAACTCGCCGACGCTGACCTACAACAACATCGGGCGGCATGTCTCGCAGACCGTACGCGTGCGTGTTGCGTCGAATCTCTCGCCGTGGCTGTCCGGTGTGAACGTCGGGGATACGCATACAATCGCAGTTTCGCACGGCGAGGGACGCTTCTATACGGATGCCAAGACGGTGGCGAATATGCGCATCCGCGGGCAGATTGCGACACAGTACGTCAATGAAAAGGGAGAGCCGACGCTCGAACAGCCGTACAATCCGAACGGCTCGGTGAATGCCATCGAGGGCATCACGAGTCCCGACGGGCGCATTTATGGGCGCATGGCGCACGCGGAGCGCATCGGTGAGAACATCTCCAAGAACGTGCCCGGTGAAATGAATCAGATGATCTTTGAGTCCGGTGTTTCCTACTTTATTCGATAATGTGATCAGAAAAATCGTCCGACCATCGCTTTTGCGGCGGTCGGACGATTTTTGTATCTATAGGAAGTACCTCTTGCAGAGTGCCGCATATGCTGATGCACCTGCATCCGTGAGCAGGTAGTAGCTGCCCGCGCGATGGAGGAGGTGACGCTCGATCAGCTCGCGGCTCACGCGCTGTATCTTGCGGTCGTCCCATTTCAGGTGGCCGCCGATCTCATCCCTGTGATTCTCTGCGCTCTCTGCGTGTTCTGCCGTATGCCTGCCGATGTGGAGGAGAAAGAGGTCGCGCTGCATTTGCCGCATACTTCTTTTGCGGCGGATGTATGCCGTGACAGCCCCCTTTGGCCCCATGAGCAGGGCAAGCAGGTAGACAAGCATATTTATGACGGCGCAGAGTCCCGCAATCGAGGCGTTCATATGGACGGCGAGCACGTAGCCGAGAGCGGAGTTCACCATGCTGACGAGGAGGGCGAGGAGGAGCGTGTGCGACAGGTGTTTTGTAAAGAGCAGTGCCGTAGCTCCCGGTGCGATGAAGAATGAGATGACGAGAATCGCACCGACCGCATCGAATGCTGCGACCGTGGTCAGTGAGGTCAGAGACATAAAGGCGTAGAAGAGGATGCCCGTCGGTACGCCGATGAGCCGTGCGTATTCGCCGTCAAATGTGGAGACCTTGAGCTCCTTGTAGAACACGGTGATAAACACTGCAATCAGGAGGGCGAGCCCGCCCATCTTGAGCGCCGCTGCAGGAATCTCCACGCCGCCGATCTCGACCGTGTTCAGCCCAGCGTAGATGACTTCGCCCATGAGTACCATATCGGTATCGAGGTGGGCATTCCCCGCATATTTACTGATGAGGATGACGGCGAGTGCAAAGAGCAGGGGAAAGATGACACCGATTGCATCGTCGTATTTGACAAGGCGTGTCTTGCCGAGCAGCTCGACGAGAGACACCGTGACAACGCCCATGAGTGCCGCACCGAAGAGCAGCCACGGCGAGCCGAGGTCATGCGTTACGAAGAAAGCGAGCACGATGCCGAGCAGAACGGTGTGACTGATTGCGTCCGCCATCATGGAGAGACGGCGCAGGATGAGGAATACGCCGAGCGGTGCGCACGCTGCCGCCGTCAGCAGGAGTACGAGCAGTGCGTCATCCATGTGAGTGCCTCCGTTTCAACACGCTGCCGAGGATGCCCTTTGTCCCGAAAACAATGGAAAAAAAGGCGATCAGCGAGGCAACGAGGATGATGGAGGGCCCCGTCGACATGCCCTGTTCGAGCGTGCTGATGTACGTTCCGACGAGCGCGGAGACCGCACCGATGAGACTGCTCAGCAGGAGCACGCGTACAAAGTTGTTCGACCACTGATTTGCCGCAACGCAGGGAATGATGAGGAAGGAACTGATGAGGATTGCGCCGACCGCCTTGATCCCGATGCCGATGACGGCAATCGTCATGACGAGCAGGAGAAGGTTCAGCAAACGGCAGGGCAGTCCGACCACCTCCGCATACTCCGCGTCAAAGACGAAGAGCTTCAGCTCCTTGTAAAAGAGCAGCAGGAGCGTGAGCACGAGGGCAGAAACGACGGCGATCAGCAGGACATCCGCCTCAAGCATGTACGCCGCCTGTCCGAAGATGTACGTCCCGAGCCCCGCCTGTGACGCGCCCGCGTAGTCGGGATTTCCTTGGATAAAACTCTTGAGCGCCATACCAAGCCCGAAGAAGCCCGAGAGGAAGATTGCAAGATTTGCATCGAGCCCCAGACGCTTGTCCCTGTGCGCGAGCTGAATGAGCGCGTAGCTTGCCGCACCTGCCAGAATTGCTCCCGCGAGGAGGATGACGGGGCTGCGCGTCGCGAACGCCATGTAGGCAAGGATGATGCCGGGAAAGGTCGAGTGCCCGATTGCATCGCCGATGAGGCTCTGCCCCTTGTAGACACTGAGTGCGCCGACGGGAGCGGCGGCGACGGCGAGGATGACGCTGCCGAGCGCGACGATCTGAAAGGTGTAGTTCGTCAGAATGTCCATCGCTCACTCCTTCACGCGATAGGCGCGCGCGAGTGCCGCCTCCTTGTCAATATCTGCGAGATAGTCCGATGCCTTTACCGTGCGGTTCAGTACGACGAGATAGTCGAAATAGGCATCGAGTGTGCTGAGATCGTGGTGGACGGCGATGACGGTGCGCTTTTCCTTCTGTAAATCCATAAACTTGTCCATGATGATGCGTTCCGTTGTCTCGTCAACACCCGCAAGCGGCTCGTCCATGATGTAGAGCTGCGCGTCCTGCGCGAGTGCGCGTGCGATGAAGACGCGCTGCTTCTGTCCGCCAGAGAGTTCAGAAATTTGACGGTCGGCGAAGTCTGCCATCTTCATCTTTTCGAGGGCATTCATCGCAAGTGTGCGATCCTCCTTGCCGGGACGGCGCACAAGTCCCAGATGGGTATAGCGCCCCATGAGCACGACATCGAAGACCGTCGTCGGGAAATCCCAGTGTACCGAGCCGCGCTGCGGCACATAGGCGATCTGCTTGTGCACGGCGGAGAGTGCCTTGCCCCAGAGGAGCACTGCACCTGAGACGGGCTTCAGCAGCCCGAGGATCCCCTTCAGCAGGGTGGATTTGCCCGCGCCGTTCGGCCCTACGATCGCACAGCGCACGCACTCCGGCACATCGAGGTCGATGTCCCAGAGCACGGGGGTATCGCGGTATGCCATTGTGAGATCTTCGATATGTATGACGCTGTTCGTTCCTTCCATTCTGCGTCCCTTCCAGCGATGTTTATTTCAGGTGCGAAACAATCAGATCGATGTTGCTGCGGTACATCGTGATATAGGTGTCGCCCTTCTGTCCCTCGGGTGCAAGAGAATCCGAGAAGAGCTCATTGCCTTCACCGCCAACAATCTCGACATCGAAGCCCTTCGTCCTGCAGACCTCCTGCAGCTTCTTCATGCGCTCGGGGTTCGTCGTGCTCTCGGCGAATACCGCCTTGACCTTGTGCTCGACAATGTAGTTTGCCGTCTTCTCGATGTCGGCATTCGCAACCTCGGAGTCTGTGCTGACACCCTGCGGTGCAATGACATTAACATGGTAGCGGTGGGAGAAGTAGTTGAATGCATCGTGCGGCGTGACGAGATTGCGCTGCCCTTCGGGGATCTGCGCGATCTTCTGCGTGATCTCCGCATCAAGTGCGTCGAGTTCCGCAAGATACGTTTTCAGATTCTCCTGAATCTCCTTTTCGTGTTCGGGAATAAGTTTTACAAGCTCGGCTGCCGCCTCCTCGGTCGCCTGTTTGTAGAGTGCGACATCGAACCAGAAATGCGGGTCGACGATCTTTTTGCCGTCCTCCTCCATATAGTTGATGTTTGCATCCGCGAAGTTCTTTGTCACGGCGACGCCCTTTTTCTCAAGCACCTCTGCCATCTTGCCCTCGAAGTGCAGACCGTGGTAGAGGAGGAGATCCGCCTTCTTGATCTTCTCGAGGTCGGCCGGCTGTGCGACGTAGAGATGCGGATCCTCGCCTGCGGGGATAATCAGTTCGATGTTCACATAATCGCCCGCGAGCTGCTTTGTCATATCCTGTAAAAATGAGGTCGTGACCGTTACGGTTTTCTTCGTGTCGGCTGCCTTGTCGCCGCCTGTGCCTCCTCCGCCGCAGCCGACGGCGATCAGTGCCGTAAGGGCAAGAGCGAGGGTGAGTAAGAGATGCAGGGAAAATTTTTTTGCGTGCATGACAGCACCATCCTTTCATTTGTATTGAGAATAACACAAAAATTCCATCTTGTAAATGAGAAAATTTCTCAATATAGAAATTGATTTATGAAAAATGAAAACGCCCCCGTGAAAATCCACAGGGGCGACAAGGTCCATTCTGTTTTATTTCTGGAGCAGCTTCTCTTTCAATGCGCGATAGCGGATCGTTTCATAGGAACCGATCTGCGATTCGGGATGGTCGCTGCCGTAGGCACGACCGCTGACGGACAGCAGCGGCGGCGACTGGATGCGCTTGGCGACTGCCATGCCCGTATAGAGCCCCCACCAGCGTTCGAGGTCGGCGATAAAGTCTGCCGCCGTCGGGAAATAGTCTGCGACAAGCCCTTTCTTACAGCCGATATGTGCTTCGAGCGCGTTTTTGGCATAGTATTCCAGAATTTCCTCAGGCGTTTCATTGTTCTCTGCAAAGGCGCGGAAGAGGTAGTCGTGATAGGGGTAGCGAATGGGGTCGCCCTTGCCCTCGTCGACGTTTTGCGCATCGGAGAGTTCGGCACTCGGTACGATGTCGATGATACCCTGTGGGACAACCTCGCGCCCATAGACGCTGTCGTTCAGATAGCGTGCGAGGTCGTAGACCTGATATTTCCAGAGGTCAGCGAGTGCTGAGAGGAAGCCTGCCTGATCGCCGTAGAGAGTTGCATAGCCGACGGTGGACTCCGCCTTGTTTGCGTTGCAGGTAAATCCTGCGCCCCATGCGGCGGCGACGGCGGAGAGGACACGTCCGCTGCGGTCACGCGCCTGCATATTCTCGCGCACGAACGAGGAGATCGCGAGATGTTCGCCCTCTGCCGCACATTTCCCCATGATGGGAACAGTCGTGAGCTGATCGACCGTGCGCGTGACACTCTCCTCGATGGGGACGATCATGTGGCGGCAGCCGAGATTGTCCGCGAGCTGTGCCGCAAGCCCTTTCGTTGTTGCAGAGTTGAAACGGCTCGGCATATTGACGAGCAGGACGTTTTCCGCGCCGATGGCATCGACGTAGAGGGCGGCGGCGACGGCGGAGTCAATGCCGCCCGAGATACCGATGACAACGCGCTCCATATGGATGCGTGCGAGAAATTTCTGCACGGCGTAGCGCAGCATGCGATGGATGGGGGCGATGATCGGTTCTGCCACGAAATCCAGCTTTGTGGGCAGATGATCCGTGTCAAGGATGGTCACATTCTCCGTGTAGGCGGGAGACATCAGAATGCGCTCGCCCTTTTCGTTGAAGGCGTATGCCCTGCCCGGGAAGGCGTAGACGGTCTTGCCTTTGTCCTGAAGGCCAAGCGTGTTGATGTAGCAGATTATTTTATGTTGCTGCATTGCCGTGCGGGCGAGGTACTTTGCACCAAAGCAAATGGGGAAGGGACTCGCATCTGCGGCGAGGATGATGTTCTCGTTCGGCATCTCATAGAGGAGTGGAGCAAACTGATTTCCCGCACCGTGCAGCGGTGAATGTGCGACCTCACGCAGTACGCCGTCCCGCGCCTCCATGAGTGTGCGGCGCACGCCCGTGCAGATCTCTGCCTCTGCTGCGTTTCCAAAGACGACGGTGATCCCATCTGCCGCAGCGGCAATCTCCTCGGCGTATGCCGCGCAGTCGCGCAGGAATGCGGGCTGTTTCCACACGCCGCCGAGGAAGAGCCCCGAGAGACTGAGTGCGGGGAAAAGGGCGAGGTCGGCACCCGCCGCCTTTGCCTCTGCAATCTTTCCGCGTATTGTTGCAGCGTTCCGATCGGGACGACCGGGGACGACTTCCATGGAGATGAGTGCAATTTTCATAGTGATGCTCCCTTCCAAACGCGATAGCGTTTGATTTTTATTCCGGCTCAATGGTATAATCCGGAGTGGTGAGTAATATGGCGAAGAAGAAAATTCCAAAGACCAATGCGGCACGTATCTTGGATCGCCTTGGCATTTCCTACGAGCTTCTGACCTATCCCGTCGATGAGAGCGATCTTTCGGCGGCGCATGTGGCAGAGGTGACCGGCATCCCGTTGGAGCGCATCTACAAGACGCTCGTTGTGCGCGGCGACCGGACGGGTGTGTTCATGGCGGTCATCCCGGGTGCGTGCGAGCTCGATCTCAAGGCAGCAGCCGCCACAAGCGGCAACAAGCGCGCGGAGATGGTTCATCTCAAGGAGGTCTTTGACCTCACAGGCTATGTGCGCGGCGGATGTTCGCCGCTGGGGGCAAAGAAGCCGTATCCCGTCTGCTGCGATGAGAGCATCCTGCAGCATGACAGTATCTGCGTGAGTGCCGGACGGCGCGGTGAGCAGCTTGCCCTCGCTCCGTGTGAGCTCGTTCGTGCTGCGAACGCGACCACGGCAAAACTTGTGCGCTGATCTTTGAGAAACCCATGCCATAGTATAGCACAGATGAATCTTCCTGCCCAAGAGAAAGGATGTATACAATGGATTATTTCAGCACGCGCGGTGCGAAGGAACGCGTTTCCTCCGCTGCGGCAATTCTAAAGGGGCTTGCCTCGGATGGCGGGCTTTTTGTGCCGGATTCGTTCCCGCAGATGACACTCTCCGAGATCGAGGCGTTGGTTCCTCTTTCCTATGAGGAGCGTGCCGTGCGCATCCTTCGCCTTTTCCTGACGGACTATACGGAGGAGGAACTGCGCGGCTGTGTGGAGCGTGCCTATGGGCGTACGTTTGACGACGTGCGACGTGCGCCCGTGCGTGCGGTCGGAGATCTTGAGGTGCTTGAACTGTGGCACGGTCCGACGAGCGCGTTCAAGGATATGGCGCTGCAGCTTCTGCCGCAGCTCATGAGTACGGCACGCGTGAAGGAGGGGGAGCGGGATACAATCCTCATCCTTGTTGCGACATCGGGCGATACGGGCAAGGCGGCGCTCGAGGGCTTCACCGATGCCGAGGGCATCCGCATCATGGTGTTCTATCCCGACGGCGGTGTCAGTCCCGTGCAGCGTCTCCAGATGGTGACGCAGACGGGGGCGAATGTCTCCGTCGTGGCGGTGCGCGGCAACTTCGACGATGCACAGCGCGGGGTCAAGGAGATCTTCGGAGATGCGGCGATGGCGGAGGAACTTGCCGCGCTCCGCACGAAACTCTCCTCGGCGAACTCGATCAACTGGGGGCGGCTCGTCCCGCAGATCGTCTACTACTTCAGTGCCTATGCCGACCTTCTCCGAGAGCGCAAAATTACGGCGGGCGATGCGGTGAACTTCACCGTGCCGACGGGGAATTTCGGCAACATTCTCGCGGGGTACTATGCGAAGCGCATGGGGCTGCCCGTCGGAAAACTTGTCTGCGCGTCGAACGCAAACAATGTGCTCACGGACTTTTTGCAGACGGGCATCTATGACCGAAAGCGTGAGTTCTGTCAGACGATTTCGCCGTCGATGGACATCCTCGTTTCGAGCAATCTTGAGCGTCTGCTCTATCATCTGACGGAGGACACGGCACAGGTTGCTGCGTGGATGAGGGAACTTGCAGAGAACGGAACCTATGACGCGAGCGGTCTCCTGCCCGTCCTCCGTGAGAATTTCTGGGCGGCATTCACAAGCGATATGATGACGGAGGAGGAAATCCGTATCGTCTGCGAGCGGACAAGCTATACCCTCGACACGCATACGGCGGTTGCCTATCGTGTCGCGGAAGACTATCGACGCGAGACGGGGGATATGCGCCCGATGATCGTGCTTTCGACGGCAAGTCCATACAAATTCGGCGCAAGTGTGCTTCATGCACTGGGCAAGGATACGGACGGGCTGGATGAGTTCACGCTGATGGAACGTCTGCACATGCGGAGCGGCATGGAGATCCCCGCGCGTCTTGCCGCCCTGCGTGAGGCAAAGGTGCTCCATGACGGAATCTGCGAATGCGACGGCATGCGTACGGCGGTCCTGTCTTTTGCCGGGCATAAGAAAAAACAATAAAATTTTCGCGATAAAGAAGGATTTCCATACTATGTGAAGAATTCTCACAAAGTATGTTAGTTCAGTAAGATGATACCAAGGCAGTATTTTGCCTCGTATCAATTTAATCAATCTTTTTGGGGAAAGAGGTCATACCATGGCAACGATTGATCTGACACAGTACGGTATTACGGGGACAACGGAGATTGTTCACAATCCAAGCTACGATCAGCTGTTCCGCGAGGAGCTGCGCCCCGATCTCGAGGGATATGAGCGCGGACAGGTGACGGAGATGAAGGATGCCGTCAATGTTATGACGGGCATCTACACGGGACGCTCCCCGAAGGACAAGTACATCGTCGATGATGAGACCTCGCACGATACCGTCTGGTGGACCTCGGACGAGTACAAGAACGACAACCACCGCGCGACGCAGAAGGCGTGGAACGCCGTGCGTGAGATCGCGATCCGCGAGCTCTGCAACAAGCGCCTTTTCGTCGTGGATGCATTCTGCGGCGCGAACGTCAATACGCGCATGTCCGTCCGCTTCATCATGGAGGTGCCGTGGCAGGCGCATTTCGTCACGAATATGTTCATTCGTCCGACGGAGCAGGAGCTCGAGAATTTTAAGCCTGACTTTGTGGTCTACAATGCGGCAAAGGCACGCGTCATGCACTTCGGCGATCTCGGTCTCAACTCCGAGACGGCGGTCATGTTTAACCTCACGAGCCGTGAGCAGATCATCGTCAACACGTGGTACGGCGGCGAGATGAAAAAGGGTATGTTCTCGATGATGAACTACTACCTCCCGCTGAAGGGCATCTCCTCGATGCACTGCTCTGCGAACACGGACAAGCAGGGGCAGAACACCACGCTCTTCTTCGGCCTCTCGGGCACGGGCAAGACAACGCTCTCAACGGACAATGAGCGCCTCCTTATCGGCGACGATGAGCACGGTTGGGACGATGAGGGCGTATTCAACTACGAGGGCGGCTGCTATGCAAAGGTCATCAATCTCGATCCCGATGCAGAGCCGGACATCTATCAGGCGATCCGCCGCAACGCGCTGCTTGAGAACGTCACGGTCGACCTTGCGGGCCGTGTGGACTTTGCAGATAAGAGCGTGACGGAGAATACGCGCGTCTCCTATCCGATCAACCACATTCAGAACATCGTGCTCGGTCATGTTGCGGACAAGTCCGCAGGACCTCATGCAAAGCACGTTATCTTCCTCTCGGCAGATGCATTCGGCGTTCTGCCGCCGGTATCGATTCTGACGCCGGAGCAGACGAAGTACTACTTCCTCTCGGGCTTTACCTCGAAACTCGCGGGCACAGAGCGCGGCATCACGGAGCCGACGCCGACGTTCTCGGCGTGCTTCGGTCAGGCGTTCCTCGAACTGCATCCGACGAAGTATGCAGAGGAACTCGTCCGCAAGATGGAGGAGCACGGCTCGCGTGCCTATCTCGTGAACACGGGATGGAACGGCACGGGCAAGCGCATCTCGATTCAGGATACGCGCGGCATCATCCATGCGATTCAGGACGGCTCGATCGACGGCGCACCGACGAAAAAGATCCCGTATTTCGACTTCGAGGTTCCGACGGAACTGCCGGGTGTCGATCCGAAGATCCTCGATCCGCGCGACACGTATGCGAGCCGTGCGGAATGGGATGAGAAGGCAAAGGATCTCGCTGCACGCTTCATCAAGAACTTCAAGAAGTATGAAGGCAACGAGGAGGGCAAGGCGCTCGTTCCTGCGGGTCCGCAGCTCTAAACCGTATCTGTACATGGAGGAAGCTGCCGCATTTGCGGCAGCTTCTTTTTTGGGAAAGGGAAGGGATGCCATGCATCTCACGGACAGCATCAACAAAGTGCGTGGTGTCGGTGTAAAAAAGGCAGCGGCATGCGCGCGCCTCGGCATCCAGACGGTCTATGATCTCCTGACCTACTATCCGCGCGCATACGAGGATCAGAGCCGGATTACGCCCATTGCGGAGCTGCGTGTGGGAGAGCGCGCGACGGTGCTCGGTGTGATTCAGACGGTGACGGAGAAGCAGACGCGGCGGCGCGGTTTTACCGTGCTTACGGCACTTATCGGCGACGGTACGGGCTATGCACAGGCAGTCTGGTTCAACCAGCGCTTTTTGAAACCCAAACTGCGCGAGGGGCGGCGCATCCTCCTCACGGGCAAGGCGGAGTACGCCTACAACAGCGGCGGTCAGCTTGCCCTATCTCCGATCACCTCCTTTGAAATACTCGATGCGCAGGAGGCGGCTGCGGAACACCTCGGGATTCTGCCCGTGTATGCGGCGACGGAGGGGCTGACGCAGAAGCAGCTGAGGCAGATGGTGGCGTATGCCCTTGCACAGACGGAGGGAGAACTCTCTGAGACACTGCCGCAGCGCATACGTGAGGAGTACCATCTTATCGGGCGCACGGAAGCCTTTCGGCGCATTCACTTTCCGAAACGGGAAGAGGAACTGCGTGCGGCGCGGCGGCGGCTCGCATTTGAGGAACTTTATCTCATTCAATGCGGACTGCTTGCGCTTAAAAAGCGCACGGCAGAGCAGCAGGAGGGCATTGCGCACAGGACAGACGGCACGCTCGTCGCGCGCGTTCTGGCGGCGCTGCCGTTCGAACTGACGGCGGATCAGGCACGGGTGTGGGCGGAGATCTCGCGTGATATGGAGTCTCCGCTGCCCATGCGCCGCCTCGTGCAGGGCGATGTCGGCTCGGGCAAGACGGCAATTGCGTTGCTTGCGCTCGTCAAGACGGTGGAGAACGGCTGTCAGGGGGCTCTGATGGCACCGACGGAGATTCTTGCACATCAGCATTATGATACGCTGCGTGAACTGCTTGCACCGCTCGGTGTGCGCGTGGGCTTCCTCTCGGGACGGCTCACAAAGAAGGAGCGCACGGCAGCTGCGGCGGCACTTGCCGCGCATGAGATTGACATCGCCGTCGGGACACACGCGCTGATTCAGGACGGTGTATCATTCGATTCGTTGGGACTTGTGGTGACGGACGAGCAACACCGCTTTGGTGTGGCACAGCGTTCGGCACTTGAGAAGAAGAGCGCCGCAATCCCAGACGTGCTTGTCATGACGGCGACGCCGATCCCGCGTACAATGACGCTGACGGTCTATGGCGACCTCGATGTCTCGCGCATCGAGCATCTGCCGCCGGGACGGCAGCCCATTCGCACCTTTTTGCGGGATGAGACGGCGCGCGGGAAAATCTATGCGTTCGTACGCAAGGAGATTGAGAGCGGACGGCAGGCATACGTTGTCTGCCCGCTGATCGAGGCGAGTGAGGAGAGTGATCTGCCCTCGGCGGAGGAGGTCTATGAGGAACTGTCCCACGGCATTTTTCGTGGGATTCCCTGTGGGCTGCTCCACGGGCGCATGAAGTCTGCCGAGAAGGAAGCGGTGATGGAGGGGTTCTATGCCGGCCGCATCAAGCTGCTTGTCTCGACCACGGTCATCGAGGTCGGTGTGAACGTGCCGAATGCGAGTATCCTCGTTGTCGAGCACGCGGAGCGGTTCGGACTCTCCCAGCTGCACCAGCTGCGCGGGCGTGTCGGGCGCGGCTCCTACGCCTCCTACTGCATCCTCATTGCAGGGCGCAGTGCCGCTTCACAGGAGCGGCTTCAGGTCATCGAGCGGACGAGCGACGGCTTTCGTCTCGCCGAGGAGGATCTGCGCCTCAGAGGTCCCGGGCAGTTCTTCGGCGCAATGCAGCACGGGCTCGGCGACCTCAAGATCGCGGATGTGCTCGCCGATATGGACCTCCTTCTGCTCGCTCGCCGCGCCGCTCTCGCAACGCTTGACGATCCCGCCGCGCTCTCCTTTGTCCTGCCGACGCTCATGCATCAGTACCGCGAGCAGTTTGAACACATGCGGGAGATTTGAGAAGTTGATAAGAATTTATCTTGACACGTAACAAAATACGTGACATTATAAATAGAAAGGTGGGAGATGAAAAGCTATTCTTCGAGAGATGTACTCCGTATGCTTCTGGCGGATGGTTGGTTTGAGGTGAATTGTGTGGGCGATCATCATCAGTTCAAGCATCCGACGAAGCCGGGGAGAGTGACCGTCCGTCATCCTGTTAAGGATATGGGGGTTCGTGATCTGAAAAGCATTGAGAAACAATCGGGACTTAAATTTTAGGGAGGCAAATATGTTTCCGGACGTTTATCGCTATCCTGCGATTTTTAGCTATGAGGAAGATGGGGTACACATTGTGTTTCCGGATTTGCCGGGATGCATCACATTTGGGAAAGACGAGGGGGATGCAGTACGTGCAGCACGTGAGGCTCTTACACTTCACCTTTATGGAATGGAACAGGACGAGGAGGCGATTCCCCCACCGTCTTCGATGATGACTCTGGCAGAGCGGGAGGCTTTGCAAAAAAATGAGGTTTTTCTGCTGGTGGAGGCATTTATGCCTACATTTCGAGAGAAACAGAGCAAGCGCTTTGTCAAGAAAACGCTCTCTGTACCCTATTGGATGAATGTCGAGGCGGAGCGTATCGGACTCAACTTTTCACAGACTCTCCAGAACGCAATCTTGCAGAAACTGGAATTGGCGAAGTGAGCAGGATACGGGCGTTGTATTCCTTGACATACGGGGATTCCCTGGGCTAGAATAGGTCATACTGTATTTGGGAGGAGATTGCCTTGACAAAGGTTTTGGTAAATGGCGCGGCGGGTCGCATGGGACGCGCGGTGCTGAAAGCTGTGATCGACGATGCAGAGTTGGAACTCGTCGGTGCGGTGGATATCACAGGCGGTGCGGACGCGGGAGAGCTTGCGGGGACGGCGAAGAACGGCGTGCTCGTGGAGACGGATCTCGCGGCGGCACTCGAGCGGCTGCATCCAGATGTGATGATCGACTTCACGCGTCCCGATGTCGTCTATGGGAATGTCCTCACGGCACTCGCACACAAAGTCTCACCCGTGGTTGGCACGACGGGGCTGACCGAGGAGCAGAAGGCGGCGATCAAGGCAGCGGCGGACGAGAACGACACGCCCGCATTTATTGCGCCGAACTTTGCCATCGGTGCGGTGCTCATGATGCTGATGAGCCGCATGGCAGCAAAATATATGCCTGATGTGGAGATCATCGAGCTGCACCACGACAACAAGCTGGATGCGCCCTCGGGGACGGCGGTGCAGACGGCGGCGATGATCGCCGAGGTGCGCGCCGCGCACACGCAGGGACATCCCGATGAGGAAGAAAAGATCGCGGGTGCGCGCGGCGCAGAGTACGAGGGGATGCGCATCCACAGCGTACGTCTGCCGGGATACGTCGCACATCAGGAGGTTATCTTCGGCGGGCTGGGGCAGACACTCTCGATCCGCCACGACTCACTGAATCGCGAGTCCTTTATGCCGGGCGTCGTGCTCGCCGCAAAGAAGGTGCGCGGGCTCACATCGCTCACGGTCGGACTGGATAAATTGCTGTAAGGGGAGAATGTTATGAAGAAGTATCGTGTTGCCATCCTTGGCGCAACGGGCGCCGTTGGTCAGGAGTTCCTAAACCTCATCGAGGAGAGGAAGTTCCCGTTCTCGGAGCTGCGTCTCCTCGCGTCCAGCCGCTCGGCGGGCAAGAAGATCGCCTTTATGGGCAAGGAGTATACCGTTCAGGAGACGACTCCCGATTCGTTCGAGGGTATTGATATCGCTCTCTTTGCGGGCGGCGCAGCGAGCAAGGAGTTTGCTCCCTGCGCGGTCAAGGCGGGCGCTGTTGTCATTGACAACTCGAGCGCATTCCGCATGGATCCGGAGGTGCCGCTCGTCGTACCCGAGGTCAACCCAGAGGCGATCAAGAAGCACAAGGGTATCATCGCGAACCCGAACTGCTCGACTATCATCATGGTCATGGGGCTGAAGCCGCTCTACGATCTCGCAAAGATTCGCCGCATCGTCGTCTCGACCTATCAGGCGGTCTCCGGCGCAGGCAAGGAGGGCATGGCGGAGCTGGAGGAGCAGGTCGCGGCGCTCTCGTCCGGAAAAGAGCCGACGGCGAACATCCTGCCCGTCGGAAAGCTGCCGAAGCACTACCAGATCGCATTCAATCTCATCCCGCAGATTGATGTCTTCATGGACAACCTCTACACGAAAGAGGAGATGAAGATGATCGACGAGACGAAGAAGATCATGGAGGACGAGAGCCTTCGCATCACTGCGACCACCGTGCGTGTGCCCGTTTACCGCAGCCACGCCGAGTCCGTCAACGTCGAGTTTGAGAGCGAAATCTCACTTGCGGATGCGCGCAAGGCGATTGCGGCATTCCCCGGTGTCATCCTGCGCGACAATCCGACGGAGCAGGAGTATCCCATGCCGCTCTTCACCTCGGGCAAGACCGATGTTGAGATCGGGCGCCTGCGCCGTGATGAGTCGACGGAGAATGCGCTGAACTTCTGGATCTGCGGCGATCAGATCCGCAAGGGTGCGGCCCTCAACGCACTTCAGATCGCAGAGCACATGATCTCCCACGAACTCATCTGAACAGAACATCTTAGGGACTTATTTCCACATGGGAGATAAGTCCTTTTTTATATAATCAGACATATTGGGTGAAATCCCTCTGCTCCTTTTATTTCAAGGAGTGAGAGGGATTTTTGACAGGCATGGCAACAAAAAAAGAACACCTATTTTCTTGAAAAAAATAGGTGTTTTTGTTATAACTGTTAGTAAAAGTGGTGAATTGTGGTGATATGTGCCACAAAGTGGTGAATAAATCCAGAAGGGTGGTGCGGTCGAATGTTCATGGGGGAATACGCCCACAGCATAGATGCCAAGGGCCGCATCATCCTGCCCGCCGACTTTCGTCAGGAACTCGGCGTCTCCTTCATCATCACGAAGGGGCTCGACGGCAGTCTTTTTCTCTTTCCACAGACAGCATGGGACGAGTTTGCGGCAAAGCTGCGCACACTCTCAATTGCGGATCCGAATGCACGCGCCTTTGCACGCTTTTTTATTGCGGGCGCGCGCACGCTCGAATGCGACAAACAGGGGCGCTTCCTTGTCCCCGCAAATCTGCGTGCCTATGCGAACATCGGACTGAAGCAGGATGTCATCCTCACGGGTGCGGATGCGCGCATTGAGGTCTGGGACAAGGAGAAGTGGCTGCGCTATGCGGGTGAGGTCGATCCGAACATCACGGAGATCTCGACGCAGCTCGCGGGCTATGGGATTACGATATGAGCGCATTTCATCATGTGAGTGTCCTGCCCGAGGAGACGATCGAAGCACTTGCGATTCGCTCGGACGGCATCTATGTGGACTGCACCCTCGGCGGTGCGGGGCATGCGGGACGCATTGCGGAGAGACTGGGTGCTGCGGGGCGGCTGATCGGCATTGATCAGGACGAGCTGGCAATTGCAGCGGCGCGTGAACGCCTTGCAGATGCGAAATGCAGGGTGACGCTTGTACGCGATAATTTTCGTCATTTGCGGGACATTCTTGCGGCGGAGGGGATTTTGTCTGTGGACGGTATCCTTTTCGACCTCGGCATCTCATCGCCACAGATTGATACGGCTGAGCGCGGCTTTTCCTATATGCAGGATGCACCGCTCGATATGCGCATGGATCAGCGCAGCCCACGGAGCGCACGCACAGTCGTCAACGAGTACACAGCGGATGAGCTGACAGAGATCTTCTACCGTTACGGCGAGGAGCGTTGGGCAAAGCGCATTGCCGCATTCATCGAAGAGGCCCGAAAGACCCATCCCATCGAGACGACGGGGCAGCTCGTTGCCGTCATTGACCGCGCCGTACCGAAGCAGGTGCGCGCGAAGGGAGGGCACCCCGCCAAGCGTGTCTTTCAGGCAATTCGCATCGAGGTCAATGAAGAACTGACGATTCTTGCGGACGCAGTGTCGGGTGCTGTGCATGCCCTCAGAGAGGGCGGGCGGCTCGCAGTCATTACGTTCCACTCACTTGAAGATCGGATTGTAAAGAAAACGCTGAAAGATCTCGCGCGGGGGTGCACCTGCCCGCCAAGGACGCCTGTCTGCGTCTGCGGACACGTGCCGGAGGTGCGGCTCATTGGCAAAGCGCGTGCGGCAAGTGCACGTGAATGCGCGTCGAATGCGCGGGCGAAGAGCGCAAAGCTGCGTGTTGCAGAGAAGTTATAAAGAGGAATCATCTACAGATAAAGGAGGTGAGGGCACATGCCGGCACGCAAAATATATACGTACGAATACGAGGAAGAGGCACTGCCCGCACCACAGGCGGAGCCGCCGAAGGAACCGCTGATCCGGCGGGAAGTGAATACGAATCTCAGGAACTGCCTGCGTGCGATCTTCTTCCTCATTGCGTTCGGTGCAATGGTCGTGACGCTGCTCGGCGGCATCGGGGCAAAGAATGGATATACCCTGCTCGACACGCAGCAGACTGCAGACCAACTTGAGCAGGAGAATGAGCGGCTCAAGATCGAGATCGCGCAGCTGAAATCGCCGGCACGCATCGAGTCGATTGCCGTGGAGCAGCTGCATATGCAGGTGCCGCAGAACATGTATTTTTCACATGAAGGGGAATGATGGGCAGATGATAAAGAGATTGACAGAACTGGCTGCCCTTCTGCCGGATGCACGGCTCTTGGGAGACGATGCCGAAATCACAAGCATCGAACGGGACTCGCGCTGCGTTCGGAAGGGAGCGCTGTTTGCCTGCATTACAGGCGCTCATGTGGATGCACACAGCTTTATACCAAATGTGGCGCGGGCGGGAGCTCGCGCTATTTTGACGGAACGGGAAAATGTCAATGTGCCCGCAGGTCTCTCCGTCCTCCACGTGCCGAACATCCAAGAGGCACTGGATGTGATCGCACCCTATTTCTATGACTATCCCGCGCACAGCATGCGCGTGATCGGCATTACGGGGACGAACGGCAAGACGACGACAAGCTATCTCCTGCGCGCGATTCTGCGCCATGCGGGAAAACGCGTCGGGCTTGTCGGCACGATTCAGGTGATGATGGAAGACGAGGTATTCCCCACGGCGAACACGACCCCCGATGTTATCGTCATGCAGCAGCTGCTCGCTGAGATGCGTACGCGCGGAATGGATGTCGTGGTCATGGAGGTCTCCTCCCACGCTCTCGACCAGGGACGTGTGGCTGGCATTGAGTTCGATACGGCGGTATTCACGAATTTGACGCAGGATCACCTCGACTACCACAAGACGATGGAGAACTACGCACGGGCAAAGGCACGTCTCTTTGATCTCGTGTCGGAGCAGGGGTCGAAGTCGGGCAAGACAGCAGTGCTCAATGCGGATGACGGAGCATCTGCAACAATGCGTGCGCATACACGCTGCCCCGTCATTTCCTACGGGGTGGAGCAGCCTGCAGACCTGGCGGCACAGGATGTGCGTCTCGCACAGGACGGGATGGAACTGACCCTTGTGCACAGGGGTGCACGGCCTGTACGCATTCATATTGGCATCACGGGGCTGTTCAACGTGTCCAATGTGCTCGCTGCGACGGGCGCAGCACTTGCAGAAAAGATACCCGCAGAGGATATCGTGGCAGCGCTCAGTGCGTTTACGGGCGTACCGGGGCGTTTCGAGCTTGTGCGTGCGGGGCAGGACTTCTCCGTCATTGTGGACTATGCGCACACGCCGGACGGCATGGAGAATGTCCTGCGTACGGCGCGTGCCGTGACGGCGGGGCGGATCATCGCCGTGTTCGGCTGCGGCGGGGACCGCGATCGGACGAAACGTCCCATCATGGGGCGCATGGCGGCAGAGCTTGCGGATATTGTCGTGCTGACCTCGGACAATCCGCGGACAGAGAATCCTGCAGCAATCTTGGACGAGGTGGAGACGGGCGTTCTGCCGGTGATTGGTACAAAGCCGTATGAAAAGCTCGTCGATCGCCGCACGGCGATCTTTCATGCCGTTCAGACGGCACGGAAGGGCGACACGGTCGTCATCCTCGGCAAGGGGCATGAGAACTACCAGATATTGAACGATCAAACCATTCATTTCGACGACCGCGAGACGGCACGTGAAGCAATCGGGGGGCTGTGATATGGTGATGACATGGGACGAAGTGACTGCGGTGACGGGTGCTGTTCTGCACAGCGGACAACTTCGCGGGAGTGATGCAGTCCCCCGGATCACGACAGACACGCGCAAAATCGCGGCAGGAGATCTCTTCGTTGCGCTGCGCGGAGAAAATTTCGACGGTGCGGATTTTGCAGCGGATGCACTCCACAAGAGCGCCGCGGCTGTTCTTGTCAGTGAACCGCTGTCTGCCGCCGTGCGGAAGGAGCTGAAGAAGGCGCAGGGGGCTGTGCTCACGGTGAAGGATACGCTTGCGGCATATCAGGCAATCGCACATGCGTGGCGGATGAAGTTCGATATCCCCGTCGTCGCGATCACAGGCTCGAACGGCAAGACGACGACGAAAGATCTGACGGCAGCCGTCCTCTCGGGACGTGGTACGGTCTGCCGCACGGCGGCAAACTACAACAACGAGGTCGGTCTGCCGCTGACCCTGCTCGGCATCAAGGCGGAGGATACCGCCGCAGTCGTGGAGATCGGCATGCGCGGGCGAGGGCAGATCGCGGCACTCGCGCCTGTCGCCGCGCCGACAATCGGCATCGTGACGAATGTCTGCGCGGTGCATATGGAGCTGCTCGGCTCTATCGAGAACATCGCAAAGGCGAAGGCAGAGCTTGTGCAGGCGATCCCTGCGGGCGGTACGGTGATCCTCAACGCAGACGATGCACGCGTTGCGTCAATGCGTGCGCTGGCCGCAGACGGCGTACGCGTTCTCACCTATGGCATCAAGGAGAATGCGGATGTCCGTGCCGAGGCACTGCGCTTTGCGGCGGATGGAGCGCAGTTCATGGTGACGTGGGCAAATGAGCGCCATGACTACAGCATTCCGCTCGCGGGACGGCACAATGTCAGCAATGCTCTCGCAGCGCTTGCGGCGGGATTTGCCCTCGGGCTCACGCCGCAGGAGATGCAGGCGGGGCTGCGCACGCTCACGCCGACCAAGATGCGCTACGAGGTGCACGAGGTCGGCACGCAGTGCTTCATCAACGATGCCTACAATGCAAGCCCCTCATCCATGCGTGCTGCGCTCGAAACGACGGCAGCACTCTATCATGGACGCAAGATCGCTGTGCTTGGCGACATGCTCGAACTCGGTGCAGCGGCCGAGGAGGCGCACAGGGAGATTGGAATGTGTGTCGCGGAACTGGGCTTTGCGGCGCTCGTGACCTATGGCGCGCAGGCACGCTGGATGCACGAAGTGGCGGAGGCGGCGGGCTGTCCGGTCTGTCACCATGCGGAGAGTCATGCGGCAGCGGCAGCGTTTCTCCGCACCCTGAGTGCAGACGGGGATACCGTGCTCTTCAAGGGATCGCGCGGGATGAAGATGGAGCAGATCATCACGCTCCTGACGGGAGAGGAAGCGGGGCACTGATGGGACATATCACGGATCTCCTCGCACCGTGGCTGAGTATTCTCCTGAGCGTCGTGACATCGCTCGCCATTGTGCTCTTCAGCGGCGTCTGCTTCCTCCCGCTTCTGCACCGTTTGAAATATGGGCAGAGCATCCGTGAGGAGGGACCCGCAAGCCATCAGCAGAAGAGCGGAACGCCCACGATGGGCGGCGTGATGATTGTGCTCGCCGTAACGGCGGCGACACTGCTCTTTGCGCCGCTTACGGTGACGACGCTGCTCGCACTCTTCATCTTTCTCGGACATTTCCTGCTCGGCTTTGCGGATGACTATATCAAGGTGGTCAAGAAGCGCAATCTCGGACTGCGCGCCTATCAGAAGCTGCTCGGTCAGCTCTTCATCTCCCTTGTCACGATTCTGATCGGACGTGCGCTGCTCGGACATGACACAAGCGTATGGGTCCCTGTTCTGGGTGAAATGTGGGATATTGGCGCGCTCTACTATGTGCTCGTCGTATTCGTCCTCGTCGGCACGTCGAATGCCGTTAATCTGACGGACGGGCTCGACGGGCTTGCCTCCGGGACGGTCGCCGTGGCGGCGCTCTTTTATGCAGCACTCCTGTATCATGCAGACAGCGGGCTGATGGTATTCTCTGCGGCAATAATTGGTGCATGCGCAGGTTTTTTGTGGTATAATCATCATCCAGCGAGAGTCTTCATGGGGGACACGGGCTCACTTGCACTCGGCGGGGCTCTTGCAGGCATCGCGATCCTCTCGCATACGGAGGCACTCCTGCCCATTGTGGGCTTTGTCTTTGTCTGTGAGGCACTGTCTGTGATCCTGCAGGTCGTCTCGTTTCAGACACGCGGCAAGCGCATTTTCCGCATGAGTCCGATTCATCATCACTTCGAGCTTGGCGGGTGGAGCGAGACGCGCGTGGTCTATACATTCTGGGCAGTTGGCGCGGCGGGCGCACTCCTTGCGGGGATCATTGTGCTGCTTTCGTGAGAGAGCTGCCTGCGTACTTCATGCAAACGCCTCACTGCGCGAGCGGGCGTGTGCTTCACTGGAGCCTGTTGGGAGAGCGCATGGAGCTTCTTTCCTACATCAACAATATAAGGGGGACACGGGGAATTGTCCTATCAGAATCAGTCTGCACTCGTCATCGGGGCGGGCATCAGCGGCTTTGCGGCGGCGAAGTATCTCGCGGCGGCGGGCGCACGCGTGACGCTCTCGGATGCAAAGGAAGAGGCGGACGCAGAAAAAGATGCGGTAACGCAGAAACATATTGAGGCTTTACGGACGCAGGGAATCTCCTGCGTCTTTGGTGCACAAAGGGAAGAACTGATCGAGGGAACGGATCTCATCGTCTTGTCTCCGGCAGTGCCGGAGCGCATTCCGCTCGTTCAGGCGGCGCGTGCGCGCGGCATCCGCGTGACGACAGAGGTGGAGCTTGCAGGGGAAATTGCGCATGCACCTATCTATGCCGTTACGGGAACGAATGGAAAGACGACGACGACAACCCTGCTCGGAGAGCTCTTGTGCGCACATTTCCCTGCAGTCGGCATCGGGGGCAACATCGGTGTTCCGCTCATCGACGTGGCACAGGAGATTCCCGCAGACGGTGCGATCGCTGCGGAGATCTCCAGCTATCAGATGGAGGCGACCACGCATTTTCACCCTGCGGTCGCGGCTGAGCTGAACGTGACCCCCGACCACATTGTCCGCCACGGCTCGATGGAGGTCTATCAGGCGATGAAGGAGAAGCTCTTCGCCGCGCAGACGGCGGAGGACTTTCTCGTGCTGAACTGCGATGATCCGCATACGCGCGGCATGGCAGAGCGTGCGAGGGGAAAGGTATGCTTCTTCAGCCGCCGCGAGGAGCTGGCGGAGGGAGCAGCCGTGCGTGCGGACGGCATGATCGTCATTCGTTGGGACGGGGAGGAGCATGTACTGATTTCTGCACGGGAACTCGGCATTCCGGGCGGGCACAACGTTGAGAACGCGCTTGCCGCAGCGGCAGTGGCATTCTTCGCGGGGGTGACGCCCGCCGAAATGCGCCCCGTCCTGCGTGCGTTCAAGGGGGTGGAGCACCGCATTGAGTTCGTGCGGACCTTGGACGGCGTCAGCTACTACAACGATTCGAAGGCGACGAATACGGATTCGGCGATCAAGGCGCTCGAGGCATTCGACGGACACATGATCCTGATTGCGGGCGGCGATGACAAGCTGACCGACCTTACGGAATTTATGGAGCTCGTACATGCGCGCGTCGATGAGTTGATTCTCGTCGGCGATGCTGCGGAGCGCTTTGGTGCAGCGGCACTGGATGCGGGAATTGCGCCGGAGCACATCCATCGCGCGGGGTATCTTATGGAGAAGGCTGTGCAGACTGCGCGGGAGCTTGCCGCTCCTCCTCAGACAGTGCTGCTCTCACCCGCTTGTGCCAGCTTTGATATGTACGGCGGCTATGAGGAGCGCGGGCGTGACTTTAAGAGGATCGTGAACGAGTTATGAACATCATCGTATCCGGCGGCGGGACGGGCGGACACATCTATCCTGCACTCACGATCATTCACGCAATTCAGCGGCGTGAGCCGTCCGCACGCATTCTCTATGTCGGCGGACGCAACGGGCTTGAGGCGGACATCGTCCCACGCGAGGGCATTGACTTCATCGCAATGGATCTCGCGGGCTTTCAACGCAGCATTTCCATTGAGAACATCAGCCGTGCATGGCGTGCTTTGCGTGCGGTTGCGCGTGCACGCGGCATTGTGCATGGATTTCGTCCCGATGTTGCCATCGGGACGGGCGGCTATGTTGCGGGACCGATCTTGCTTGCGGCGAGTCTGGCGGGCGTGCCGACACTCGTGCAGGAGCAGAATGTCTTTGCGGGTGTGACGAATCGCATTCTCGCGAGGTTTGCGACGGCAATCGCTGTTGGCATGGAGGACGCACGACGCGTCTTCCCGCAGGAAAAGACCTATGTGACGGGCAACCCGATCCGCCCTGAGGTGCTCACGGCGACGCGTGCTGATGGTGCGCGGGCATTCGGCTTTGACCCCGCGAAGAAGACTGTGCTCGTCTCGGGCGGCAGCCGTGGGGCGCGCTCGATCAACCGTGCGATGGTTGAGGTGATCGCGCACGCGGCGGAGCAGACAGAGGTGCAGTATCTCCATGTGACGGGTGCGGATGAGCATGGGGACACGCTCGCACGCATTCGGAATGCGGGTATCCGTCTCGAGGAGCATCCGCATCTGCGCGTCCTGCCGTATCTCTACAATATGCCGGAGGCGATGGCGATGGCAGATGTTGCCGTCTTTCGCGCGGGCGCAACGGGGCTTGCGGAGCTCGCGGCACGGGGGGTGCCCGCGATCCTCATTCCGTATCCGTACGCAGCGGAAAACCATCAGGAGAAGAATGCGCGTGCGATGGAGGCGGCGGGGGCGGCAGAGGTCATCCTCAACCGAGATGTCAGCTCCGCTGCACTGGAGAGAGCGCTCCATGCACTGCTCACAGACGATGTACGCCGCGCGGCAATGGCGGCAGCGATGAAACAACTTGGAAAACCGGAGGCGGCGGAGGAGATTGCGGCACTCGCGCTGCGGATTTGTCATAGAGAAGGGTGAGAATCGTGCTTAAGGATTTGAAGGGGATTCAAAACATACATTTTGTCGGTATCGGCGGTGCAGGGATGAGCCCGCTCGCGAAGATTCTCCTACTGCTCGGCTACAAGGTGTCCGGCTCCGATCAGGGTTCATCGCCCATCATCGAGGAGCTCGTACGTCTCGGCGCTCGTATATGGACGGATGGTCAGCGTGCGGAGAATGTGCGCGGTGCGGATGCCATCGTGGTCTCCACGGCGATTCCCTACGACAACCCTGAGGTGATTGCAGCGTGGGATCTGCGCATCCCAAAGCTGCACCGCTCGGATATCAACGCGGCACTGGTCAACGAGTACGACGGCATCGCCGTCGCGGGCTCGCACGGCAAGACGACGACCACCTCTATGATCGGCGTGACACTTGACCGTGTGGGCATATCGCCGACCATCATCGTCGGCGGCGAGGTGCCGGATCTTGGTACGAATGCAAAGCTCGGTACGAGCCGCTACCTCGTCTCCGAGGCGGACGAGAGTGACGGGTCCTTCCTGAAGCTGCGCCCGCACATTGCCGTTGTGACGAACGTCGAGGACGACCACATGGATCACTACGGCACGATGGAGAAGATCATCGAGGCGTTCCGCACATTTGTCGATCAGGCGGACGAGGACGGCACGGCTGTCCTTTGCTTTGAAAATGATATTTTGCGTGAGATTGCGGCGGAGACAAAACGGCGCGTCATCTCCTATGCCATTGATCGGGAGGCGGACTACCGTGCGGCGGACATCGAGACGCACGGCTCCGTCATCTCCTTTACGGTGTACGAGCGCGGGGAAAAACTTGGGCGCATTTCGCTCAACATCCCCGGGCGGCACAACGTGCTCAACGCGCTCGCCTGTATTGCCGTCGCACGGCTCGCGGATGTTGGATTTGCACAGATTCAGGACGCACTTGCGGGCTTCCACGGGGCAAAGCGCCGCTTCCAGACGAAGGGCAAGGAGTGCGGTGTCTGGGTGGTGGACGACTACGCGCACCATCCGACGGAGATCGCCGTGACGCTGACGGCAGCGCGTGCGACGAACCCCGCACGCCTCATCTGCGTTTTTCAGCCGCATCGCTACACGCGGACGCAGCTCCTGCGCGAGGAGTTCGGTGCGTGCTTTGCATCTGCCGATCTGCTGCTCCTCACCGATGTCTACGCGGCAGGGGAGACGCCGATTCCGGGCATCAGCGGAGAGACGCTGATGGAGGAGGTCGCGCGGCAGACGGGGCAGGATGCCGTCTACCTGCCGGAGCATGCTGACCTCGAACGCTATCTTGCCCAGCATGTGCGCGCGGGCGACCTTGTTATCACAATGGGGGCAGGAAACATTCTCGAGGTTGGGGAGGCACTGGTCGAGCAGCTGAAGAATGGTACGGCAGGCCAGGGGGAGGCACCCATCGTCGTCGTCATGGGCGGCCCATCGAGTGAGGCTGAGGTATCGCGCCGCTCGGGCGGGGCAATCCTTGCGGCGCTGCGTGAGAAAGGCTATCCCGCCGTCGGTATGGAACTGGATCCGCCTGCATTTGCCGAGGAGATTCGAAAACTCCGTCCCGCAATCGTCTTTAACGCCCTGCATGGCAAGTACGGCGAGGACGGCATCCTGCAGGGAACGCTCGATATGCTCGGCATTCCTTACACAGGCTCGGGCGTTCGCGCCGCAGCGCTTACAATGGACAAGCTGACGGCAAAGCGCATCTTCCGCGCGGAGGGGATTGCAACGCCGCGCTTCCTATGCCTCCATGCGGGAGAGCGGGACGAACACACGGCAGAACGTGTGCGGGCAGCATTTGACCTGCCCGTCGTTGTCAAGGCACCCGAGCAGGGATCGAGCATCGGCGTTTACATCGTGACGCGCGCAGATGAACTCCGGAAGGCGATCGACGAGGCGTTCACCTATGGAGATGAGGTGCTCGTCGAGGAGTTCATCCATGGGCGCGAGCTCACCGTTGTCGTCTGGGGCACACCCACGCATGCGGAGGCGCTGCCCGTCATTGAGATTACGACCACCTCGGGACGCTACGACTACGAGAGCAAGTACACGCCGGGCGCATCGGCACATATCGTTCCTGCAGAAATATCCGAAGACTGTACGGCGGCGGTACAGGATCTCGCCGTGCGTGCCTTCACCGCATGCGGCTGTGCGGGAGTTGCGCGCCTCGATGTCATGCTGAGTGATGCGGGCGAGCCCTACGCGATCGAAGTCAACGCAGTACCGGGCATGACGGAGACCTCACTCGTCCCCGATGCCGCACGTGCCGTCGGCATTGAGTTCCCTGAGCTCTGCGAGAAAATCCTCGCGATGGCAGGGTATCATCGATGAGCTCACGACGCGTACTCAAGGGGGCGTTCTACCTCCTCGGGATTGCCGCCGTCATCGCCGGGCTCATCTACTCACCGCTCTTCACCTTTCAGCAGCTCGTTGTGCACGGCAACATCCATCTGGACGAGGCAGAGCTCTGCGAGATTGCCCGCATCCAATACGGTGCGCGCCTGTTCGAGCTCAAGACGGACGCCATGACGGCGAACCTGCTCCGCGACCTGCGCATCGAGTCCGCCGTTGTGCGGCGGCAGCTGCCAAATAAGATCGAGATGGACATTGTTGAGCGCATCCCCGTTGCAACGGTTGCGTGTGATTACGGCTATCTGGACTTTGACCGGCAGGGCAAGGTCATCGCCAGCTACCGTTCGCTCAAAGGGGCGGATATTCCCATTGTCACGGGGGTGAAGCTGCGCGATCTCTACATTGGGGACGACAACAACAACGCGCAGGTTGCGAAAGTGCTCCTGTTCCTCGGCAAAATCGACCCGGCGGACATCGGGCAGATCTCCGAGGTCAATATCACCGTGCCGTCTGCGGTCGTCGCCTATACCAAGACCGCACTGCCCATCCGGCTCGGAGAGCTGGAACGTATTCCGGAAAAGGCGGGGCTGACGCAGGATTTTCTGCAGGATCAGAAAACCACGCGGCACACGGTGGAGTATGTTGATTTCAGCTATGATGCACCATTCATCAAACTCGCAGATAAAACCACAGAGGGGAAGTAAATGAAACAATTTTGGAAAGGCGGGTGGCTGATCGCACTCGTCTGCGTCTTGATCGGCTTCATGATCGCCGTGCAGTTCCGCACGGCACAGGACGGGAAAGGGAGCCTGTCCCAGCAGCGCATTGAGGAAATCTCAGATCGTCTGCTCCAGACTGAACATGAACGCGACGAACTCGGCGAGGAACTGCGTAAGATGCAGGCGGCAGCAGCCAATGCGGAGAATAAAGAAGACCAAGAGATGCTGCGCTACCGCGCTGCGCTCGTCCCCCTTGTGGGTGAGGGGGTTATCGTGCGCATGGATGACAGTGCAAAGCCCGTCAAGGCGGGTGAGAATCCAAACCTCTACGTCATCCACGACGACGATCTCCTGCGCGTCATCAATGAACTGCGCGCGGCGGGTGCGGAGGCAATCTCCGTCAACGGACAGCGCCTGACGGGCATCTCCGAGATTCGCTGCGCGGGACCGACACTCTCCGTAAACAATGTGCGTTCGTCTGCACCCTTCGAAGTGCGCGCCATCGGCGACAAGAAATCCCTCGAGAACTCGCTGCGTATGCGCGGCGGTGTTGTCGAGACGCTGAGTGTCTGGGGCATCCAGCTCGACATTAAGGTCAGCGATGACGTCTACATCCCGCCCTATCGCGGGAGTATCCGCCAGAGCTATGCGCATGAGACCGAGGAGCGCGAGGAGGGAAGCAAATGATCTACATCGTCATCGTCAGCCTCGCCATCGGACTCCTGATTGGCTACAACAGTCCGATCGTCATACCGCTCGCCTACTCGAAACTCTTCTCCGTCGCACTTGTCGCTGCACTCGATGCTGCCTTCGGCGGACTCAGGGCGGCTGTTGCGGAGCGCTTTGACAAGCATGTCTTTGTCACGGGCTTTTTCTCGAACACACTGCTTGCTGCGGCGCTCGTCTTTATCGGCGACCGCCTCGGCATTGACCTCTACTACGTCGCCCTGCTCGCATTCGGCTTCCGTATCTTCAAGAATCTTGCCATCCTGCGCCGCTACCTGCTCAAAGACTATCGGGACGGCGCACAATAAAATCATCTAAAAAATTCCTCATGCTATGGAAATATATTGATTTTCATGGTAAAATGGGCGAGGAAATTCTTATTTATTGATCGAAGAAATGATTCACATACGATATGGAGGCTGAAGCTGTGTTCGAAATGGATGATAACTTTGAAGAACTTGCAAAGATCATCGTTGTCGGTGTAGGCGGCGGCGGCGGCAATGCGGTAAATAACATGATCGACTCCGGTCTGCAGGGCGTTGAGTTCGTTGCGATCAATACGGATGCACAGGCTCTCCTGCAGTCGAAGGCAGCTGTACGCATTCAGATCGGTGAGAAGCGCACGCGCGGACTCGGTGCCGGTGCGCGTCCCGAGATCGGCGAGGCAGCTGCGACGGAGAGCCGTGAGAAGATCGTCGAAGCTCTGCGCGGTGCGGACATGGTGTTCATCACGGCCGGTATGGGCGGCGGCACGGGCACGGGTGCAGCACCCGTGGTCGCTGAGTGTGCACGCGAGCTTGGCGCACTGACCGTTGCCGTCGTGACGCGTCCCTTCTCCTATGAGGGCATGACGCGTGCGCGCAACGCAGACTCCGGCATCACAAACCTGCAGCAGCACGTCGATACCATCATTACGATTCCGAACGACCGCCTCATGAAGATCATCGACAAGAGCACGCCTGTCACCGAGGCATTCAGCAAGGTGGATAATGTACTCTGGCAGGGCGTTAAGGGCATCACCGATCTCATCACGAATCAGGGCGTTGTCAACCTCGATTTTGCAGATGTGCAGACGACGATGGCAAACGGCGGCGCGGCGATCATGGGCATTGGCGAGGCGCGCGGCGAGGGCGCATCCGTAGCGGCGGCAAAGGCGGCAATCGAGTCGCCGCTGCTCGAGACGAGCATCGAGGGCGCGACCTCCGTCATCATGAACTTCACAGGTTCCAAGACACTCAGCATGTTCGAGGTCAACGAGGCATCCGAGTGGCTGAACAGCGTGATTATGAACGCGACAAACGGCCGTCAGGCAAATATCATCTGGGGCATCGGCGTCGATGAGACACTCGAGGACAGTGTGCGCGTCACCGTCGTTGCGACGGGCTTCGGAATGACCGAGAGCGGCGTCGCCGCTCCTGCGGAATCGGACACCGGGCTCAGTGCAGACTGGATCTCCATGCCGGGCATTGGAGGCGCTTCTGTCCAGAAAACGCCGGCATCCGCGCCCTCTGCGCAGCCGCAGGCACAGGCGCGCCCTGCTGCAGCCATCGTGCCTCCGAATACGGGTACCGCGGCGAACAACCGCCGCATGAATGTCGTTGAGCCGAACACGGGCTCCGGCGGCACGGATATCATCGACATCCCCGCGTGGATGCGTCAGCGCTGAAAAGAGAAACTGCGCGAGGAGGGA
Source organism: Selenomonas sp. oral taxon 920 (assembly GCF_001717585.1). Classification (NCBI taxonomy): domain Bacteria; kingdom Bacillati; phylum Bacillota; class Negativicutes; order Selenomonadales; family Selenomonadaceae; genus Selenomonas; species Selenomonas sp. oral taxon 920. The sequence continues at coordinate 638,969 of NZ_CP017042.1, forward strand.
CTGCGGTTGAAGCCGATTATTGTCATGGGAGCAGATCATGCCGGTTGGCGTATGAAAGAGTTCCTCAAAGAAAAGCTTCAAGAAGAAGGGTATACGGTTGCAGACAAGGGAACGGACAGTGAGGTTTCTGCAGACTCTCATGACTATGCGGTTGCAGTGGGGGAGGAAGTCGCTGCGGCACAGGATAAGCTGGGCATCCTGATCTGCGGTACCGGCATTGGAATGTCGATGTCGGCCAATAAGGTCAACGGCATTCGTGCTTCCTTGGTTTCTGATCTCTTCTCTGCGCAAATGACGCGGGAGCATAATGCGGCAAATGTCCTTTGTATGGGCGCGCGTGTCATTGCAAACCAGATGGCATGGGAAATTACAAAGGTTTGGCTGGCATCAGAGCCGCTTGGCGGGAAGTATGCGAAGCGTGTGACGAAGATGATGGACTACGAGAAAACACGGATCTAAAATCTTAATGGACTCATAATACCTTTCCAAACCCGGCTGCTCTACGCGATTTCTTCTGACCGTGGGCGGCGTTCCTCCTGCTTCAAGGCACAAAAAAGATGTTATTGCATATACTGTGCAATAACATCTTTTTTGTGTCATATTATATTATCTATCCCTCCAAATCGGGACGCAGATGTGCTGCTTCGCGCAGGTAGACGTGATGGATGTCAGACTGTGCAGCATCCGTATTGACGAGGAGGAGAACGCGGATACAGCGCGGGAGGCTGTCGTCGATGGCACATTGACGTGCGTCAAAGAGTGGAACGAGGTCAAAGCCTGCAATGCGGCGCACACCCGCCGTTGGAAATGCCGCTGTCAGATCCTCGGTCACGCTGAAGATTGCCGCCCCGATGTCAACAGGAGCAACGTTATTGGTGTGCAGAATCTCCGTCATTAGTTCCTGTGCCGCCTGCCAGATCGCGTCTTTGTCATTGCGCCCGACGGTGATGGCGCCGCGTATACCGCGCATACTCTACACTCCCTTGTGGATGTTCCAGATCAGCCGAATACTCAGGATGAATGCAATGAGATAGCCGAGAATGCCGAGCACGGGGATGCCGCCGAGCTGCGGCTTCATATCCGTCGTACAGATGGTGCTCGAGGCGATGAGAAGCGCCGCGCACAGGAGGGCAATGATGAGTTTGTTGATCATCTTGTCAAAGCGCTGTACGGGTTCCTCCGAGCCGGTGAGGTCAATGTTGAGCTTCGCCTGTCCGCTCATGGTCATCTTCAGGAGGTCGGCAAGCTGCTCGGGGATCTGGACGGACTTGCGCAGGAGCATGATGCCCTCCTGCCGTGCCTTGGTGAGTCCCTCGCGCCATGTCATGCCCTGCACGATGCCGAGTGAGAGGCTGCGCGCAAAGATCTCGAGGAAGCTGACCTCGGGGGCACAGCGCCGCATGACGATCTCCACAGTCATAACGCCGCGCGCAAACATCGCAAGCCCGCTTGGGCAGCCGATGTGGTGCATACGCAGGATACCCAGGATCTGATTCGTCAGCACACCCATGTGGACGTCGGTGAAATCGAGGGAGCCGTACTGCTCCATCATCACGTCAATATCTTGGTAGAGTTGGGCGTGATTGATGCGTCCCCTGACAATGCCGAGCGCGAGGACGGCGGCCTTCATCTCAAAGGTGTCGTGGGTCGCAAGCGCGAGGATCGCGCGGCGCAGTGCCGTACGGTCACGGTTGCTGAGGCGTCCCATCATGCCGAGATCGAGCCAGACGATGGTGCCGTTTCGCACGCGAATGTTGCCGGGGTGCGGGTCACCATGGAAGAAGCCGTCCTCGATGATCTGCTTTGCGTAGTTCTCTCCGAGGCGCCGTCCGATCTGGGTGACATTGATGCCTGCTGCGTGCAGGGCATCGGTCTGGTCAAGCGGGATGCCGTCGATGTACTCCATGACGAGGATGTACTGGGTGGAGAGATCGCGCAGGACGCGCGGACAGGAGATGAAAGGATTGTCGCGGTTGAGATGGGAGAACTCCTCGATATGTCCCGCCTCAATCAGAAAATCCATCTCCTGCTTGGCGATGTTCCACATCTCGTCCATGAGGGTGCGAAAATCGACGACATCATCACGACTGACGAGACGGATGATGGTGGCGGCGCGCTTCATGAGCGTGAGATCCATGCGCATGATCTCATGGATACCGGGACGCTGCACCTTGATGACGACCTGTTCGCCGTTTGTCAGCTGCGCGCGGTGCGCCTGCGCGATGCTCGCAGAACCGAGCGGCGTACTGTCGATCGTGCGAAAGACCTTGTTCCACTCGCGGTTGTACTCCTGCTCCACGATGGAGAGGATGACGGGGAAGGGAAGGGGGCGCGCGCCTGTCTGCAGTTTCATGAGCTCGTCGCAGTACTCCGTCGGGAGGAAGTCTGGGCGCATACTCATGATCTGCCCGAACTTGACAAAGGTGGGACCGAGATCCTCGAAGATGGCGCGCAGCTTTGCAGGGGTCAGACCGTGCACGATGTCATGACGGCGCAGAACGGTGACCATCTCGCGCAGACGCAGAGCGGCGTTCTTGTTCTCCGTGCTCTGCAGCAATGTACCCAGCATGATCTCACCTCCCGGCTCAGCATCTATCCGATGTGCTCCGCTTACTGCCTCCAGAAGTTATTCCGCGGCTTTATACTTCTCTGCAAGCTGCTGCTTTACGGTCTCGTTGCTGAGGAATTCATCGTAGGTCGAGATGCGGTCAACAACGCCGACGGGCGTGATCTCGATAATGCGGTTCGCAACCGTTTGCGTGAACTCGTGGTCGCGCGAGGCGAAGAGAATCGTGCCGCTGAATGACATCAGCCCGTTGTTGAGTGCCGTAATGGATTCGAGGTCGAGGTGGTCGGTCGGCTCGTCGAAGATCAGCACGTTCGCGCCGGAGAGCATCATGCGTGAGAGCATACAGCGCACGCGCTCACCGCCTGAGAGCACCTCGGCGCGCTTCTGGCTCTCTTCGCCCGAGAAGAGCATACGTCCGAGGAAGCCGCGCACGAACGTCTCGTCCGGATCCTTCGAGTACTGGCGCAGCCAGTCGACAAGGTTCAGCTTGACATCGTCGAAGTAGGCACTGTTGTCCGAGGGAAGGTAGGTCTGCGTGGTCGTCACGCCCCATTTGAACGTACCCTCGTCCGCCTCCTCCTCGCCCATGAGGATCTTGAAGAGCATCGTCTTTGCCGCGCCGTTCGGGCCGACAAAGGCGACCTTGTCGCCCTTTTTGAGCGTGAAGCTGACATTTTTGAGGAGCTGACGGCCGTCCACTTCCTTTGAAAGCCCTTCGACGGTCAGCAGCTGATCGCCCGCTTCGCGGTCGGGGGTAAAGGCGATGTAGGGGTAGCGGCGTGTGGAGGGCTTGATGTCGTCGAGTGTGATGCGGTCGAGAAGCTTCTTGCGCGAGGTCGCCTGACGGGACTTCGAGGCATTTGCCGAGAACCGTTGAATGAACGTCTGGAGCTCCTTGATCTTCTCCTCTTTCTTCTTGTTTGCGTCCTTTGCCATCTGCAGGGCAAGCTGACTCGACTGATACCAGAAGTCGTAGTTGCCGGCAAAGAGCGAAATCTTGCCGAAGTCTACGTCGCAGATATAGGTGCAGACCTGATTGAGGAAGTGGCGGTCATGTGAGACGACAATAACCGTGTTTGGGAAGTCTACAAGGAAGTTCTCGAGCCAGTTGATTGAGGTCACGTCGAGGTGGTTCGTCGGCTCGTCGAGGAGCAGGATGTCGGGCGAGCCGAAGAGCGCCTGCGCGAGCAGAACGCGCACCTTCTCTGCAGGGGAGAGCTCGTTCATCTTGAGCGTATGCTTCGCATCGGGCACGCCAAGTCCATTGAGCAGCTGTGCCGCCTCCGTCTCTGCGTTCCAGCCGTCGAGCTCGGCGAACTCTGCTTCGAGCTCCGAGGCGCGCATGCCGTCCTCATCGGAGAAGTCGGGCTTCTCGTAGAGCGCGTCCTTCTCGTCCATGATCTCTACGAGACGTGCGTGCCCCATGATGACCGTGCGCAGCACCTCGACCTCATCGTAGGCATAGTGATCCTGCTTCAGAACAGCGAGGCGTTCGCCCGGCGTGATATCCACGATGCCGCCCGTCGGCTCGATGTCGCCCGAGAGGAGCTTTAGAAAGGTGGACTTGCCCGCGCCGTTTGCGCCGATGATGCCGTAGCAGTTGCCGGGGGTGAATTTCAGATTGACATCCTTGTAGAGGACGCGCTTGCCGAACTGCAGGCTCAGATTGTTGACGGTGATCATCTTTCCGTTCTCCTTTCCTACTTGTGCAGGATCGCGCGGAACATCGACAGAATGCTCTGCCCGTAGGAGTCACCGGGAACCGCCCAGCGTCCGTTGAGATCCTGCCAATGACCGAGTGTGTTTGTGCCGTAGACGTTGCGTACAAGACTATATCTTGGATCAACAACGGGCTGCATGGGCTCACGTGTCGATGCATAGGCGAGCAGGTGCTGAATGTGTGCGCGCACCCCGATCTGCGAGGTGGCGAAATAGGCGCCCTTCACAGTTGCACTCGTCGTGCCGAGCCCACAGTAGTTGTTCTGATCCGGGGTCACCGTGCCGCCGTAGCGGAAGAAGCCGGTCTCCTTCAGCGCTTGGGCAAAGGCAACATCGGGGCGGATGCCCTCGCGGGCACCCTCCTCGTAGTAGTAGGCGACAAGTTCGCGCGGCGTGACGGAGATGGCAGGATATGGATTCACACTCAGGAGATAGTCCACGCACTGCTCCTGACTTGCGAGCGGCGTGCCGATGATGGCGGTATCGTATTCCGAGAGTGTTTGAGGAACACTGAAGAGCGGCTTTTCCGCAGCAACGGCATTTGCCTTCTCTGCTTCCTTGATGAGTGCGTCAATGCGCATGCGAAAATCGGGCTTTTCCTCGACCTCTGCGCCGCGCTCTGTGCGGACCTTCGTTGTCGTATCCGGATCGTGTACGCGGCGTGCCTCACCGCTCGTCACAGTCAGAATGCAGAACCCCATGAGGGCGGCGGCAAGAGAGCCGCGCAGAACAGTATCCTTTCGCAAGTGATGAACCTCCCAAATTATATTTTGAGGAACCATGCCTCTATCGAATCCATTGAACCAGAAAAAACAAGCTGAAAAGCACCGTGAGCCCCCATGTCGCGTGCGTGGCTCTTTCCCCGCGCGCCGCCGTGAGCAGCGTAAACAGAAAGAGCGCAAGCGTCAGCCCTGTCCGCACATCGTACGCCGCGAGGATGAACGCAGCGATGACAGCGCCCTCGCGCAGCGTGAAATGTGCGGCACGGGGCAGCATCTGCAAGGCGCGCACGAGGAGCATCAGCCCCAGCACAGCAAGTGCGATTGCAGGTACGGCGGGAAAGTCTGCGAGTGCCTGCATGAGTACTGCACAGGGCAGGAGGAGCAGCAGCAGGAGTGCCGTGAGACACGCCGTCAGCGGAATGCCTGCAATACGGCGATCCTCCGACGCCTCCGGCAGCGCGGCTGAGATCGGCGCGATCGTCAGAGGGAACGCGCCGAGAAGACTCATGCAGCCGCTCACACCAAAGAGGGGGGCAAGAGGCTGCTGCCGCGTTATGGGCTCCGCCTCCGCAGCAAGTACTGCCATACTCTCAATTAGGAGAGCGAGCAGCAGTGTCAGCCCGAGCCCTGCAGCCGCAAATGGATCGGACTGTGCGAGCGTCAGGGCACCTGCCGCCCCTCCAAGGTCGGGCATGAGAAACGGTGCGGGGGGAATCTCCCAGAAGCCCTCTGCCCAAGTGAGCGCGCCGATGAGAACCATCCCGAGCGGCAGGGCTGTGCGTACGTTTCGCGCATGGAGCACGAGAACGAGCAGAATGCCCGTGAGCGTAAAGTAGGTGAGGGGATCACTGAGTGTACCGCCCATCGAGAGCGCCCACGGCGACGGCAGGAGTATGCGTGCATAGAGTGCCGCTGCTGTCAGCATACCGCACCCCAGGCCTAAGACCAGACCCGTGCGGACAATCGGAGGAAGCGCGCGCGTCCATGCGTCGGCATACTTCGTGCGTGTGAGCAGCATACCAACGCAGGATGTGACAGCCGCAATGCCGAGCATCTCCTGCCACGAAAGTCCGCGTGCGATGATCTCCTCATAGACGAGCCATGCAGTGACGGCAGGGGAGGGGAGTGCGAGCAGCGTCCTTCCGCCGCGCGAGACGGCAAGCGTCCCGACGACCGCTGCGAGAATGCTGACCGTATACGCCGCTGTGAACGGCATGCCTGTGCGTGCAAGCAGTGCCGCCGTCAGCACGAGCGTCAGGGCAGCGACGGCAGCGAGGACGAACGCCGTGCTGAGAGCCGTGCGCAGCCCTCTCTCTTTGCCGTACATAGTTCCCTCCCGCAACATCCCAAAACATTTTTATTTTATCACAAAACAAGTAATTGATAAAGAGGTCCTTTTATTTCAAGGCTTTAGAGAAAGATAAAGTGTATTTGTCTACAACTTGTCTACAAAATTACTTGCCTACAATATCCCCAAAGATGCGAGCAGTCTCCTGCATCATATCCTCTGTGTCGTGTGCATAGAGGTTTTGCGTGATGTTCGCATTGGCATGTCCAAGGCGAGCTGCGACATCAACCGGCTTTGCCCCCGCCTCAATCAGCTTCGTTGCGTGGGTATGACGAAAACTGTGCGGATTGAGCCCTGACTTTCGCAAAACAAGCGTGACGGACGTGTGATGGAGTGGGACACCATTCGGACGGATACAGACGAGCGAACGGCGCAGGAGGTAATCCGGCGCAGGAAGTTTCTTCGGGAGAAGAACCAGAGCCCGATCATCGCGTGAATCCTCGTAGGCCAGTTGATAGGCTTGCCCGAAACGCATCTGATGCTCTGCTTGCTCAGCGCGAAGCGCGCGGAGGTAGGAAATAAAAGATGCGTCTACATAGAATACACGCGCGCTGCTCTCTGTTTTCGGCGTATCAAAATAGCCCGCCTCGAATCGCTGACGTGAGACACAAATCTTACCTGTGTTCAGGTCGATATCCTCCCATGTCAGTCCTAGTGTTTCGCTGATGCGCATTCCCGTGTGATACATGATCTTGATGGCGGGGTAGCAGGTTGTAGCTTTGGGGATGGCGGCAAACTGCTCCGGTGTTATGATCACGCGTTTTATCACCTTGCGCGGCGCACAGCGGGGAATAGGGATATTCGTCGCCGGATTGACAGCAATGAGCTCTGCCGGATAAACGGCATACTTCAGTGCAGCAGACAACACAGACTTCGCCTGCATGATCGTTCCGGCAGCAAAACCTTTACTTGCAAGTTCCTGCACCCACGCAGCAACATCGCGCGGGCGAAGGTCTTGTAAAAAGATACCTCCCAAACGGGGAAGAACACGGAGTTTTATTGCGCAGGAATAGTTTTGATATGTCGTCCGCTTCACGTTCGGGCGCACGACATTCTCAAGCCATGAGGCGAGGTAGTCCCGCAGCTTCACCTTCTCAGATGTGATACCGATGTTGCCGGACTTCCAGTCGGCGTATGCCTTTACGCCCGCGTCAAATGCTTCATCCTCGGTGGCAAATCCTCCTTTCTCTTTCATGCGGCGCGGATTCTTCGAAATGTCGAAGCTGTACGAGTACGTTTTTCCACGCTTTCGTATGCGTATCTTGGACATAAATAAAACCTCCTTGAAATAGGAGGCGAATCATGGTAGAATTTATTTGCAACTTGGCATGATTCGCGTCATGTCTGCCGCTCTCTCTGTTGGCGCAGGGAGGGCGGTTTTTATGTGGGAAGAAAACGTGATATTTTCCTACTTGGGTGTCCAAATGGGAAAAAAGAGCCGATTTTTCCTAGTTAACATCCGCAAGTGGGGCTGAAAGACCCGTCGCAGCATTTTGTCCGCCCGTTCACACATCCGCATACACCTTTGTGATGACTACAACAACCACGTCTAAGGTATATCATGTGATGGTTATAGGTGCCGACAATGGAGCCAAGCTCCGGTGGTGCCGCTTCAGAGGCAAGGACAAAGTTCGCAATAGAACCTTCTTCCGCTTGCGGTGTTGCAGCAAATACTGTGGGGGACAACAGCGCCACAAGCAATGTTGTGAGAATAGAGATGCGTTTCATTATGCTTTCTCTCCCTTCATATCTACCATCGGCAGGCGACCTTTCTCAATATGTTTTGCGGCGTCTTTTAAGACTTTGACGTTTGTAAATCCATTTTGAAATAGAATCTGCGCTGCACGAATAGAATAACCGTCGTCAGGACATGAGCAAAAGATCATGTAAGCTTTTGATTTATCTTGCTGGGCAATAAAATCATCAAGAGGTTTCTTCTTATATGGGTTAATCCATATTTCACCGGCGACCTCCTTCTTGTTCCGCTCTCTGCTTTGCTCGGAACGAACATCAATTACCTGCACGGCATCCGGGGCGTTTAAGTATTCTTTGAGAGTTATGAAGGAATACTCAACTTGCTCTTTTTGTTGTGACTGCTCAGCTGATGTGGCATTGAAATTCAGCAGGATGAGCAACAATAGAATAGGGATACGTAATAGGTTCATTTTGTCTTCCTTCCTGTGATCTTCTGTATGTTAGTCATTAAATTAAAAAGAATAATCGTAGGCATTTTTTTCTAATTCATCATGATGCTCAGATGCGTAATTGCAAATTGTTTTGAACATCATATCACCCCATGTATTGGGTTGAATTTTATATACGAAATCGTTATGGTATTCCTGTATTTTGTTTCCGTCCTTGTCATAGAAGGATATTATATGAGTCGTTTCGCTTCGATCTGGAATAGAATAAGTCTTATAGGAAATGCTGTGATGTAGAGTAAAAAAATGAAAATCTTTAAAGTCTTCTGCAGCTATCTTTGCTCCTCTTTCCGTATAAAATGTTTTTTCCCAAAAGGAAATTTTTGTAGTGTCAATTGTAGTTTTTGAATAGTCTAGCGGGTCGTGCTTTATGTTATAGTGAATAAATAATTTATCAAAGAAATATGCACACTCATTATTTGAGCTAATCCATTGCCAGTTTTCAGCATACCCTACACTCGTCGATAGAACAACAAACGCAGTGATCAACAGTGAGAGCACTTGCTTTTTCATGGCGATTACCTCCTTTAATGTGACCATGCTTCAATCTCGTCCGCTGATTCGGTGCGGTAGAGATCGTTCCCTAAAATATGTGCAAGCTCGTGTTGATACGTCTCTATGTTTGTTTCCCTGTTGTGGCGTGCGTTCAGCACAATGGTTGGATCGCCGTTCTCATCCGTTACAACGAATCCTTTGACCGCAACGGGCAAGTCTTGTAAGACTGTTCTCACATCAGTAATCATAGTCTCCGCGCTCCTTCGCTTTCTGATATTCAACAAAGCGTCGCACTTCCTCGATCGATTCCTTGCTGAGACCGCGCGACGCATCAAAAAGAACTCTGATGTTGGGGTTCTCTTTCATTTCGTTTGCGATGGCTGCTACCTCTGGGTCGTCGTAGTAGGATGGGGAATCATCAACATCCTCTTCTGGTTGCTCCCATCCCATGATGTAGGCAGGTGTGACATGATATACCTCGGCAAGTAGTTCTATCTTGTCCACAGGGATATTTGTGACAATATCGTTCTCGTACTTATATAGCGTCTGCTTTGATACGAGTACACGCTTGCCTACTTCGTCTTGGGTCAACCCTCGGTCTAAGCGAAGGGCTTTTAGACGCGCCCCGATAGAACCATTGGGCATATACAAGCCCCTCCTTTCTCAAATAATATGCTATTTATATATTAACATAAATGACATAAAAAGCAACAAAAAAGTTACTTTCGCAGAATAAAATGTCTTGACAGGTTACTTTTTGAGGTGTATACTCGTGGTATCTTGAAAAGTTACTTTTGAAAGGGGGATGTATAGATGATAAAAACGGATGATCTTATTGGTCTGATGGCAAAACATCGAATCTCACAGAGAGAAATGGCAAAAAGGCTTGGTATAACGGCGAAAACATTCGCACTCAAGTTAAAAAAGGGGCGCTTTGGTTCTGATGAAATCGAAATCATGATTGAGGAACTTGAGATTGAAGATCCTATGTCCATTTTTTTTGCCAAAGAAGTAGCTTTATAAGTTACCGTTCAAATAAAACACCTCTCAACGAGAGGCAAAGGAGGTGAGGGGATGAAAACAATTTTCCAGTCGGATAGCCACGGGGGGAACGAGCTGAAAGGCTCGGCTGCAATCCTTGTGGATGGTGCAATCGAGGAGGTCTTTACGCTCGGTGTAGGTCTCAATATGAGACGCACACTGGATGCGGAAAAGAATATGAGCATCCTGATTGAGGTTCAGGATGCTCAGACGGGCAAGACAGCCCACACATTTGTTGTTACCTGTAAGGCTTAGGGATTGATGCTTTGCATGCAGGTGTTGACGCGCAAGGCAATCCGCTCGTTATTCGCCAAAATGACGTCTGCGATTGCCTCTGGGGTAATGGTGTCATAGGATGCGAGGATTTTCAATATCTCGTCTTTTGACAGTCCGGGGTTTGGTGTCAATGTGATTCGGACATTGCTCATGGTAACACCTCCTTTCTGTCCTGATTATACCACGGTGGTGAGGCGAGCAACAACACAGCCGAAACGGGCGCAAGCCCGTCCGCAGGGAGTGACCGCCCTGCGCTGATGATGGCAGGTCACGTTCCGCCGATACGAGGCGAATCATGGTAGATAGCAAGAATGGCGGGACGTTTCCTCATAGATAGGAGGCGAGGTTATGGGAAAGACGGCGACGGATGCGGCGGCAGATGCTTTCGTCGCGGGGCTCATGGTGGGTTTTGACAGGATCGCGGACGAGAAGCTGACGGAGAAGGTTGATGCGTTGGAGCAGCGGATTATCGAGCGTCTGCCGCAGGTGGTCGCTCTGCCGCCGAAACCTGCGGAGTATCCGCCCGATCGGCTGCTCAGTGTCGGCGAGATCGCCGATCTGCTCGGCTGTTCGCCGCGTACAGTACAGACGCGGATGGATAAGGGCGAACTGGTCTATGTGCTTCTTGACCCGAGCAGTAATCAGCGAAAAGTACCATATTCGTGGGTGATGGAGTACATTCACAGCCTTCCACGTTATGTGGGCAAAGTGAGGGAGAAAAAGGAGGTCAAGGGTCATGCGTGAGTTCTTAAAGGCGGCTCTCGTTGGCGGGGCGTTCATCGCGGCAGCATCGCTCTTCTCGGGGGCGGTGAATCCGTGGGACGACGGCAAGAATGCGATTCTCGTTGAGGAAACATATGTCGTCAAGCCCGGTGATACCCTCTGGGATATCGCGGAGGAGTACCTTGCCAAGAACACCGGCACCCGCCGGTACATCTTGGAATATAAAGAGGGCATCTACGAGAACAACCCGTGGCTCGTAGATCGCAAAGGGCTGATTCGTCCGGGCGACGAGTTGCAGATGACATACTGGGTGAAGGGGGAAGAGGAATGACAAGGGAACAGGCGAATGAGCTTGCGGACAGACTTGCGATGAGCGACTTGTTCATCTGCGTAGCACTCAAAGGAAATCGCTCGTGGGAAGCGTCCTACGGTGATTCATACAAGTTGGTTGACGTTGCATATAACACACTGTTGTCAATGATTGATGAACTTGAAACAGTCGAAGAACAGATCACGCAGATCAGAACCCGTATGATGTTCTTGAATGCGGCACGAATCGCAAAAGAAAAAGCGCCCAAAGCGGCGGCAACCGCTCAAGGCGCAGAAGGATAACAATCTAGCGTGATTATATCACGAAGTAGGAGGAATAGCAAACATGAGATACAGGGTAAATTTCCGTATTGAGGGGGCTGTCGAGGTAACAGCCTCATCTGAGGAGGAGGCTGAGGAGATCGTCGAGGATATGGAGCGTGGCGATCTGTTCAAGGCGTTTGATTTCGACGAACAGGAATTTTCGGCGGCAGCGTATGAGATAGATGAGGGGGAGTAGAGATGAGGATTCCGAAGCGGCTTCCCGAGGGACTGAAAGCCCTCGTGGAACTTGAGGAAGCGTTTGGGAGGCTGACACTCCTCTCGGCGGAAATGCGTCGCTATCAGGGGACGGCGCACATCGAGCTGACCTACATTGACAAGGATAGTTTTTCCGGCGATGCGCTTGTGACAATTGATTCTGCACTCAGTTACAACAAGTACGAGCGCAAGGTCAATGAGCACGCACAGGCACACCGACGCAATATCAACGTATTTAGGAAGGCGGTGCTGGCATCATGAACCTCTATGACATCGACAATGCAATCCTCTCCTGCGTGGACATGGAGACGGGGGAGATCATCGACGCGGAAAAACTCGACGAGCTGAAGATGGAGAAGGAACAGAAAATCCGCAACATTGCGTGCTGGGTGAAGGAACTGAACGCAGAGGCGGAAGCCCTGAAGAAGCAGAAAGATGCGTTCGCTGCTCGTGAGAAGGCGGCAAAGAACAAGGCGGAGGGACTGAAAGCATATCTCTCCTCCTATCTCGGCGGGAAAGAAGCCAAGGGGACGGAATATCAAATCTCCTTCCGTGCGTCACAGGCGACGGAGATCACGGATGAGGAAGCAATCCCTCCGGAGTACCTCGTTTCGCAGCCGGACAAGATCGACAAGGATGGACTGCTCAAGGCGCTCAAGGGCGGTGCTGTCATTCCGGGGGCGCAGCTGATCGAGCGGAAGAACATCCAGATCAAGTGAGGTGATACCGATGGCAGGAAAGGCAATCTACGCCGCACTCATGGCAGTGCAGAGCGAACTGAAAGCACCGAAGGGGCAGGAGAACACCTTCGGCAAGTACCGTTATCGCAGCGCGGAGGACATTCTGGAGGCGGTAAAGCCACTGCTCAAGGAAAACGGTTTGTACCTGCGTATCTCAGACACAGTGGAGCTGATCGGCGACCGTTACTACGTCAAGGCAACGGTCACGGCCGTGGACATTGCAACAGGGGACGCGGAAAGTGCGACGGCATATGCGCGTGAGCAGACAGAAAAAAAGGGGATGGACGCAGCGCAGGTGACGGGGGCAACGTCCTCCTACGCCCGCAAATATGCCCTGAACGCGCTTTTCGGAATTGATGACACCAAGGATGCGGACACGGACGAATACACGCGTACAGGGCGTTCTGGGGCGAATCAAGAGCAAGCGAAGAAACAGACACAGCCGCCTACACAGGCGCAGGCAACTGCGGTCAATGACGCACACGCAGCGATGAAGGAACTCGCGGCTGAAATGCAGCGTATCAATGCCACGAAGGAAGAAGTCGCGGGGATTTGCAGGAAGCTGTTCGGCAAAGCCTCCTCGCGCGAACTCACGGCGGAGCAGCTGCGCAAGCTCACGGCGAATCTTGCGGCAGAGATCATGGCAGGTGTGGCGTGATACAGGAGCGCGTGACTGGCACGGTGAGGGATATCACGGAGGATGGGACAGCGGTCATACACGCAGCCCTGCCCGACCCTCTCCGTGCTATGCTGCGGGACTACAAGGATGTTGAGATCATTCTGCCCGATGGACGGCGCATCTCTCCTGAACAGCGGCGCAAGGTGTACGCTCTCATCGGTGAGGTTGCAGAGTACGTCGACGGCATCCGAAACGCGGGGACGGTCGAGAGTGCGAAGCGGACGCTCAAGATGGAGTTCATGCTCTCCCGCATGGAGGGGATGGAGCGCAGACTGTTCTCTCTTGCAACCTGCGATGTGACCACAGCGCGGGAGTTCATCAACTTCCTCGTGGAGTTCATCATCGAGAACGACATCCCGACGCGTGCACCGCTGATCGAGAACTGCGAGGATATCGCCGCGTATGTGTACGCCTGTCTCATGAGCAAGAAGTGCGCGGTATGCGGGCGACACGCAGACCTGCATCATGTCGATGTCGTGGGGATGGGGCGTGACCGTACGGAGATTTGTCACATCGGGATGCGTGCGCTCCCCCTGTGTAGGGAGCACCACACGGAGATTCACGCGGTAGGGCAGGAGGGTTTTCTAAAGAGGTATATCCTCGAACCGGTCAAGATTGATGAGCGGATCGCGGATGTGTACGGCCTGCGGGGGAAGAGCAGGAAGGAGGTGTCGTTATGAAAGAGATTTGTCGATATGCCTGTGAATTTTGCGGCGTAGATTTTGATAGTAAAGAGAAAGCACACCTTTGTGAAAGTTCACATATGATTCCGAAGGAGATTAAGTCAGCAAAATACGTTTCTTCAAACGCGATTGGGGATCCTGAATGTAATTACGCAAACAACTATCCGGAAAACATCACTATCCAGATGAGCAATGGGGAAGAGGTTGATTATGTAAGAGATAGGAGGTGAGAGATTTGTTTGTTGTTAAAGATCTGGAACGGCTGAAGGAGTATGGCTTTACCGAAACAGGGAGCAAAAACAGCAGAGGAAGAAAAGTTTACTGGAAGGAGGTTGGCGTATCGACAATTGGTTGCGCCACGGCGTATCTCACACTACTCGTGAATACAGAAGGGACACGAGAAAATGAAATCATCGCGTGTTGTGAGCCTGAGTTTAGTGATACCGATGATGGCGTGCAGACCGTGATGTGGGCATTCGACGAGCTTTCTGAGATGTTGCATGATGATGTGATTGTGTGGAGCAAGCTCCCGAGACCATAGAGAGAGGTGAGTATTGTGAATAACATTGAAACCATGTTCTATAACGCATGGATTGAACGCGGTGAAGAAGAAAAAAAGCGGGGGATTCGTCCTACGCGAATACGCCCGCAAGTTCCATGCGGTGGATACATCATCGACTTTGTGGTCGACTACCGTTTCCAGATAGATACGATTAAGGTCGCCATAGAAATCGACGGTCACGAATCGCATAAGACGAAGGCGCAACGCTTTAATGACTACGCTAGGGAACGCTTCCTTATGGCGAAAAGAATGCTGGTTATTCGCTTCGCAGCGAGTGAGGTGTTCGTTGATGCAGCGGCTTGCGTTAATGAAGTGTGGCAGATTCTCTACGGATTGGATTATTCGTTCTATGCCTATGGCGGCAAAAAGTTCGATGAAGGCATTCAATTCGAGCAGGACTGGTCATCTGGGCGTATCAGACGCAGCCCGTATGAACCATCTGCTGTAGAGCTGACGGAGTAGCACCTCCATTCATATAAAAATTAAGGAGGTGAATGTATGCGGCAGTATATGACACTTCTAAAATCTTACTATGATTCTAGCGTGGGATTAGTCCCGCCCGTAGCCCAAGCGCTTTATTTCAGGCTGTTTCTCATAAACAACCGCGCCGGCTGGACGGAATGGTTCGGGGCGACAAATCAGAGACTAATGTTAGAAGTCGGACTAAGTAGTGCCCATACTCTCATCGAGAACAGAAACCTCCTGAAAAGACTAGGGTTCATCGACTTCAAACAGGGGAAAAAAGGTCAACCGACGCTCTATCGTCTGAATGATATGTGTGAAGAAAAGGGTGCATTAAATGCACTGAATACTGCACCGCAAACTGCACTAGAAAGTGCATCAAATACTGCACTGAATACTGCACCGCAAACTGCACACATATATAGACAAGAGACAATGACTAAGACTAAGACAAAAAGAAATCCAAAAGAAAAAGCTGTCGCTCTTCTTTTGGAGAGCTATACAGAGAACCCCAAAGTTCTTGAAGCACTCAAGGGGTATGTTGAGATGCGCAAGGCGAAGTGGAGTATACCGACGGAGCGGTCAGTCCAACTTAGTCTTTCAAAGCTCGACAAGCTGGCGCGTACCGATGAGGAGAAGATTGCCATTATCGAGGAGGCTGTGATCGGGGAGTGGAAGACATTCTACCCGCTGAAAAAACAGGAGGTGAGACAGGGTGGAGCACATATCAGTCATAGCAAAGGTGCTCTCGACGAGAGGTATCCAGATTTCGCAGAGGCAAACCGAAACTACGTCCCTCCGTGGGAAGTACGACCTGCTGGCGGAGGAGATCGAGCGGCATCGGGATGAGATTGCGCATATTGAGCGCCTGCAAGACCTCTGTCGCGGATGCACGGGGGAGAGCTGCAAGCAGACATCACGGGGGATGATTCCTGTGGTGGATACGTCCTGTGGTCGGTTCTACCACGTTCTCAGCCCTTGCAAGCACGAGCGCAACAGGCGGGAGCGCCTGCGGATTGCACGTCTCTTTGCCTCGGCGCATATTCCCCGCGCCTATGAGGCGGACACGTTCGCAGATTACGAGGTGACGGGCGGAAACAAAGGAGCGGTAGATGCAGCGCGCATGATGGTCGACGGTGAGATCGGCGGGCTGTTTGTCTATGGCGTGCGTGGGACCGGCAAGACTAAGCTCGCGGCAATCATCGCCAATGAGCGGGCGAGAGCCGGAAAGCCTGTGCTCTTTGCGTCCGTGCCTGACCTGATGGCAGACATCCGCGCGTCGTTCGCGGACGGCAAGACGGCGGAGACAGTGCGGGCGGTGAAGGAAACACCGTTTCTGGTGCTCGATGACCTCGGTGCAGAGAAAATGAGTGAGTGGGTCGGGGAGCAGCTCTTTTGCATCGTCAACCACCGCTATAACGAGCGCTTGCAGACGGTTGTGACGAGCAACTACAGCCCGACGGAGATCATCGGTCACATGGCGACCGTAGACAGGCGTGGCAACGTGATTGACGATATGCAGGGGCAGCGGATTATGTCGCGCATCTACGAGATGTGTGAGCGGGTAGAGATACGGGGCGCAGACTGGCGCATGAAAGGAGCGTGCTGAGATGGAAAGGCCAAAGATAGGAGATATTGTGCGCCTTAAGCAGATTTTGTCTGATTTTGGATGTAACACTGAAAATTACAGGTTTCACGATATGAGCAAAGAGGAAGTTTTGGCTCTGTATGACGGCTTGCGTGAGAGTTGGGGAAAAGAACGCCATACGGAGATAGAACGGGAGATTGACACAACAAAGCCGCAGCCGTGCACAAGATTTTGGAATGCGGGTACAGTGGAGTGGATTGCCAAACTCATGGAGGAGACGAACGAGGCAATACAGGAGGCGAAAAAAGTTTATGCGCTTGAAAAAGCGGATGAGGATGGCGTTGAATATGCGGGATGCATTGGAGATGAGGAAGTCCTCCTCGCCGAAGAACTCACGGACGTTATCACGGTTTGTGTCTCATGGCTTCATGCGCTCGGCTACGACGAGTATTTGCGCGGCGAGGTGCAGAAGCGCGTGAACGAGAAAAACAAGGCACGCGGGTATTTCTGAGGAGCGGTCATGCTAAAAGAATCAACACTCTTTGGCGAGGTGGACAAGGTCAAGATCGCGATGAGGCGGTTACGGCTTAACGAGCCGGAGGAAGGGTACTATGTCGCATTCTCGGGCGGGAAGGATTCATGCGTCGTGCTTGACCTGTGCAAGCGGGCGTGCGTCGATTACGACGTACACTACAACGTCACGACGGTTGACCCGCCGGAATTGGTACAGTTCATTCGCCGATGCTATCCAGAAGCGTGGGAAGGCCGCAACGTGCCGCAAAAGACGATGTGGGACTTGATCGTCGAGAAGCGTATGCCGCCGACACGCAGAGTGCGTTACTGTTGCCAATACCTCAAGGAGGGCGGAGGAAAAGGGCGGTTTCTCGTGACGGGCGTGCGTCACGCCGAATCGTCTAAACGCGCAAATCGGCAGATGGTTGAGGTGTGCAGTCGCAACAGTGCAAAGCAATACATACACCCCATCATTGATTGGACAGACGAAGACGTATGGGAATATATCAAGACCTACAACATCCCATACTGTTCCCTCTACGATGAGGGGAAGAAACGTCTTGGGTGCATCATGTGCCCATATCAGGGAGCCGAAGGGATGAAGCAGGAAGCTGCCCGCTGGCCGCAGTATGCGAAAGCCTACGAGGCGGCATTTCAGCGCATGGTTGACAAGCGTCGCGCGGACGGCTTACCGACGCAATGGGAGACGGGCGCAGAGGTCATGCGTTGGTGGATTGGCGAGGACAACCGCATCCAAGAGAATGATGATCAGATTACGCTATTCGGTCTACGGATGGATGAGAGCAGCGTTTGAGAGGCGGTTACGACATGGACGAGTATCATCCCTGCAAGAAGCCCGACCCGACGGCGCGGGAGGCAATCGGGAATGTGATGCGTATCCTGCGCACGCAGCGGAAAAAGCCGAACAAGTACAATGCGCGGAAAACAACGGTGTGCGGGCATACGTTTGACAGCAAGCGAGAAGCGGAGGTGTATCTGGAACTGCTTGCACAGAAACAGGCGGGCGAGATCGTGCGCATCGGCTTCCAGCCGTCCTACACGCTTCTTGAGGGGTTCAAGGACAACATGGGGAAGAATCAGAAGCCGATCACCTACACGGCGGATTTCTTCGTGACGTTTGCGGACGGACATTCTGAGGTGATCGAGGTGAAAGGCGTGCGTACGCGGGACTACCTGCTGCGCAAGAAGCTGTTTCTCCACATGATGAGGGACACGGATATTGTGTTTCGGGAGGTGCGGTAATGAAATATTGCAGATACTGCTCCAACTGTATCACCTGCGAAGACTGTTATTACTGCGAGGCACGGGAAATAACACTTTCATCCGAGCAGATACGCCGTCCAACGACTTGCCATGAATTTCACTTGTCCTTCACGGGTGATGTGGACACGGGGCGTAGATATCGACCAAAGAAGGAAAAGCCTGTTGTGAGCGATGTCGGGATATCGTTATTTTAGGGAGGTACGGTAGTGGAGTACAAGATAGAGCGGCTGGGCGTCGCAGGGACGCTTGCCTGCCAATTCGAGCACAAGGGGCACAGGTATTCCGCGCAGGTGGACAAGATTCCGCTGGGCGGTGGAACGGGATGCACGATATGTCCCGAGAACGGGTTTGATGAGCTCTACACGAAAGACCATGTTCCCTTGACGGAGGTGGGGCTGATCGCGTGCATCGAGGAGTTTGTCTCGGAGTTAGAGGAGGAGTGAACGCAATGGAACCGATAGTTAGCCCCTGGATATTTTATTGGGTGGATGTAGTTTCTGGATTGAGGTGGGTTCTGCTCGGCACTATGACGGCTTTTATCTGTTTTTGCATCATCGTTGCGGTGCATGTTTTGGTTGAATTTGACGACGGTTATGAGGCGTTTGTAGGAAAATACTACAAGAAAATAAAAACATTTGTTGTGCTGATAATGGTAAACATCCTGTTGCTTATCGCTATTCCGGGGAAAGATACGATGATTACCATGATCGTTGCACAATACACAACTGAAAATAACTTGAACTATATTCTAGACGTGTCAAAGCAAATCATTGAAGCGACAAAAAAAGATAAATAGGAGGCGGTTGCATGAAACACATACTTGACGCATGTTGCGGATCTCGGATGTTCTGGTTCGACAAGGCGCATTCGGCGACCGTGTTCATGGATAACCGCAGCTTTGCTAAAACGTTGTGCGATGGCCGACGATTCGAGGTCAAGCCCGATCTGATCGCTGACTTCAGAGAGATACCATTTCCTGACGAGAGTTTCAGGCTTGTCGTATTTGACCCGCCGCACCTGTGCAGTGCAGGAAAGACTTCGTGGCTCGGCATCAAGTACGGCGTGCTCGAAAGCACATGGCAGAATGATCTGCGCCGAGGATTCGAGGAGTGTATGCGTGTTCTGCATCCCTACGGCGTGTTGATTTTCAAATGGTCAGAAGATCAGATTTCTACGGCGGACATTCTGAAACTTCTCCCCGTGCGACCGTTGTTCGGGAACCGGAGGGGTAAGACAATCTGGATGGTGTTCATGAAATTTCCAGAGGAGGAGAGAATATGAATCTCCAGTGGAAGATGAACAATGTTGTTTGTCCACGCGGCAACATGTGCACCTGCATTGCAAAGTTTGACAACAGCCGCTTTTGGCTTCAGAGCGATGCGCTTGTGGATGTGCAGGAGTTCCTGCGGCAAGTACAGGAAATCGCACAAATGGCAGGGGCAAAGGTGGTTGAGTCCAAGTACCTTCTGGAGCAACATGGGAATTGGTATGACCTCACCGAGCGAAGCGAGAACATTGTCCTTTTCGACGAGGTGTATGACCCTGAGACGGAAACAGCAGATTACAGATATTTTGTTGATGATGGTGTTGTCCCCGCAACAGGACGGCGTCGCGTCCGTTATCTTGCGCCGGAGGAGGTTTTTTTCTTGGGAGAAGCGTAAGGAATAGCGACTACAACCGCAAAAATCGGCTTGAAGTTGCTGAATATCAACCAAAAAGCGGAAAATATGACAACTATCTACGCGAAAAACGCAATGAAGGAGGAGAGCATATGGGTAAGAAATACGCATACATCTATCATCCCCTGCACACGGGATATTGGACGGGCTTTGAAACTGTTGAGGCGGCGCTTGCGGCAGCGAGAGAGCGAGACCTTGATGCTGAGACCGTCTATATCACCGAGACGGAGGAGTTTGTGCCGCACGTTTGGTACGACAGCGTGATCGACAATCTGCAAGAGGCAGTCGATGATGAGTGCGCCGGGTGTTATGAGGGCTATCTTGACGATGTGCCGGAGGCAGATAAAGAGGTTCTGGGTGAGATGCTCACTGCGACATTTATACGTTGGGCACAGGAGCACGGTATTAAGTACCGTGTGGATATCCCCGTTGCGAAAAAGGATGTGCTATATGATTTGCGAACGGGCAAGCCAGTAGAGGAGGAATCCAAATGAATCACTTCGTAGGAATCGGACGGCTCACGCGCGACCCAGAGGTAAGATACACGCAGAGCGGCAAGGCGTGTGCGAAATTCACACTTGCGATTGACAGGCGTAAGAGTGGGGATGGTAATCCGCAGGCGGATTTTATCTCGTGCGTTGCATGGGAAAAGACGGCGGAGATCATCAGTCAGTATGTCTCGAAGGGACAGAAGATCGCTGTCGAAGGGCGCATCCAGACACGCAGCTATGAGGCGAATGATGGGACGAAACGCTATGTGACAGAGGTCGTTGTCAATAGCATGGAGTTCTGCGACAGCAAGGGCGGCGGGGCAAGCACTACAAACGGAGGAGCATATGCAGGGACGCCCGTACCCGATGATGATATTCCGTTTTGAGGAGGCGGTACAAGTGTGGGAAGGATTGTACTTTTATGGCTTTGGCGAAGATGACGAACGCGGAGAAGGGTACTTTTCGAGCATCGAAGAAGCACTGGAGCATGCGCGGAAGAATACCGACGAATATGATACGGTGAATATCGGACGTGGGGAGATACTCGAATTTCGCGTAGATGGTCAATCTGTACTCGATCAGATTGACGATGATGTGGATGCAGAAGGGATAGAGGTCAACTTTTTCTGGAGCATGGATCTTCCGAAAGAGGACATCGACGATCTGTCCGAAATGCTCACACAAACATTTCGTGCATGGGCGGATAAGCACGGATGTGCGAAGTTTGTTGAGTACATCACGGATGTCAAAAAATACGACCTTGAAACAGGGTGGCAGGTATAGGAGGAGACCGTATGGCAAAACTCACACCTGACGAAAAGACGTTACACTATTTTGCGTTTCGCTTTGTGCTCTCCCAGGAGGCTAGTGCCTTTGTGCTTGTCGCCTACCTTGTGTTAATGCACATGGATGAGTTTGAGGAATGGCGATTACAGGACATGATTGAAGATGTTGAGGAAAACTTAAAAGGGCGGGTGGATATCACATCTGTTGATGTGGACGTGAAGAGGAGCTTTCGGCAAAAGCTGATGGATGAACTTACCGGGCGGCGTGCAAAGAGCGAATGAGATATAGGAGGGACCGTCTTGTTAGAGAACGAGATAGCCTTGCAGATGGCAGATGAGATTCGGC
The DNA here is from genome assembly GCF_001717585.1 of Selenomonas sp. oral taxon 920. NCBI lineage: Bacteria > Bacillati > Bacillota > Negativicutes > Selenomonadales > Selenomonadaceae > Selenomonas > Selenomonas sp. oral taxon 920. Next base: position 660,724 of record NZ_CP017042.1, read on the forward strand.
AGGATCGCAAACAGGCAGAATTCATGCTGCTGAACTATGCGGAGGAGCTAAGAACCTACCGATTGCAGCGCGAGGAGTATGTACGGGGGAACAACGTACAGGGCGGCGGCGGGAATCTGCCGGGGCATCCAACAGAGGCAGAGGCTCTACGCGGTGTCAAGTTTGATGATGCCTATCCTGCCTATACGTGGCTGCGGGCGGTGGAGTTTGTCGAGCGCGGATTGTCAGAGCGCAAGCGGATATTTCTGGATGCGCGTCGTAAGGCATCGCGCGACAAGGCAGGGAGAGGGCGCAGGGCGTGGCTTGTACGCACGCAGATGATGTACTGCGAGGCGATGCGGGAGCGGTTTCTCAATACGGAGTTCTTCACATCTGAGCGAGTACTAAAGGATATGTGGAGGTACATCGTTGATCGTACCGTTGAGGCATATCTAAAACTGGAACAAAATAAATTAAATAGACGCGTCCAATAAAGCTGTTTTTCGGTGCTAAAATGCTATTGTGGGTAGTTTGGGGATAACCCCAACCACTGATCTCTCCTCCTATTCCTTACGTATGGCCGTCTCAATCGAGGCGGCTTTTCTGTTGGGAGAGAAACGAGGTGCTTTATGACACATGGTGGTTGCATAGATGACCTTTGCCGCAAATGGCAGGAGATTCTAAAACTCAATAACTGGGAGGTTGTTGTTAAGCTCGGGAGACCTGACGAATTAAGCGAGCCTGACCGAGAAGGTGAGTGCTTTATCAATCTTCCGAAAGGTGAAGCACTTATTCGTTTGCTTGACCCTAAAATACCGTATGACTTCACGTTTCAGTACGACGTAGAAAAAGTCCTTGTTCATGAGCTCCTGCATCTGTCTTTTGCACCGTTTGAGCCAGAGGATGACTCTCTACGGCATGATCTCTGGGAGCAGACGATTGAACGGATGGCGAAAACTCTTGTTGTGTTTCAACGTCGTGTGGAGAATCTGGAATCGCAATGAGTGAGATATAAATTTCTGCGGTTTTTTATATTTCGTTTGTGCGAAACATAAAATTCGTTTCAGTTTTACATTTCAGTTTTCAGTTTTTGGATTTTTGTTTTTGAGAGGAGGTGGCATGATGCAGCGGTTACAGGAAAATTTTTGTGTGGAATTTGTACGGTGTGGCAATGCCACCGAAGCTTACAAAAACGCGGGATACAAGCCTCGGTCAGATAAGGTTGCGGGGACGGCAGCTGCAAGATTGTTGGGAAATGTTGGTATTCAAAAACGTATTGAGGAGCTGCGGCGCGAACTAGATTCGCACAAGATTATGGATGCCGCTGAACGGCGCGAACTACTCACGCAATTTGCCCGCGATGAGGAGACAGCAAAGCCTGACCGACTCAAGGCGATGGATCTCCTCAACAAGATGGACGGGGTATACATCAACAAGACGCAGGTGAGTGGTACAGACGGCGGCCCGCTGACCTTCCGATGGGAGGGCAAGGATGGCTGAGATTGTAATACCATACACGCCGCGCCCGATCTGGAGAGACACAATACATCCTGCGCTCACTGTCAACCGATTTGCGGTGCTTGTCTGTCACCGTCGTTTCGGCAAGACGGTCGGTACGGTGAATGAGATGATTAAAAAGGCGGTGCTCAACGAGCGCAAGGCACCTGTCTATGCCTATGTTGCGCCATACCGCAATCAGGCAAAACGCGTATCGTGGGAGTATCTGAAATACTACACGAATCCTATCCCCGGCCGCACGGTGAATGAGTCGGAGCTCTATGTGGAGCTTCCCACGCGTCATAACGGCTCGCCTGGGGCACGTCTCTATATCATTGGTGCAGATCACCCCGATGCGCTGCGCGGTATCTATCTTGACGGGGTAATCCTTGACGAGTATGCAGATATCAAGCCGGAGCTCTGGGGCGGTGTTATTCGCCCTGCGCTTGCAGACCGCGAAGGATGGGCGGTGTTCATCGGGACCCCAAAAGGACAGAATCAGTTTTACGAGATGTACCAACACGCGGAGAAATCGGCGGGTTGGTACTCTTGCATTTACAGAGCAGATGAGACGGGCGTGCTGCCACCGGAAGAGCTCAAAGACATGCAGGCGCAGATGACAGAGATGGAGATTCGCCAAGAGCTCCTATGTGACTTCACGGCGTCGGCCTCTGACGTTGTTATCCCGATTGATCTTGTCACGGCCGCCGCAAACAGACTGCTCAAAGATGATGATGTGCTCGGACAGCCCGTGATCCTCGGCGTGGATGTGGCGCGGTTTGGTGATGATCGCACGGTGCTCTGCATCCGTCAGGGGCTGTGGCTCAAGGACATACGCACATTTGCGGGGCTCTCCACGATGGAGACTGCAAGCCGTGTGATTGACTGTATCAATCAGCATCATCCGCATGCGACATTTATCGATGCGGGGGCAATGGGTGCAGGTGTGATTGACCGTCTGCGTCAGCTGCGCTATCAGGTGTCGGAGGTCAACTTCGGCGAGATAGCAATGGATGCACAGCGCTATGCCAATATCCGCGCGGAGATGTATTTCAAGTGCCGCGCATGGCTTGAGGCGGGCGGTGCAATCCCGCAGAATGCAGAGCTCAAGACAGAGTTATCCACGGTAGAGTACAAATTCAATCCGACTGGGCGCATCATTCTGGAGCCTAAGGACAAACTCAAGGAGCGGACGGGCAAAAGCCCTGATCTTGCCGATGGGTTTGTCTTGACGTTCGCTCGGCCGGTATATATAAATCCGTCTGCAGGGGGTATTGAAGACAATGCCGCAGGAGCAGAATACGATCCGTTCGCGGACATGTAACAATCTGAAAGGAGGAATGGATATGCAGTTTGATCTGCAGCGATTCGGCGGTGGTGGGGGAGGTGGCTCTGCACCGCCTGTTAAGACGAGCGCACCGGGCTCTGCCGCTGCGGCAACGATTGACAGCGCGACGGCGGGTGAGCGGCAGTCGATTCATGACAAGCTTGCAAAGGCAAAGGGGCGCGCCTCGACAGATAAGACGAGCGGGGCGTCCGGAAATATGTCGGATATGATGGGGAGCATCAAAAAAGCTCTGCTGGGTGAGTGATCGCTATGGCGCAGATGCCAAAAGCAATACAGGAGATGTTGCGCGACGGTGATGCAATACGCCGCAAGAAAAATATCGTCGCACAGATGATGACGGAGCGCACGCAGTTTGAGGGCACATGGAAGCAGCTCAGCAGGTATATCAACCCGACGCGTGGACGATTTGACGAGGACAAGACGCAGGACGGCAGACGCCGCGATTACTGCCTGCTTGACCCATACCCGATGGAGGCGAGTGGCAAGTGTGCCGCTGGGCTGCACTCCGGGCTTACATCTCCGTCGCGCCCGTGGTTTGCACTTGGGCTCCAAGACAAAGAACTTGCAGAGTATCACACAGTCAAGCTGTGGCTTGAGGAGTGTCAAGACGTCCTGATGGGCATTTATGCCAAAAGCAATATCTATAACATGCTGCTCAACATCGAGGCGGAGCTTACGCAGTTTGGCACAGGTGCAGCACTTCTCCTAGAGGATTTTAATACAGGCGTTTGGGCGCGTCCCTATACCTGCGGCGAGTACGCGGGCAATGTGGATGCGCGGGGGCGTGTCGTACAGTTTGCACGTAAGTTCAAGTTCAATGCGTGGCAGATGGTTGACGAGTTCGGCGAGGATGTTGTAAGCGATGCGGTGCGTAACGCGTACCGTGCAAAGAACCTCAAAGACTATTTCCCCGTGACAATGCTCATTGAGAAGAATGCTGACTATAAGCCGGATTCAAACGCTCTGCTCAACTTCAAGTATAAATCCTATTACTTTGAGGATGCGCAGACTGATGTGTTCCTGAAGGTCAGTGGTTATCACGAAGTACCGTTTCTCATGCCGCGTTGGACGGTGATTGCCAATGGTATCTATGGTGTCGGACCCGGGCACAATGCGCTTGGGAACTGTATGCAGCTGCAGAAGATCGAGAAGATCAATATGCGCCTTTTGGAGCATCGCTCTGACCCTGCGCTTATTGTTCCGGCCTCAGTTGGCAAGGTCAACCGTCTGCCGGGCAAGGAAACACTTGTGCCGGACAATATCATCAACGGAATCCGACCGCTCTATGAGGCGACAGGGGATCGCGGAGAGGTCATGCAGACAATCCAGTACAAACAGCAGCAGATCGGCGCGGCATTTTACAACGATCTCTTTGTGATGCTTGCACAGCAGGACAATCCGCAAATGACCGCCCGCGAAGTTGCGGAACGGCACGAGGAGAAACTTTTGATGCTCTCTCCTGTATTGGAGCAGATGCACAACGAGGTTCTTGCACCACTCACACGGCGAGCGTTTGAAATTTGTTACCGCAACGGGCTTTTGCCGCCGTTACCGGAAGAGCTCAAAGGACAGGAGGGGAGTATCAAGGCGGAGTTTATCTCGTTGCTTGCACAGGCACAGAAAGCGGTCGGAACAAACGCGATGGAGAAAACCCTTGCGATTGCAGGGAATCTCATGGGCGCATCGCCCGATGTCATGGACAACCTTGATCTTGACGCGGCGATTCGTGAGCACGCGCAGATGTCCGGCACGCCTGAAACGATCATGCGTGATGAGCAGGATGTGCAGAAGATGCGACAGCAGCGTGCGCAGCAGATGCAGCAGGAACAGCAGATGCAGCAGGCGGCAGCAATGGCAAAGCCGCTGAGAGACAGCGTAGAAGCGGCAAGACTCCTTTCTGAAACGCCAGTCAATGAAAACACGATTGGCAGCATTCTGGGGGGAGGTTGATGTATGGATTTAGATACACTCGAAAACATTATGCGGCGTCCGGAAGGGCGTCGTTTTGTTTTGGAAGTGCTTGACCTCTGTTGCGTAAATCAACACTACACAACGGGGAACGGGCGTGAGGACATATTCGCCAACGGGCGGCGCTCTGTTGGCGAAGAGATTCTGCGCTGCATCCGCCGCATTAAATCCGGCAACGAATCAACGGATGGTCTTGCGTTGGAATATGCCATGCGCCGCGAGCATCAAAGAAGAATGGAGGAATTAGAAGATGGACGAAACGATGACGACGACTGAACCGCAGGGGGGGGAGGGCACACCACCCACACCGCCGCAGGAGGTGTCTCCTGCATCGCCGAGCAATCCACCGGGTGGACAGCAAGAGCCGCCACCTACGACACCGCCGGAGAATCCGTTCGGCTTTCAGCAGCAGGAGCCTGTTATTCCTGATGTGTATGAGTTTAACCTTCCCGAAGGTTTGACGGTCTCGGATGAGCAGAAAGAAGCGTTTACGGCCGTCGCAAAGGAAGCAAGGATGACGCAGGAGCAGGCAAACAGCTTGCTCAAGATGCATGCGGACATTGTGATGGAGCAGCAGCGGCAGGCGGAAGAGATCAAGAACCAGTGGATGAATGAGTGCGCTAAGCAGGGACTCAATACGCCTGAAAACCTTGCGGCGGCAAAGATCGCCGTGGACACATTCGGCGGTGCCGATGCCATGAACGCATTGATCGAATCTGGTGCGGCGTATCATCCGGCGGTACAGGCGTTTTTGCAGCGCATCGGTCATCTCCTGAAAGAGGACAATGCGCCGGACGGAAAGGCCGCGGCACAGCAGACGGCGGCAGATTTGCTTTTTGGAAACAGTAAGTATTAAGAACTGGAGGAATAAAACATGAGTGATTGCGTAACTTTGCAGGATTGGGCAGCGCGTTTCGGTGCGCAGGGACAGCTCGCGCAGCAGAAGATTATCGAGCTGCAGAGCAAGACGAACCGTATTCTTGACGTGATGCCGTTTAAGCAGTGCAACGAAAAGACGATGGAGACGGCGCTTGTCCGTGCGGAACTACCGGATGTGGCATGGCGTATCATCAACAAGGGGACGAAGCCCGGCAAGTCCAAGAGCAAGACGGAGTCCTTTACCTGCGGCGGCATGGAGGCGCTTGCGGAGATCGACGAGAAGCTGATGCAGATCAACGGCAACAGCAACGCGTGGCGGCTCTCGGAGAATGTTGCCTATCAGGAGGCAATGAACCAGAAGATGGCGACGACCTTCTTCTATGGCGACGAGAAGATCAACCCTGCGGGCTTTACGGGGCTCTCTGCGTACTACTATAGCAAGACGGCGCAGGATAAGATCTGGGCAGATCAGATCATCGATGCAGGCGGTACGGGCAATGCACTGACCTCTCTCTGGCTTGTCGGCTACGGGCAGGATACCGTCTATGGCATTTTTCCCGAAGGAACGAGTGCAGGCTTTAAGTACCGCGACAATGGCCGTGTCCAGATGGTCGACAAGGACGGCGGAAAGTATTGGGGCTATCAGTCGCAGTACAACTGGGATATGGGGCTTTGCGTGCGTGACCCGCGCTATGTTGTGCGCGTTGCCAACATTGACACGACGCAGTTTACGGGTGCTGCGGCAGATGCGTTTGTCGACAACCTTATCCGCGCATACAACCAGATTGAGAATCCCGACAAGTGCACGATGGCATTCTTTGGCAATCGTGCGGTGCAGACGTATCTTGACATTCTCGCCTCGAAAAAGACGAATGTGCGTCTCTCAATTGACGAGTTCGGCGGAAAGAAGATTACGCACTTCTGGGGCGTCCCGATTCTGCGCTGCGATGCGATTCTCGGTACTGAGAGCAAGATTGCCTAAAGGAAGGAGTATAGGTTATGGCTTATATCGACAACGAACTGATTTTTTGCAATGACGTCGCAACGGCGGCGTCTGTTACGAGCGAGGTGCTCGACATTGGTCTTGGCGGCGCATTCGTGCATCCGCTCTTTATCGATGTCAAGCTGACTGCGCCTGTCACGTCTGGCAAAGTGGAGACGATCACCGTGCAGTCCTCGGCAACAGCTGCATTCGCCGCACCCGTGACGGAGATGAGCGTTACGGTTGGGGCATCGGTCAACCAGACCAAGAAGGCTGCGACGCTTGCACAGTTCTATGCGCCGATTCGTGCGGGCAATCGTTATGTTCGCCTTGTGATTGCTGGCAATGCACCGACGGGCGGTAAACTTACGGCGTACATGAGTTCCGGAACGGCGGTGAATCTCTGATGAGGTATTGCGTTAATACAACCTGTCAGTTCCGAAACAGACTGTACGAGAAGGGCGAGATGGTCGATCTTCCTGCGGAGGTGGAGGTGCCTCCGTATTTTGATGTACTGGAAGAGACAGTGCCTGATGCAGACAATACGCAGCCTGAAACGGTGGAATCCGTTGATGAACCTGTAACGAACGAGGCGGTCGCGGGAAAGAAAGGGCGTAAGAAATAAGGAGTGGGCTGATGTGTGCAGGTGTTTTCGTCATGCGTCAGCCCTTTTTCTCTTTAAGGAGGTGGAATAATGGATAAGATTGATGTCTGCAATATGGCTCTTTCGCGTATTGGGATTGACAACATTGAGGCACTCACAGAGCCGAGCGAGCCTGCGCGTGCATGCAGTCAATTTTATGACCACTGCCGCCGTGTTGTACTTCGAAAATATCCGTGGACGTGGGCGACAAGGCGTGTGAAGCTTGCAGAGCTTACGGATAAGCCACAGGGCTTTTCCTATGCCTATCGTTATCCCGCGTCATGTGTTGCACTGCGAAAGCTTTATAATGCTTATTTCGATAATATTCCCGCGTATACGGGGTATCAGATTGTCAGCGACAAAGAAGGACGCGCTATCTACACCAATGTGGCGAATGTATCGGCAGAGTATACGGCGGACATCGATGACACAGGACTCTTTGATGAGCAATTTATCGAGGCTTTGAGTTGGAAACTTGCGGGCGCTATCGCGTTTAAGCTGACGGGGAATGCACAACTTCCCGGATACTGTGATGAGCAGTATATGGCGCTCTTCTTGGATGCCGCGGCGAACAACGAGGATGAGCAAAACATGAGAGACAAAGAACCATATACACTCATTGCTGCGCGGTTTGGGGGTGACTTCTGATGGCAGGAGGGCAGATGTATCCACTCAAGCCTAGTTTTGCAGGAGGTGAACTGACCCCTGCGCTCTATGGACGCACAGATCTGCAGAAATATGATGTGGGCGCATCAAGGCTTGAGAACATGATTGTCCTGCGTTATGGAGGAGCAACGCGCCGCCCCGGCTTTCGTTATGTGGCAAAGACACAGGGCGGGCGAAAAGCGCGGCTGATTCCGTTTCAGTATTCAACGGAACAGAGTTATGTGCTTGAGTTTACGGAAGGATTCGTACGGATATTCACACAAGGCGGGATTGTCGTTAAAGACGGGAATCCGCTCACGATTCCGACGGAATACAAAGAGGACGATCTTCCGGATATCAAGTACACGCAATCTGCGGACGTACTCTTTCTTGTGCATGTTAATCATCCGCCGATGACGCTCACGCGCTATGGCGTGACAGAGTGGAAGCTTGAGCGGATGGATATTGCAGGAGGCCCGTTTGACGACCCTAACAAAAAAGAAGATGTAAAGATCGGCGCTTCTGCCGTGCGTGGAGATGTGACGCTTGTGGCAAGTGTCAATTATTTTACAGAGGATATGGTTGGCAGTCTCATTCGTCTTGGTCATACAATGGGCGGGCAATTAAAGGCAGGTAATCCAATAACTCCGCTTGTTGTCCGCTGTATTCCTGGTGGGACGGTTTATGTGGAGTCCTTTGGATTCTGGAACGGCCATTTTATCGTGGAGAAGCACGATAAGTCGACGGATAAGTGGATTGCACTCCAAGAACAGCACGCGAACCGCACGCAGAACTATACGCTGAACTACACGAACAAGAGTGATGATATTATCGAATATCGTGTGCGCAGCAATGAATTTGATACCTCTGTATGGGCAAACGAAAACGAGCGGCAGCGTGGCTATGTGACCATCCAGACGTTTGCGCAGGACTATTATGGTGTTGCGCGGATTACGGCAGTCAACTCCGCAACAAGCGCTGCGGCAACAGTAACGAGAGAACTTGCAGACACGGAGGCGACGAATGATTTCTCTCTCTCGGCGTGGAGCGCGAAAAAAGGCTATCCGCAAGCGGTGAGCTTCTTTGAAGACCGCCTTGTCTTTGCAGGGAGCAGAGCGAAGCCGCAGACCTATTGGGCATCGCAGTCGGGGGACTATTACAATTTCTGGGTCAATACCCCGCAGCAGGACAGTGACGCAATCACAGGCACGCTTTCGGGCGGTCAAATGAATGGTATTCGCGCGATTATCCCGTTCGGCGAAATGCTCATGCTCACCTCCGGCGGAGAGTACAAAGTCGGCGGTGGGAATGAGGTGTTCACACCGACGAATCAGAAGGCGGAGCCGCAGGAGTATCGCGGCATCAACAATCTGACACCTGTCGTTATTGGCGGTCGCATTGTCTATGTGCAGCATCAAGGCAGTGTTATCCGTGATCTCACATATAGCTATGACGTGGATAAGTACACGGGAGATGACGTATCTCTCCTTGCTGCGCATCTCTTTGAGGGGCAGACGATTGTCGCGCTTGCCTACCAGCAGACGCCGAATACGATTGTTTGGTGCGTGCGTGAAGATGGGATGCTTCTCGGTATGACCTATATCAAGGAGCAAGATGTCTACGCATGGCACAAGCACACAACGGCAGGGAAGTTCGCGGACGTGTGCACAATCTCCGGCAATCGTGAGGAAGAACTTTGGGCGGTCGTTGAGAGGGATGGCACACATTACGTCGAGCAGATGGGCTCGCAGATACGCAACACGGCGCCGCAGGAGCAGTTTTATGTAGACAGTGGATATGTTTATCAGGGAGGGGCAAAAGACAACCTCACAGGGCTTGTGTGGCTCTCTGGCAAGGACGTTTCTGTTCTTGTTGACGGAAATGTTTTACAGGAGCTGCGAGTAGATAGTGACGGCGTTCTTAAGCTGCCGAAAAAATTTAGCAAGATCACTGTGGGCTTGCCGTATGAGAGTGTAGTCCAAACAATGCCGATTGAGTTCAGCGCACAGGACGGCTCTTATATGGGACGCAAGAAACGTGTCTCACGCATGACAATACTTTTCCGTGATACGCGCGGCGGGTTTTATGGCGTTGGCGAAAAGCGCCTTGATGCGATCAAGTGGCGTTCTACAGAAAAATATGACAACCCGATTGAACTTTACAGTGGCAAGCGTCATGTTGTAATTCCGGGCGCAAGCTATGAAGACACGGTGTATTTGACGATCAAGCAGGTTGACCCTCTTCCGCTGACGATTCTATCCATTGTGCCGGAGGTGGAAGCAGGTGGCTGAGTTTACTTATCGCACCCCAACCGATGATGATCTCTCCTATCTTGCCGCACATCTGCGTCCCGAAGATCGGCGCGAGCTGATCGGTATGACGGGGCCGAACGTCGAAGCTGAGGTGATGCGTTGTTGGCGTAACAGCAAAGCGGCATATGCATGTTACTGCGACGGCGTTATTATTTCAGCGTTTGGCGTTATTGAGACGAATCCTATTCTCCGGCACGGTATCATCTGGATGCTTGCGACTGCGGAGACGGCGAAGCATAAAATCTATACGGGCAAGAAGACGCGCGAAGGAATCCGCGCGTTTTTGCATGACTGGGAATATCTCTATAACTATGTCGACAAGGGGAATGATGCGACGATTGCATGGCTCAGGTGGCTTGGCGCGGTTGTTCATGAGCCGCAGCCGATGGGCTTGTATGGGCTTCCCTATCATCTGTTTGAGTTTTTCAAAGAATTGGAGTGAGTAGTTATGGGCGTAGCGGCAATGGTGGTGGGAACGCTCTTTTCCTCGTGGATGCAGGGGAGGGCACAACAGGCGCAGGCAGAAGCGGCGGCGCGGCAGTCGGAACAGAATGCGCAGATCGCGCAGATGAACGCGGACAAGGCGCAGGAGACCGCCGAACGGCAGGACGAGAATAACAAGATCAATGCAGAGAATGAGCGACGCAGGGCGCTCCTTCGGATGGGTCAGCAGCGTGCGGCAATCGGTGCGAGCGGTGTCACGGCATCCGGAAGTGCTGCGGCGGCCCTTGCAGATACGGGCTATGCAATCAATGAGCAGACAGGCATGAGTCTCTACAATGGGCGTCAGCAGGTTGATAACATGCTGCAGCAGTCGACAGATTTCCAGAATCAGTCGAACTTCCACAGTGCCAACGCAAGTGATTATCGCGCAGCGGGACGCCGCGCCATGATGAACAGTATGCTCACAGGCGCATTTTCACTGGCAAGCAATCTCTATACGGGCGTCAGCTCTGCATCACAAAAGACCGCAGAGGCGACGGGAATGCAGGTCGGTTCGTTCGGCGGTCGGGATTGGAGCGTTGGACTGCACGGATGGGGCGGTAAAGGCACAAGTTTTGGCAGTCACATTGGAAATTATAATGCGCGGGGATACGGGATGCCACGCCAAAGTACATTTTTCTCCATGAGATAAGAGGAGGTTTGCTTCATGGATTTTTCACCGTTTCAGAACAAAGAGGGCGTCGGCACTCCTGCGGCGCAGATCACCCGCGTACAATACAGCAATCAAGGCGCACAGGCGCTTGCGCAGGCACAGGGAGAAACCGGAAATGTGCTTGCTAAGGGTGCTATGACGTTGAAAGATCAGGTGGAGCAGACACAGGCGCTTGCGGCCAACAACATGTATAACAAGCTCATGAGTGAGGGCACGTTTGAGCTTATGCAGAAGAAAGAGGAGGGCGCACTCAACATCACCGAGGACTATGACAAGCTCCAGAAAAAAACAATGGATGCCGTATCTGCAAAATACAAAGGCGTTCTGCGTTATGGGGCGGGCGCAAGAGCGTTCTATGAGTTCACGGAGCGCGACAATGTAACGCGGCGCACGAATGTCATGCGGTATCAGCAGGAACAGCTTGAGGCGTATAAGAACACGCAGTACAAAAATGCCGTGGATGTTTGCCTTGACAACGTGCTTGAATATGGGGGCAATGATGCGGCTGTTGATATGGCAATCAATCGGGGTGAGGCCCTTGCACGCGGAATGTACAGCGCTTACGGGGAAGAACGGGTTAAACATGAGGTGGATGTGATCGCGCGGCAGGCTGTCGGGCAGGCAATGTCCCTTGCGATGCAGACGGCGGATTTTAAGCGCATGGATGAAATCAGCAATAAGTACGGAAAATACATGGACCCGAATCAGCGGACAGCGGCGCTCGGTGCGGTGCGCAAACACGCACAGCAGGAGATGGAGTTTGCTGAATCTCAACAGGCCATGAATGAACTTGGTATTGAGGCGTCAAGAGATACAGTTAAGGCGTGGGTTCAGAAAAATATACACGGGAACACTCAGAGCACAGATGGACTGCATGCGTTCTATGAACAGACAAAAGGCGCAACGTATCAGCTGAACGCACCACTCAACGGAGCAGATGGAACATATGACTGTGGCTCGTGGGTTCTACAAGCCGCTGCGCTCTATGGACTGAACCTTTCCAGTCGTTGCGCGGATGATCAATATGTTGAATTAAAAGGAATGGGGAGAGCGTTCAGCGACCCGCAAGATTTACACGACGGCGATCTTGTTTTCTGGACGAAAACAGGTGGCGAGGAAGGCCAATATGGCATTTCGCACGTTGGCATCTACAACGCAAAGACAGGAAAGGTTATGCAGTCTGGCAATCATGGTGTCGCTGAGATTGATTTGAACCTTTATCCCGTAGTTGGTTTCGGGCGCGGTGTGATGGAGACTCCGCCCTCTGAAATGGAGATCGAGGAGCGAACAGATAAGATTTTCGGCACATTGCAGAAACAGCTTGCTGTGCGTGACCGAGAAGATAATCGCCTGCTTGAACAGGGGCAGATGGCAATTATGCAGCTCCAAAATGATGGACAGTATCATTCGGTAGCTGAATATCAGTCGGTCATTACAAGCATTGCCGGCGATAATCCGCGCGTCTCGGTAAAACTGATGAACAGTGCCATGAAAGCCGGACAGGCAGATCAAGCACGAGCAGAGGCAGCGGCAAATCGACGCGCAGCAGCAGAAGCGGCCGCCCTTAAAATATCGGGGCCGGAGTATAAATATCAGTTGATCAACGCCCTGCAAACAGGAAAGATCAGCATCAACGATGCTTATGATACGATCATCGGAAATCCGCATATGGAAAATAGTATGCGAAAAGAACTGCTGGATGTCATTGATGATTACAAGACCGGCAAAGGCGCATTTAAGTATGACTGGGGAAGCATCAAACAGGCAGTCAAGACGGGGCTTGGCGGATATGAAAACGGGATGTTTGATTCGAATTTTGCTGTTGCACAGGATTCGACAGGCTATCTTATTCGTGAGTATCAAAAAGACCATAACGGGGAAATGCCGTCTCAGCAGTGGATTATTGAGAAGATGGCGGGAGAGATGGCTCCTATGACAATCTCTGGGAGCGGTGGGTTCTTCGGTTTTGGTGGAAACAAGATCGATACGAATGAAGCGCAGCTCTTTAACATAGGTATTGCAAGTGTTGTAGATGCAGGAGGCGGCAATTCCATTGTCACTCTGATTAATGGTGGCGGTGCATATCACATAAAGACAGATGACCTCATCAATGGTATGCAAAGCGGAAAGAGCGGAAAAGAGATCGTATACGGTAAATAACGGGGGTAAACATGGATCCGCAAAAAAGAGAAACGATTGAGCAGATGATGCGTCGTGATGTGGCGAGCGGAAATATCGGCGTCAAAATCAAGATGCCTGGAGAGAACAACAGCGACGAGCTGAACGATATAGTAAACTATGCGCCGACGAGCGAGTACACGACCTACGAGACAGGCAGGCGTGATGACGCGGGCAATCCGATCATGAGCAGCGACGTGATGGATTTGATGATGACAAAGTCCTATGAGCCGCAGAAAGAATCGGATTGGTCTGTCTCTAATATTGTGGATGCCGTCTATACAAAGCTGCGGGAAAACTTCTATGATGGCAGTGTTCAGCCCGTCGATTTTGACAATCCGTATTATACACAGGGAATGACTGCGCCGCCGGAACCGATCACAGGGAAAGACCTCATCAAGGGGGTTATGCCCGATAGTTTTCAGGCGTCCAAACTCTATGCGGATTACTTCTACGGCGAGGATGAGAAGCGCGAGCAGATCAAGAAAGCGCATGACCTCACAGGGATTCGCGCGGAGACGATTGCCAATGACCCCGATGTGTGGGAAAAGGTCATGAAGATTGTCCAGCGTGCGGAAAAACTCAAGAAGGTGCCCGGTATGCTCGATGCGAACGGCGACCTCAATATGCGACGCGTCTATGAAGCGATGCCATACCTCAAAGAGATTGTCGAAAAGCGTGGCACGAATGAGGCCGTCATGATGCTCAACAATGCCGAGGGGCTGCAGACGGTCAATGATGCATACAGCAACGAGTTTATGCGCTTCGCGGGAAGTGTCGCAACAGGCGTAGAGCGCGGCTACTACAACATTCGCAAGCAGATGACCTATGCGAATGCGATGATTGGCAGACGCAAACTCACCGAAGATGAGCAGAATTGGATTACTGCACTCGACAAAAAGAAAGACGAACTGCCGGAATATTCCTATGGGGGCGTTGGGCAGACCGTTGGCGCAATGATCGGCGGTGCTGCAGAGAATATCCCGATGATTGCATCTGCACAGGGGATTGGAGCGGTTGCAGGAGGTATCACTCTTGCCGTGACAAAGAACCCTGGTGCGGCGGCAAATGTCGGAAGAGCTGCCGCTATTGTCGTTATGGGGCTTGAGATCGGCGGCAGTCAATACGAAGAGAATCTGAACAAGCTCGATGCGAAGGGACGCGCGATGTATACGCCGACACAGGCGGCGGCACTGTCGGCGACACAAGGGCTTGCCGAGGGCGTGATCGAGCAGCTTGCTTTGCAGAAGATTGCACGCACGATTTTTGGGCGGGGTGAGGCAAAAAGCCTGCGCGACCTCTATGCAGGTGCAGGAGCAAAAGATTTGGCACTGGCCGCAGAAGGGGCAACTGCGAACGAGGCGGCGCGTACGCTCATCAAAGAACGGATTCTTGGCGCGGCAAAAGCGGGCGCAATTACGTTTAATACAGAGCTGCAGGAGGAGTTTGCACAGCAGGTCTCGGACATGGTCATCGAGAATATGGCGCAGATGGCACTCAAGGGCGATGATGCTGAGATTTCATCTGTCCGGCAAATTCTGCAGAAATCCACGGCTGCGGCAATTGAGGCCGCTCCTTCTATCATGGGGTTTGGTCTCATCGGTTTCGGCGGTCATGTTGGCGCACATACGAATACAATGCTCGGGGCACGCGCTCATATGGAGAATCTGATCAAAGACCGTCTCTATCGGAGCGTCAATGAGAATCAGCACCTCATGAATACTGTTGAGGCGGTAGGGGATAACCTGAAGAACGTACAGGAACTCCAAGGCAAAGCACCTGATCTTGTGAATGAGATGCTTGATTCGCAGAACCGCCGCTATGGGATAGAGACAACGGCCGTAGATATTGTATCACTCAATCAGGAAGAGGGCGGCGCGGAGCTTGTGCAGGAGATTGCTGCCGCAAATAACATCAGCGCAGAGGAGCTGCAGGCGTGCGCGGATGGGACTGGGATGCTGCCTGTCAAAACGTCTACTCTCCAACAGATGACTGCGAATCTCGATGATGGAAAACGCAAGGCACTCTTCCAGAATATCACGAAGTCCTCTGACCTATTCACGGATAAGCAGGCGCAACATGAGGCGAAAATTGTCAAGGAAGTGCTTAGTGCGTTCCAGTCGAAAACAGAAGAGGAAGTTGGCGATTCCGTTGACCGTTACGTGGAGAGTGCATTTGCAGAACATGAGCACCGCGCCCTTGCACGGGATATTTTGCTTGCAGATGTGAATCATCCTGCGGCAGAAATTAAGCGTCGCATGAACCGTCTGGATTCCGATCTCGCAGAACTGACAGCCGTACAGAATGACGGCAGTGCGGAAGCGGCAGAGTATCTTGCACAGATACAGCCTGAGATTGAGAAAATCAATGCACAGAAAGACGCTCTCGAAGCGGTTGCAGGCGCAATAAAAGGCCTCCAACCCGGGGATGTTGTCGCAACGGCGGAACTGTCTCCTGAGGCGAGAAGCGTCTATCATGAGCTTGCGGGTCAGCTCGGAGGAGCAAAAAGCAAAAAAGCCCGCACGGCTGCGCGAGCATCTGCACTCCTTGCGGCGCGTTATGCAGATCGTATGGCGGCAATTTATAGCGAAGTGAAGGGAGAACCGTATACCGCTGCGGACTATATCCGTGATCATCTGCGCGTGGATGCGTATGCAGACGATCAGAAGAAAGAGGCTGCGAAGAAAAAGGCTGAAATCGTCAAAGGATTCATCGACGAGAATTTCCCTGATGCTAATGAACGTGAGATGGCTGTTGCGGCAACCTTGCAGGATGCTGTGAGCCCTGCGAAGGGGTGGCGTACCCTCTACAAAGACATTGTATCAGAGCGTGATGAGCTGCTGCGCCCTGCTTTGGATGCTCTCGACCGTGGCATGGGCAACGGTGTTGACATCGTCCCGATTGACGACGACGGGCGCGGCATCCGTGTGTCCAATAATGAGCCGTGGTATCGGGACTTTTACAAGGAACATGGTCGTGCACCGCGCAAGGGCGAACTCATTGATCTTGCCTATCTCCTTACAGTGGGGGATTCCTCTGCCCCACAGGTGGAGGGGTGGATGCCGAGTTCGCAGGAAGCTGTCGATGCGATGCAGGAGGCAAGGGCGCAGCTGGACGAGCTGAACGGCTATATCCATACGCTTGAGAATATCAAGGAACGTATGATGCAGATGGATGCTGTGGCAAATTCGAAGTTCTATCAGATGTCCTATTGGGAGAAGATGGCTCTGGAAAAATTTAACCATAGAGTTGTTGACATTCAATTCGTTGAGGTGGATGAGAAACAAGCACTGAAATCTGCGTTTATTGGTATTCGCTATGATGACAATGTGTATCAGATCGGCGATGAACTTGAAAACTCTCATGACTGGCCGGAGGGGAATTGGACGGAAACTGAGCTCGATGGGGCTTGTGCTGTGGATGTAATGAATTTCGGCGGTGACTATCAAGACCTTGATGAACTCAAGGAACATGCAATCGAGCAACTGAACGACAGCAATGAATATCTGAATGAAAACGTATATCTTATTTCAGGGACATCCTATGAGTATGGGAATGACCCGAACGAAGTCATTCTTCGCAATCCGGAGGTAATCGGAATCCTCAAATTGGTGCGTTGGGATGAACTTAGTGAGGAGGAGCAAGAACAATATAGGCAGCGACAGGAGGAGACGTCTGATGAAGTAAGTACGGAGCAAAACACCGGGCTCCAGTTTACCTATGATGGAAAAGACGCAGGCGATCTGTCTGGAGATGTTCTTGAAGGATTGGAGTGGCTCGATGGATGGAAAAATGTTCATGACACTGAGAGCCTGCGGGAAAAGTATAACGATCTTTTAGCAAGTGGTGAGCGCACGGTAGAGAGCGATAAGAAATACCTTGCGCATGTAAATAAAGCACTTGCTATGCTGGAAAAGAATCCGAATACCACAAAGGAAGATTTCGCAAAGGAATTTCATCCAGATAGCTACATTATGTCGACGATTAACTATCCTTCAAGCGATGGCCTTGCAGCAGACTTGGTGTACGAGAAAGAAGGGATACAAAAGTCAATCGATATGTCTCAGCATCGTGTGGATGTACTGAAGAAGATTGACCCCGATAAGTTGCGGTGGAAAGAACCTGAAACAGAGACGTTTGAGCAGAGTGCATGGCACGGTTCTCCGTATGACTTCCGTGAGTTCCTGCTTGAGATGATCGACACAGGTGAGGGCGCACAGGCGCACGGCTGGGGGCTGTATACGGCGCAGGATCGTGCAGTCTCGGAGGAATATAAGGAGCACCTGAAAGAGAATCACAAGACGCTCTATACGATGCTGTACGACGGTAAGCCGATTGCAGATGCGCCGCCTGAGGTACAACAGGCACTGCAGGCACTTGAGGATAATGCACACGATGTGGAGCGCATGGGCGCTGCTGCTGTGATTGCTAGGGAGCGCAAGTGGCATGTACGGGAAAAGGAAAACTGGGATGGGATTGTGGCGGAGTTCGACCGCCCGCTTGCGCTCTATGAGGAGAATCCGAAGGTGTCTATGCGGGAGTTGCGCGCCTCTGTGCCAAAGCACAGCAATGCAGGGATGACGATCGATGCCGCGAAGCCATCCGAGAAAGGGGGACGTCGCACGGCGGCGGATGTAGTACGCGCTCTCAATATGTACCGTGTGATGTTTGTCGGGTATGCGCGCAAGGAGGAGGTGGCGATTCACGCACTTGATTCGGTGGATCCTGAGAAGGTTCATCTGGATGTGAAAAGACCTGTCGGAAAGCTCTACCACGTCGAAATCCCCGACGATGATGTGCTGCTTGACGAGCAGAAGTCCTTTGACGAGCAGACCAAGTTCGTACAGGAAAAGCTGGAAGAGATGTTTTCCCGTGCTGATACGTACACCCTTCTCAGTAGGCTTGGAAAGACGGACACTCGATTTGACGATCTCAGTGGGGATTATGATGATCTGTTGAGCATGGAAGATACTCTATCCAGATCGGATGAAGTCTATGAATGGCAGAAAGAGGAGGCAGAGGAACTTCGACGGACGTATGAGAAGAATCTTGTAGACCTCCTTGATGGTGCAACGCTTCCGCAAGTATATTTGCGGAGGTTTAAGTCGGGACGAGAGATATATCAATCAATCTCTGATGTGTTTTCACAGCTTCGCGGAGACAAAGAAGCTTCTCTTGCGCTGAACGAGGTCGGAATCAAGGGTATCACGTACGATGGACAACGTGATGGTCGTTGCTATGTTATCTTCGACGATAAGGCAATTCAGATCATTGAGAAGTTCAACCAAGAGCAGGCGCATGGAGCGAAGGGCAATATCACGGCGACGCTTGGCGGTACGCAACGTCTGATTTCTCTCATGCAGGCGGCAGATCAGTCGACGTTTATGCACGAGATGGCGCATAACTTCCTGTTTGATTTGGAACATATCGCAGAAGTTGCACCAGAGAGCCGCTATGCCAAAGACCTTGCCGCAATCCAGAAATGGGCGACGTGGACGAAAGGTGCGGCGGACGAGTACGTGGGGACAGCTTCTGCGGCAGAGTTTCGTAACCGTGAGGAGAAGATTCTTGCGGCAGAGAAGAAGGGTGACGCGGCAGAAGTCGAACGTCTCAAACGTGAATGGATGCAAGAGCGTTTCGCCCGTGGATTCGAGGAGTATTTGCGCAGCGGGGAAGCCCCTGCACAGGGA